>PQAK01000050.1 GCA_003105225.1 Deltaproteobacteria bacterium | reverse complement strand
GACAAGGGGAACGACTTCTTCAAGCAGCTTGGTTGAAGGTTGCGGGGGGGGCCGCAACGGCCCCCCTTTTTTGCAAAATACCGTAATCGTCACGCCGACATGCGCATGGTATAACAAAACGACTTTTTAGTTTTCCCTTCCCTACGGTTTTCCGCAATAAATGCTTGACACTATCCGGTTTATCATTAAAATGGCCGCAGGTGGGTAATTGTGGGGAAAGGTGGGTTTAAGCGGCCACTATGATTTTCCGGGGACGTTTCGAATATACCATCGATCCGAAGGGCAGGGTGAACATCCCCGCCCCCTTCCGGGAGAGGCTCCAGGAAACGGGCCAGGAAGCCTTCGTCATCACCAATTACTCGGGCTGCATCTATGCGTATCCGGCCGACGACTGGGCGCGGATCGAGGAGAAGCTCTCCGCCGTCTCCAGCGTCGACAGGAAGCTCAACACCTTTCTTCGGTTCTTTGTCGGCGGGGCCGTGGAGGTCGTGCCGGACAAGCAGGGCAGGATCCTGGTCCCCCCTTCTCTCCGCGAATACGCGGGCCTGGAAAAGGATCTCGTCATCACGGGGATGCCGAACCGCTTCGAGATCTGGTCGCGGGAAAAATGGATGGAGGAGATCGGCCGGTTCGAGAAGGAAGGGTTCGAGGATCCCGAGCTGGAGCGGGAGATCAAGTCGCTGAGGATCTGATTCGTTGTTTGCGGGTCATCTCCCCGTTCTTTTACAAGAGACGTTGAGACTGCTTTCCCCTGCACCCGGGGAGGTGTTCCTGGACGGCACGGCGGGCGCCGGCGGACACGCGGCGGAGATCGCGCGAAGGATCGGGCCGCGCGGCATCCTGGTCTGCGCCGATGCGGATCCCGGGATGCTGTCCGTGGCCGCGGAGAGGCTTCAGGGGCTCCCGGCCGTCCGCCTGGTCCACGCGGATTACGCGGACCTGCCGAGGCTCCGGGAGGCGGCCGGCGGCCTCCCGTTCCACGGGATGCTCCTGGATCTCGGGATCTCTTCCCTCCAGCTGGACGACCCGTCCCGTGGGTTCTCGTTCCGGGAAGACGGTCCGCTGGACATGCGGCGCGACCCCGGCGAACCGGTTCCGACCGCGCGCGACATACTCCGGAAGGCGAGGGAAAAGGACCTGGCCGACCTCTTCTACCGGTTCGGCGAGGAGCGGTTTTCCCGCCGGATCGCCAGGGCCGTCGTATCGGAGAGGCAGCGGGGACCGATCGACCGCACCCTGCAGCTTGCCGATCTCGTGAAGCGGACGATCCCCCGGAAGGCGTGGCCGCGCGACATCCATCCCGCCACCCGGGTGTTCCAGGCGCTCCGGATCGCGGTCAACCGGGAGCTGGAATCGCTCTCAGAGTTCCTGGAGGGATTCGCGCCGCACCTGGCGAAGGACGGGAGGGTGGCGATCATCAGTTTTCATTCGCTGGAAGACCGGCTGGTGAAGACGGCCTTCCGCGCGCAGTCGACGGGGGAACATGCGGTTCTCACGGTGATGACCCGCAAGCCGGTCGTCCCGGGAGAGGACGAGATCCGGGAAAATCCAAGGGCCAGGAGCGCGAAACTGCGCGCCGCCCGCAGAAGGGAACAGGAGGAATCTGCATGCAACGAGTAATCGTCGGAAACGGCATCTGCATGATCACGGAGATCCGCAAGGAGGCTCCCGTGTTCCCCTCGGTGCCGAGGCGCCGCCGTCTTGCGGCGCTGTTCGTCCTGATGCTCGGCGTGGCGTTGTTCAACGTGTGGCTTTCCGGCCAGTACTACCGGATGGGGTACGCGGTGTCGGCCTCTCTCGAAGAGCAGCGGAACCTCAAGAAGCAGCAGGACCTGCTGCGAACCGAGATCCTGACGCTGCGCAGCCCGGTCCGGATCGAGACGATCGCGAAAAACGACCTCCGGATGGTCGACCCGAAGACGGAGAGGATGATCCGGGTGAAATGAGCCCCCGCGCCCGGATCATCCTCGGCGGGCTGGCGGCTGTCTACATGCTCGTCGTGTTCCGGGCGTTCCACATCCAGATCCTGGGCGTCCAGGGAATCCGCGAGCGCGGGGCCAGGCAGTATGGCGTGAAAATCCCCCTCGTGCCGAAGCGCGGTGCGATCCTGGACCGGACCGGCAACGAGCTTGCGGTCAGCGTCGCCACGAAATCCATTTTCGTGCAGCCCGCGAAGCTCAAATCGGCGGAGGCGGCGGCGGCCATCCTGTCCCGGCGGATCTCCCGTCCCGCTCCGGATCTCCGGAAGCAGCTCGCCTCGAAGAAGGGCTTCCTCTGGGTGAAGCGCCAGATGCCTTCGTCGGCAGCCGAGGAGATCGTCAAGGAGATCCGCGAGGCGCAGGGAACGGGGAAGGGGCGCGGGGAAGAGGACGGCATCGGGGTCGTGGAGGAGCCGAAGCGGTTCTATCCCAACCGGGAGCTGGCCTCCTCCCTCCTCGGCTTCACCGACCTGGACAGCGCGGGGATCGAGGGGGTCGAGCTCTCGCTGGACAAGTACCTGCGCGGCGAGCGGGCGTTTCTCATGTGCGAGCGGGATGCGCGCGGACGCGTCATCGTTCCCTCGACGACGCCGGTGGAGGTGAACTCCCAGGGAAACTCGGTGTGGCTGACCATCGACCGGAACGTCCAGCACGTCGCCGAGAGCGAGCTCCGGGAGGCCGTCGCCAGGTACAGCGCGAGGGGGGGAGTCGCCCTGGTGATGCAGCCGAAGACCGGCGAGATCCTCGCGATGGCGTCGCTTCCCACCTACAACCCCAATACGCCGTCCGGCGCCGTCCCCGAAGCCCGAAAGAACCACGCCCTCACCGACACCTACGAGCCGGGCTCCACGTTCAAAGTGTTCACGATGTCCTCCGCCCTGGAAACCGGGAGCGTGAAGACCTCGGAGAAGGTCTTCTGCGAAAACGGCTCCTACCGTTACGCGGGCAGGGTGATCCACGACGTGCACGGGAAGGGGTGGCTGACCGTGCCGGAGGTGCTCAAGTACTCGAGCAACATCGGGGCCTCCAAGGTGAGCGAGCGGATGGAGCCGGAACGCTTCTACGACATGATCCGGGCATTCGGGTTCGGCACGAAGACCGGCATCGAGCTGGTCGGGGAAGTCGGCGGGATCCTCCCCCCGAAAAGCGGATTCAAGGGGATCCGCCGCGCCACGGTGTCCTTCGGCCAGGGGATCTCGGTGACGCCCCTCCAGATGGTCTCGGCGATGTCCGCGGTGGTCAACGGCGGAAAGGTGATGAAGCCGTACATCGTCCGGGAGATCCGCGACCCCGAGGGGAAGGTCGTCTACCGGGGGGAGCCGCAGGAGCTGCGGCGGGTCCTCTCCCCGAAGACCTCGGAGCAGATGCGGGAGATGATGGGGCTGGTCGTCCAGGAGAACGGAACGGGGACGCAGGCGCGCATCAAGGGATTCCTCGTCGGCGGGAAGACGGGGACGGCGCAGAAGGTCGAGGTGGGGACGGGAAGATACTCGCCGAACAAGATGGTCTCCTCCTTCGTCGGGTTCCTGCCGCTCCAGGACCCGGAACTCATGATCCTGGTGGTCATCGACGAGCCGAAGGGGCAGGTGTACGGCGGGGTGGTCGCCGCCCCCGCATTCAACCAGATCGCCGTGAAGACCGCCTATTACCTGGGGATTTCGCCCACGGAGCCGGTCGCCCAGGCCGTGGCGAGCGGGGAGAGGGCGCCGAAGAAGGCGGGAGGGATCGCGCTGACCCGCGTGTCCACGTCGCCCGGGGAGAGCTCGATGGTGATGCCGGACCTGAGGGGGCTGAGCATGGGACGGGTCGTCGACGTGATGGGGCGGTACTCGGTCAAGCTCAACCTGGTCGGGACCGGGGTGGTGCGGCTCCAGGCGCCCGCTCCCGGCCAGCTCCTCGTCCCCGGCACAGCATGCACCGTGACCTTCGGCGGGCGGTGAGAGAAGGGATGAGGCTATCGGAAGTCCTGGCAACCCTGGAGGCGGAACCGACGCCGCACGGCGCGATCGATGTCGGCGGCATCTCGATCGATTCCCGGAAGGTCCGGAAAGCCGATCTGTTCGTCGCCATCCGCGGGGAGCGCTCGGACGGCCACGCGTTCCTCGGGCAGGCGGCCCAGGCGGGCGCCGCGGCGGCCCTGGTCGAGCGGGAGGTCCCCTCCTCGCCGCTTCCCACGGTCCGGGTGGCCTCCACGTCCGCCGCCCTGCCGAAGGCTGCGGCGAATTTCCACGGGGACCCTTCCGCGCGGCTCGCGGTGGTCGGAGTGACGGGGACCAACGGAAAGACGACGGTGACCTACCTTCTGGAGTCGATCCTCGCCGCGGCGGGCCGCAAAACCGCGGTGATCGGCACCATCAACTACCGTGTGGGACAGGAGGTCCTCCGAACGGGTCTCACGACCCCCTTTCCCCACGAGCTCCAGGAAGTGATGGCGGAAGCGGCCTCCCGCGGCGTCACCCATCTCCTGATGGAGGTGTCCTCCCACAGCGCCGCCCAGGGAAGGATCGCCGGGGTGCGGTTCGACGCGGGCGTGTTCACCAACCTCACCCGGGACCACCTCGATTTCCACGGCGACATGGAGTCGTATTTCGCCGCCAAGGCGCGGTTCTTCCGGGAGTTCCTCCCCGCCGGGGGGAAGCGGCCGGGGATCGCGATCAACGGTGACGATCCCTACGGCGCAAGGCTTTCGCGCGAATTTCCCGACGCGCTGACCTATGGATTCCTGGGGACCCGGTCGGTGCATCCCCGCAGCGTGGAGATGTCCTTCGAGGGGACGCGCTTGTCGCTCCGGACGCCTTGGGGGGACCTGGACCTGCGCACCCGGCTCGTCGGTTCCTACAACGCATCTAACGTAATGGCGGCTGTCTGCGCCTCCCGGCTCCTCGGGATCCCCAACGATGCGGTCCGGGAGGGGGTGGAGCGGCTCCCCGTGATCCCGGGCAGGATGGAGAAGATCCCCCACGAGCGCGGCGTGCAGATCTACGTCGACTACGCCCACACCCCCGAAGGGATGGATGTGGTCCTGTCGACGCTCCAGGGGCTGGGGGGCGGCCGCCTGATCACCGTTTTCGGATGCGGCGGGAACCGGGACCGGGGAAAACGGCCGCAGATGGGACGGATCGCGGCATTGCGCTCGGACGTCGTCGTCGTCACCTCCGACAATCCCCGCAACGAGGACCCGGTGGCGATCCTCTCGGATATCCTGCCGGGCCTGCGTTCGGAAGGGTTTCTCGAGGCGCGGGGAGACGTGGCCTGGGAGGACGGATATTTCGTGGTGATTCCCGACAGGAGGGCGGCGATCCAGCATGCGCTGACGATGGCGCGGCCGGGCGACACGGTGGCGATCGCCGGGAAAGGACATGAGAATGTACAGATCATCGGGGACCGGAGTCTGCCGTTCGACGACCGGGAAATCGTCCGGGGCATGCTTGCCGCCGACGGGTAGGATGACCCTCGAGGAAGTCTTCGGGGCGATCCAGCCGCTTCGGGCGGAGGGGGAGATCCCGGCGCGGACGCCGATCGGGACGGTCACGACCGACAGCCGCGAGGTGACGCCGGGCGGCCTGTTCATCGCCCTGCCGGGCGAACGGTCGGACGGCGCCGACTTCGTCGAAGCGGCGTTCCGGAATGGCGCATTGGCGGCCATCGTGTCCGAGGAGGGAGCGGCGAAAATTCCCTCCACGGTCATTTCGGAAAAGGCCGTGTTCGTCGTGCGGAACCCGGTGGAGGCCCTGGGCGACCTGGCGCACGCGCATCGGGAGCGACATCGGGGGATCCCGCTCGTGGGAATCACGGGAAGCTCGGGGAAGACCTCCACGAAGGAGATGCTGGCCGGCCTCCTCTCGCCGGGAAGGAACGTCCTCAAGAACATCGGGAACCGGAACAACCTGATCGGAATGCCGCTGACGCTGCTCGAGCTTTCCTGCCGGCACGACGCCGCGGTCCTGGAAATGGGATCGAACCAGCCCGGGGAGATCGCCCGCCTGGCGCAGATCGCGGCTCCCGACGTGGGGATCATCACCAATATCGCTCCCGCGCACCTGCAAGGGCTCGGGAACCTGGAAGGGGTGGCGCGCGAGAAGGGGGACCTGTTCCGCGCCCTCCCGGAGTCCGGGACCGCGGTGGTGAACGCGACCGACCTGCGGGTCCTGCGGGAGGGGGGGCGCTGCAAGGCGAGGAAGATCTTTTACGGCGTCGCCCTCAACGAGTTTTCGGGCCGGATCCTCTCGATGGACGACCACGGGATGCAAATCGCCATCCGTACCCCCTCCGGCGAATTCACCTCCTCCCTGCCGGTGACGGGCGAACACCATCTCATGAACGCGCTGGCGGCCACGGCAGCCGCATACGTCCTGGGGCTCCGGCCGGCCGACCTGGCGGAGGGGTTTTCCTCGCACGAATCCGTGCGGGGGCGGTTTCACCCCGTTCCGCTCAGGGGCGGCGGGCTGCTCCTGGACGACAGCTACAACGCGAACCCCGCATCGACGGAAGCCGCTATCCGCAACCTGAAGATCCTTCGCGGAAACCGGCGCGCCGTGGCCGTCCTGGGGGACATGCTGGAGCTCGGCGAGGTCTCGGCATCCTCCCATTTCCGCATCGGCCACCTCGCCGCCGGATCCGGGCTGGACCTCCTGTTCACCTTCGGCGAGCTATCGGCGCAAACCGCCCGGGGCGCGCTCGAGGGAGGGATGGATCCCGAAACGGTGGCGCATACCGGGGACCGGGAGCGCCTCAAGACGATGGTCGGGAACGCCCTGCGCGAGGGGGATATCGTTCTGGTCAAGGGGTCCCGCGGGATGCGCCTGGAGGAGATCGCCGACGAGATCGAAAGGATATGGGCCTGACGGACGATGCTCTATCACCTTCTCTTTCCGCTTCACGCGGATTACTCCTTTTTCAACGTATTCCGATACATCACCTTTCGCACGATCTACGCCGCGATCACCGCGCTGCTGTTGTGCTTCGTCATCGGCCCCTGGCTCATCCGGGAGCTGGGTTCGCACCAGATCGGGCAGGTCATCCGGAGGGACGGGCCGGAGAGCCACCTTTCGAAGGAGGGAACGCCCACGATGGGCGGGCTGCTCATCGTGCTGGCCTCCGTGATTCCGACCCTCCTGTGGGCCAACCTGGGGAACCCCTACATCTGGATCGCGGTGTTCGTGACCGTGGGGTTCGGCGCGATTGGGTTCGTCGACGACTTCAAGAAAGTGATCCGGAAGGACCCGAAAGGGCTCTCCCCGAGGAAGAAGCTTCTTTTCCAGTTCGCCCTGGCGGCGGTGGCGGCGACGCTGATCTACCTGGACATCGGCATCCAGCCCAACGTCACCATCCCCTTCTTCAAGAAGATGAATCCCAGCCTGGGGGCGTTCTACATCCCGTTCATCATCCTGGTGATCGTCGGGGCATCCAACGCCGTGAACCTGACGGACGGCCTCGACGGACTCGCCATCGGGCCGTCGATCATCTCGGCGGGCACCTACATGCTGTTCGCCTACCTGGCGGGCCACATCAAGATCGCCAGCTACCTCCAGATTCCGTATGTGCCGGGGGCGGGGGAACTGACCATCTTCTGCGGCGCGATGGCGGGCGCCGGGATCGGCTTCCTCTGGTTCAACACCTACCCGGCCCAGGTGTTCATGGGGGACACGGGCTCCCTTTCCATCGGCGCGGCGCTGGGGGTGGTGGCCGTCATGGTGAAGCAGGAGATCGTCCTGGCGCTGGTCGGCGGCGTGTTCGTCATGGAAGCCCTTTCGGTGATCGTGCAGGTGTACTCCTACAAGACCACCCGGAAGCGGATCTTCCGCATGGCGCCGATCCATCATCATTTCGAGCTCCAGGGGTGGGCCGAGCCGAAGATCATCGTCCGGTTCTGGATCATCTCGATCATCCTGGCGCTGCTGGCGATCAGCACGCTGAAGATCCGGTGAGATGGATTCCTTCGAGAAGAAAAACGTGTTCGTGGTGGGCGCCGGGAAGTCGGGAGCCGCTGCGGCGCTGCTCCTGCTGCGGGAGGGTGCGCGCGTGACCCTCCTGGACGAACGCCCGAAGGAGGCGGTGGAGAGGTCCCTCGGGACGGGGATCCCGCCGCAGGTCGCGTTTCTCCACGGGCGGATGACCGAGAAGGCGGCGATGGGCGTGGACCTCGTCGTCCTGTCGCCGGGAGTGCCGTCATCGAAGCTTCCCCGGGAAGCCCTCGCCCGGTCGGGTGCGATGGTGTGGGGGGAGCTCGAGCTCGGGTTCCGGAGATTCCGGGGCAGCGTGGCGGCCGTCACGGGGACGAACGGCAAGTCGACCGTGACGACGCTTCTGGGAGACATGGCGTCGCGCGCCTTCCCCCGCGTGTTCGTCGGGGGAAACCTGGGGACGCCTCTCGCCGCCGCCGCCGGAGAGCCGTTCGACTGGGGCGTGGTCGAGGTGTCCAGCTTCCAACTGGAATCGATCGACGCGTTCCGCCCGAAGGTCGGGCTCCTCCTGAACCTCACGGAGGATCACAGCGACCGGTACCGGGATTTCGCCGAGTACGCCGAGACGAAGATGGCGCTCTTCAGGAACCAGGGGGCGACCGACCTGGCCGTCATCAACGCGGACGATCCGGAGGTGGCCGCCCGCGCCGGACGGATCCGGGCGGAGAAGGTCCCGTTCTCCCTGGCGCGGCTCCTCCCCGAGGGGGTGTCCCTCGACGGTGAGGAGATCGTCTATCGAGCCGGCGGGCGGGAAGAGCGGTACTCGAGGTCGCTGCTGCGGATCCGGGGGACGCAGAACGTCGAAAACGCGATGGCCGCGATCGCGGCCGCGCGGCGGATCGGCGTTCCCCCGGAGGCGGTGCGCGAGGCCCTCGAGGCCTTCCCGGGATTGCCGCACCGCGTGGAGTTCGTCCGGCAGGTCCGGAACGTCTCCTGGTTCAACGATTCCAAGGGAACCAACGTCGGCGCGGTGCTGAAGTGCCTGGAAGGATTTTCGGAGCCGGTCGTGCTGATCGCGGGGGGGAAGGACAAGGGGATCGACTTCCGGCCGCTGCGGGAGCCGCTGCGCCGCAGGGCCCGCGCCGCGGTCCTCTTCGGGGAAGCCCGCGGAAGGATGGAGCGCGAGCTGTCCGGCGCCTCGCCGCTCGCGGTGGTCGAGACCCTCGCCGAGGCCGTGCGGAAGGCCGCCGGGCTTGCCCGGCCGGGGGACGTCGTGATCCTGTCGCCGGCCTGCTCCAGCTTCGACCAGTTCCGCAACTTCGAGGAGCGGGGCCAGGCGTTTCGCAAGGCCGTGGAGGAGCTCGCGGGATGACCATCGGCAAACGGCACGAGAACCTGATCCTGTTCTTCTGCACGCTGATCCTGGCGGTCCTGGGGACCGTGATGGTGTTCAGTGCGACGTCCGTGACCGCGGGGGCTTCCGCGCGCTTCGGGAACGACACCGCGTACTTCTTCAAGCGCCAGGTCCTCTTCCTGGTCCTGGGGGCTTCCCTGGCGGTCCTGCTGACGCGGGTGGACTACGATTTCTACCGCCGGCGCATCTGGTTCCTCCTGGCCGCGACATTGGGGCTGCTGCTCCTGGTCTTCGTGCCCGGCATCCGGCATACGGCGAACGGCGCCTCCCGCTGGATCAACCTCCGCGTCTTCACGTTCCAACCGTCGGAGCTCTCCAAGTTCATCCTCCTCGCCTTCGCCGCGTACACCATCGACCGGAAGGGGGAAAACCCCAAGGAGGGGGTCAAGGTCTTCCTCCCGGTGCTGGCGGTGACGGCGGTTTTCATCGCGATCATCCTCAAGGAGCCCGACTTCGGGATGGCGGTGGTCATCGTGGCCTCGTGCCTGGCGCTGCTGTTCATCGCCGGCTTCCCCTGGAAGCTGCTGGCGGGGCTCTTCGGGGCGGGCGTGGCGGGGGTCGTCTTCCTGATCGCATCGAAGCCGTACCGCATGGCGCGCCTCCAGGCGTTCATCGATCCCTTTTCCCAGGCCCAGGCGGCCGGCTACCAGGTGGTGCAGTCGCTGATCGCGTTTTCCAACGGGGGGCTCCTCGGAACGGGAATCGGGTCGGGGAAACAGAAGCTGTTCTACCTCCCGGAAATGCACACGGACTACATTTTCTCCGTCATCGGGGAGGAACTGGGGTTTGCAGGGGTCGTGGCCGTCGGGGCCTGTTTCCTGACGATGGTGTGGGTGGGGTACCGGATCGCGCGCCGGGCGCGGGACCCGTTCGGCAGATACCTCGCCATCGGGCTTTCCTCGGTGATCGGCATCCAGGCGCTGATGAACATGATGGTGGGTCTGACGATGCTCCCCCCGAAGGGGATGGTGCTGCCGTTCCTGAGCTACGGGGGGAGCTCCCTGATCCTCCACCTCGCGGCGATCGGCGTGCTGATGAACATATCGCTGAAGGGGGCGGAGGCCTTTGTCGCTGACCATGATCATCGCAGGCGGGGGAACCGGAGGACACGTTTTTCCGGGGATAGCGATTGCTGAAGCGTTCCTCCTGCTGGCGCCCGGCGGCTCCGTCTCCTTCGTCGGGACGGAGCGCGGACTCGAGGCGAGCGCGGTCCCGTCGCGGGGGTATGAAATCGATTTCGTGCCGTCGGGTCCGATCCAGGGAAGGGGGGCGGGAGGGCTTCTCGGCATGGGCCGCATGGTGACAGGGGTCGCCGTCTCGTTCTCGGTCTTGAGGCGCCGCCGCCCGGACCTGGTCTTCGGGGTCGGCGGGTACGCCTCCGTTCCCGTTTCCGTCGCCGCGGTGGTGCGCGGCATCCCCCTGTTCCTCCAGGAGCAGAACGCCGTGCCGGGCAGGGCGAACCGGATGCTGGGGAGGATGGCGAGGAAAGTGTACGCGGGATTTCAAGGGGCGGCCGGCTATTTCCCCCCCGGCCGCACCGAGTTCTCCGGAAACCCGGTCCGGCGGGAAATCCTCGCCGCCCGCGGGGGCGGGCCCCCGGGACGATCGGATTCCGGCTTCCGCGTCTTCGCGCTGGGCGGATCGCAGGGCGCGCGCGCGATCAATGCCCTGGTCCTCGAGATGGGCAGGCGGGTGAAGCGGGAAGGACGCGCGATGACGTTCGCGCTGCAGACCGGCGCCGGCGAGTTCGAGCCGGTGGAGAAGGCCGTCCGTGAGGAGGGACTCCCGATCGAGCCGTTCCCCTTCACGGAGCGGATCGGGGAATCGTTCGAACGGTGCGACGCGGTCCTCATGCGGGCAGGGGCGCTTTCGATCGCGGAGGCCTCCCTGTTCGGAAAGCCCTGCATCCTCATCCCCTACCCGTACGCCGCGGACCGGCACCAGGAGAGGAACGCCCGGGAATTCTGCGCCGGCGGGGCAGGGGTGTGGATGCGGCAGGAGGAAGCCACGGGGGATCGGCTCCTGGAGACGCTGGCCGCGTGGGCAGCCGACGCCGGCCTCCGGGCGGCCGCCGGGGCCGCGGCGGAGGCATTTTCCCGGCCGGGCGCGGCCGAGGGCATCGTCCGCTCGGCGCTGGGCGTGATCGGGAAGGGGCAGGGGGCGCTTCGTGTATAGGAAGGGGGTCCGCATCCACTTCGTCGGCATCGGCGGCATCGGGATGAGCGGCATCGCGGAACTGCTGCTGAACCTGGGATACCGGGTGAGCGGATCCGACCTGCGCCGCTCCGACACGACCGACCGGCTGTCCCGCCTGGGAGCCGTGATCGGGATGGGGCACGCGGCGGAGAACGTGCCGGAGGACGGACACGTGGTGGTGGTCTCCTCCGCGGTGCGGCCGGACAACCCGGAGGTGGTCGAGGCGCACCGGCGGAAGATCCCCGTGATCCCGCGCGCGGAGATGCTGGCGGAGCTGATGCGGATGAAGTACGGCATCGCGATCGCCGGCACGCACGGCAAGACGACGACGACCTCGATGGTGGCCACGGTCCTGGCCGCGGCGGGATGGGACCCCACCGCGGTGGTCGGCGGGAAGCTGAACAGCCTGGGATCCAACGCCAAGCTCGGCCAGGGGGAGTTCCTGGTGGCCGAGGCCGACGAGAGCGACGGGTCGTTCCTCCGCCTGTCGCCCACCGTGGCCGTCGTGACCAACATCGACCCCGAGCACCTCGACTTCTACACCGGGATCGGCCAGATCAAGGAAACCTTCCTCCACTTCATCAACAAGATCCCCTTCTACGGGTTCGCGGTGCTGTGCATCGACCACCCGAACGTGCAGGAACTGCTCCCGTCGGTGGAAAAGACGTTCGTCACCTACGGATTTTCCGCCCATGCCGACTATCGCGCCGACGGCGTCGTATCCGACGGGATGAGCAACCGGTTCAGGATCCTCCGGCGGGGAGAGGTCTTCGGGGAAGTGACGCTCAAGGCCCCCGGCCGGCACAACGTGAGCAACGCCCTCGCCGCGGTGGCGGTGGCGGCGGAACTCGGGATCCCGTTCGACCGGATCCGTGCGGGGCTCGCCGATTACGCGGGCGTCGCCCGGAGGTTCCAGGTGAAGGGCGAGAGAAACGGCGTGATCGTTGTCGACGACTACGGCCATCACCCGGCCGAGATCCGGGCCACCCTTTCGGCGGCCCGGGAGGTGTGGCCGGGGAGAAGGATCGTCGTGGGGTTTCAGCCGCACCGGTATTCCCGGACGCAGGCGCTTTTCCGGGATTTTCTATCCGCGTTCCACGACGCGGACCTGCTTTACGTGTTCGACGTCTACCCCGCGGGGGA
>PQAK01000049.1 GCA_003105225.1 Deltaproteobacteria bacterium | reverse complement strand
CGCCCGCGCCGCCGCGCGCGGCCATCGATCCCGACATGCGGGTGGGCGAGATCCTCACCCGGTGGCCGGAGACGGTGGAGGTCTTCGTGGGGAACGGCTTCGCCTCCCTCGCGAACCCGGAGCACCGGGAGCAGGTGAAGCAGATCCCGATCACGCTGCGGATGGCGTGCCAGCGGCACAACGTCGACCTGGAACCGATGGTCGCCCTCCTGGTCGCGGCGGCCTCGGGCGGGGCGGCGCCAGCCGCTGCCGGGGCGACGGGAGGAGCCGCGCGGAAAGGCCGCCTGTCCCGGGGAGAACCGATCCGGCCGGACAACATCCTGGGCGAAATCCTCTCCGTCTACCCGGACACGGTGAAGGTGTTCCGGAAGTATTACGGCGAAGGCTGCTTCTCCTGCCCGGGGCAGGCGACCGAAAGCGTCCAGCAGAGCGCGATGATGCACAACATCAGCGAAAAACAGATCCTCGCGGACTTGAACCGCGCCGCGGGATTTTAGCAGAAGGGAGGGCGCGATGATCGACCGGATGCAGGACCTGTTGGAAGCCGAGCGGGCCGGGGTGAAATGCCTGCAGGCGATGGCGGATGAAGCCCCCCCGGGGGAGAAAAAGGACTTCCTGACCTCGCTGCGCAACGACGAGGGCAGGTTCTGCGCGGGGCTGTACCGGCTCATCGAGGCGCGCGGGGCCAAGCCCCACAACAAGGTGGGAGCGTTCGCCGAAAAGGTGCTGGCGCTCGCCGGCGAGACGGAGCGCCTGGTGCTCCTGGTCAAGGGGCAGGCATGGGTGGTCCGGAAGATCGACGAGATCCCGCAGGCGGAGATGAATCCCGGGGAGAAGGAGTTTTTCGCGGACATGCGGGAGGCGCACGTGGTAAACATCGATGCGTGCCGCACCTATCTTCCGCCGGGCCCCTGAAAGGGGGCCCCGCCCGGCCCCCGTTTTTTTCGATCCATTCGGGGTTTTTCCGCATCCTAACCGTGAACGCCTGCAGATTTTTGGACTCCCTTGATGTTGTTGCGATAAAATTTAATTAAGTATACGGGCCGCAGTCATTCCGGGAACCGAAAGAGGACCGATGCTTCGACGCCGCCGGCAGGCCGCCCTCGTTGCTTCCCTTCTTGCCCTCCTGCTGCTCGGCGGCGCAGCGGCTGCGTCCGCCCTGACATCCCAGCCCATCCGCTATAATCACAATGTCCACGTCGTCGCCTACAAGATGGATTGCCGCTTCTGCCACTCGTCCGCCATGAAAACCGCCAGCGCCGGGATCCCGTCCGTGGAAAAATGCATGATCTGCCACCGGGTGATCGCCGTGGACCATCCGGAAATCAAGAAGATCGCGCAGTACTGGAAAGAGAAGAAGCCGATCCCCTGGAACCGGGTGACCGAACTTCCCGACTACACCTATTTCCCCCACTTCCGGATGGTCAATGCCGGCATCGCGTGCCTGACGTGCCATCCCGGCATGGACAAGGTAGACGTCGCGGTCCAGGAGCAGGAGTTCACGATGGGATTCTGCCTGAAGTGCCACAAGGCCCGGGGCGTTTCCATCGAATGCTGGTCCTGCCACATTTGAGAGGGGCGTAACGATGCTCGACCGGAGGGATTTCCTGAAACTCGGCGGGGCGACGGCCTTCGCGGCCCTCTTCGGGGGGTGCGACAGGATCCCGAAGAAGATCATCCCCTTCGTGATCCCTCCGGAGAACACCGCCCTGGGAGAGTCGCTCTGGTACGCCTCCGCGTGCCGGCAGTGCCCGGCGGGATGCGGCATCGTGGTCCGGGTCTCCGAAGGGCGCGCGAAGAAGATCGAGGGGAACCCGCTCCACCCGGTCAACCGGGGCAAGCTGTGCGCGCGGGGACAGGCGGGCCTCCAGGCGCTCTATCATCCCGAGAGGATCGGGCGCCCGCTGAAGCTTTCCGGCCCGCGGGGATCGGGCAAGTTCGCGGAGACCTCCTGGGAAGAGGCGCTCTCGATCCTGTTGACCGGATTGAAGAAGCTTCAGGCCGCGGCGCCGGCCTCGCTCCTGATGCTCACGGAGCCCATGCGCGGCCATCGGAACCTGGTGGCGGCCCGGTTCATGCGCGCGTTCGGGTCCCCGCACCGCATCGCCTGGGACCCGTTCGGGCAGGACGCGCTGCTGGCGGCCAACGAGGCGGTGTTCGGCATCCGGGATGTCCCCGAGTACGATATCGCGAACGCCCGCTATCTCCTCTCCTTCAGCGGCGACTTCCTCGAGACGGGCATTTCGCCGGTCCATTACGGCCGTGCCTACGGGCAGATGCGCCAGTCGCGCCCGACCGTCCGCGGGAAGTTCGTGCATTTCGGGCCGCGCCTCTCCATGACCGCCGCGAACGCCGACGTCTTCCTTCCGATCGCGCCGGGATCCGAAGGGGCCGCCGCGCTGGGGATCGCGCACGTGATGGTCCGGGAGAAGCTCACGCCGTCCGCGGCCGCCGCCGCTTCCCTGTGGGCCGCCGGCCTTTCGCGGATGACTCCCGAGGCCGTGGGGAAGGCGACGGGACTTCTTCCTTCCGACATCGAGGCCGTCGCGCACGAGTTCGCCGGCAACGCGCCGGGGATCGCGATGGCGGGCGACGGCGCGGCGGGGTGCACGAACGGCACGTACAACCTGGCGGGCGCCGCGCTCCTGAACGCGCTGGCGGGCAACGTGGGCAGGCAGGGGGGGATCTCTTTCCCGAACCGGCTGGCGGCGTTCTCCCGTTTCGGGGCCGATGCCGCTCTGCTGCTGCCGCCCCCCGAGAGCGGGTTCGCCTCCGTGCGGGACTCGGTGGAGAAGATGCGCAAGGGGACGTACCGGATGGCGCTGCTCTCCGGATCGACGAACCCCGCCTTCTCCCTTCCCGCGCCGCTCAAATTCGGTGAGGCGCTCCTGTCGGTTCCGCAGGTCGTGTCGTTCGCTTCCTTCCTGGACGAGACCGCCTCCCTGTCCGATCTCGTGCTCCCCGTCCCCACGTTCCTCGAAGAGTGGGGCGACGACATCGCCCCGGCCGGGCACGCGGGCGACGCCCTCTCCATGCTGCAGCCGGTCGTCGACCCGTTCCGCGACACCCGCCAAATGCCCGACATCCTGATCGCGGCGGCCCGGGAGCTGGGCGGAGCCGTCGCGGCGGCCCTGCCGTGGGCCGGATTCCGGGAGTGCCTGGAGAAGTCCTACGCCGGCATGGGAGTGAACCTGGAAGCCGCGCGCAGGGACGGCGGGGTCTTCCCCGGGAAGACGCCTGCGCCGCGCACCGCGCCGAAGGCGCAGCGACCCTCGCTGCCCGTTGCCGCGGAAGCGGAATTCGAGGGAGACCCGGCCCGCTACCCCCTCTTCCTGCACGTCTATCCGTCCATCGCCCACTCCGACGGCCGCGGGGCGAACCTCTCCTGGCTGCAGGAACTGCCCGATCCGGTCACGACGGCCGTGTGGCGCAACTGGGTCGAGGTGAACCCGAAGACCGCCGAGACGCTGGGGCTCGCGGACGGCGACGGGGTCGTCGTGGCTTCCCCCTTCGGATCGATGGAGGCGTTCGTCGTCGTCCACCCGGCGACGGCGCCCGGCGTGGTCGCCCTTCCGCTGGGGCAGGGGCACACCCGGTACGGAACGAACGCCGCGAACCGGGGGGGAAACCCGTTCTCCCTCCTCCCGGTGAAGGCGGACCGCGGTTCCGGGGCGCCGGCGCGCCAGTCCACCCGCGTCTCGCTCGCGAAGGCGAAGCTTGCGGGGAGCCTCGTGCGGACCGTCAACGTCGAGGGGCAATGGAAGTACGAGAACATCCTGTGAGACGCGCGGAAGGACCGACCCGATGAAGCACAAGTGGGCGATGGTGATCGACATGGACCGGTGCACCGGCTGCGGGGCGTGCGTCGTCGCCTGCGTCGCGGAGAACAACACGCCGACCGCCGGGGAGGAAGAGGCCGGGAAGGGCCGGCTGATGCAATGGCTGCGGGTGTCCCGGTTCTGGAAGAAGGAAGGGGAGGACACGCGCGCGATCTTCGTCCCCACCCCGTGCATGCACTGCGAGAAGGCCCCGTGCGAGATCGTGTGCCCCGTGTACGCCACCTACCACGACGAGGACGACCAGGTCAACGCCATGGTGTACAACCGGTGCATCGGGACGAGGTACTGCGCCAACAACTGCCCCTACTCGGTCCGGGTCTTCAACTGGTGGAACCACCAGTGGGAGAAGCCGCTCGACGAGCAGCTGAACCCGGACCTGTCGGTCCGGTCCCGCGGCGTGATGGAGAAGTGCACCTACTGCATCCAGCGGATCCGCAGGGGGAAGGAGACGGCCCTGAAAGAGGGTCGGAAGATCCGGGACGGCGAGGTGGTGCCGGCCTGCGCCCAGACCTGTCCCCCCGGGGCGATCCTGTTCGGCGACCTTCTCGACCCGGACAGCGCCGTCTCGCGGATGGTGAAGGACCCGCGGCTGTTCAAGCTGATGGAGCACCTGGGGACCGAGCCGAAAACGGCCTATCTCAAGAAGCAGAAAGGTCCCGGGCGATGAGCGAACGGCATCACCTGGAGCGTCAAGGCGAAGGCGGGTTGTACGAAACGCTCTCGCGGTCCAACCTCGTCACCACGAAGGGTTGGTATGCCGCGGCGGGGGTCCTGTTCGCGCTGACCGCCGCCGCGGTCGGCGTCTTCCTCTACATGATGGCGACGGGACTCGGGGTCACCGGGCTTTCCCGCCCCGTCATGTGGGGCACCATGATCATCCTTTTCGTCTTCTGGATCGGGCTGTCCCACTCGGGGACGCTCATCTCGGCGATCCTGCGGATCACCCAGGCGGGCTGGCGCGCGCCGGTCCTCCGGGGCGCGGAGGCGATGACCGTCTTCGCGCTGATGGTGGGCGGGCTCTTCCCCCTGATGCACCTGGGGAGGAACTGGCGCTTCTACTACATGATCCCCTACCCCAACGAGCGGATGCTGTGGCCGAACTTCCGATCCCCCCTCCTGTGGGACATGGTGGCCATCAGCACCTATCTCACCGGGAGCATCCTGTTCCTCTATTTCGGGATGATCCCGGACCTGGCCGCCGCGCGGGACCACGCCACGGGATGGCGGAAGAAGCTGTACACGTTCCTGGCCGCCGGCTTCCGGGGGTCGCACTCCGAGTGGCGCCGCTACCACGTCGCCTCGACCCTGTTCGCGGTCCTCATCATCCCCGTCGCCGTCTCGGTCCACTCGATCGTGAGCTGGGACTTCGCCATGGCGATGGTGCCGGGCTGGCACAGCACCATCTTCGCGCCGTATTTCGTGGCGGGGGCGATCTACTCGGGGATCGCCGGCGTCATCACCGTCATGGCGTTCCTGCGGCGCGTCTTCCGGCTGGAACACTTCCTCACCGTGCGGCACTTCGACAACCTGGGCAAGCTGCTCTTGACGATGACGCTCATCTGGGGCTACTTTTATTTCTCGGAGTTCCTGACCACCTGGTACAGCCGCCTCCCCGAGGACTGGGAGCTCATCAGCTCCTACGGGACGCATTACCTGCCGCTGTTCCTCGTGATGCTGACGTGCAACTTCCTCATCCCGCTGCCGGCCCTGTGCCTGTCGAAGGTGCGGCGGTCGATCCCCGCGATGTTCGCCGTTTCCCTCGTCGTCAACGTGGGGATGTTCGCGGAGCGGGCGCTGATCGTGGTGCCCTCCCTGGCGCGGCGCAACGACCCCTCCGTCTGGCTCGGCTACTTCCCCACCTGGGTGGAGATCTCCTACATCGTGGGATCCGTCTCGATGTTCGCCCTGCTCTACGTGCTGTTTTCCAAGCTCCTGCCCGTCATGGCGATCAGCGACATCAAGGAGCATCTCTTCCGCACGACCGACCGGTCCATCGGTGCGGCCACCGTCCCGTCGGTCGCCCAGGAGGAGGAGGGGGAAGGGGAATGAGCGAAAGAAGCCGGACGGTCGTCATCGGGCTGTTCGACGCCGTGGAGGAGGCGGGGGCGGCGGCGCGGGCGCTGCGCACCCTGCCGCTTCCGGAGGCCGACATCACCACGATCTCCTCCGTGGCGCTGCCGGACGGCGCCGTCGTTTCGGACCCCCGGCCGATCCGGTTCCCCTGGGCCGTGGCGCTTTTCTGGTTCGTCGGAGCCGTCTCCGGCGCCGGCCTGACCCTCTATTCCTACCTGGTGTATCCCCTGGTCACGGCCGGCAAGCCGATCGCCTCCGTCCCGCCGACCATGATCGTGACCTACGAACTGGCGATGCTGGCCGCCCTCCTGGCGACGCTGGTCGCCGGGTTCCTATCGATCGGGCTGGCGAGGTACCGGGCGCGGAAGGTGTTCGATCCGCGGATCCACGAGGGGAAGATCGCGGTGTGCGCGGCGGTGGAACCGGGAGAGCAGGCCCTGCGCGCGGCGGCGGCCCTGAAAGAGGCCGGCGGGGCCGAGGTCCGGACCGAGGAGGGAGAGCTGTGAAGGGACGAACGGCGGCGGCGCTCCTCGCCATTGCGATGGCGGCGCTGCTGTTACCGGCCTGCGAGAAGATCGACCGGAACATGTGGGACAACCCGGCGTTCAAGCCCCAGGAGGAGCCGGTCCGGCTGCCGCCCAGGGACTCGATCCCGACGAAAGGCAGGGAGCGCATCCCCTCGATGGCGGAAGCCGCAAGCCTCAAGAACCCCGTATCGCCCACGGAAGGGAACCTGTCGAAAGGGAAGGAACTCTTCGGGATTTTCTGCGTGCCCTGCCACGGCGATTCCGGGAAGGGCGACGGACCGGTCGGAAAGAAATACGTCCCCACGCCGGCCGACCTTGGCCCCTCCGGCCACGGCGCACACCACCCCGACGGGACGCTCTTCGTCGTCATCTCCAACGGCGCCGGGGGGATGCCGTCCTTCCGGGCGGACCTTGCCCCCGTCGAGCGGTGGCAAATCGTCGCTTATCTCCGCACGCTGAAATAAATCGGCGCGTTCTTTCCGCGGGAATCTCTTAAAAAGATACCAAAATCCGTATATCCGAATCGGGGGGTCCCGCTTCTTCATCTTTTACGGACGGGGGTTACGCTCATGTGCAGGATGATCGGGTTTGCCGCCGTCGATCCGGTGGACGTTGCGCCTTACCTGGCTGCGCTCTCGGCCTTCTCCCGGAGCGGTAATCTCGTTGAGGGATGGGAGCGAAGGCCCGGGGGGAACCACCCGGACGGGTGGGGGATCGCGTACCGGGAATCGGGGCGGATGAGACTCCGGCGCGGCGGGATGCCGGCCAACGCCGACCCGGTGTTTTCCGATGTCCGCGTGACGACCGACCGGTTCATCGGGCACGTGCGATATGCATCCAACACCGCGACGGTCAATGCCGACAACGCCCACCCGTTCCTCGTTTCGGGGACGGCCCTCGCCCACAACGGGACCTTCCGGGGGAGGATCGGCGAGGAGGCCTCCCGGCGCAACGTGAGCGATACGCTGGTGTTCCTCGAGATGCTTGCCGCCCGGTGGGGAGAACGGACGTTCTCCCGTCTCCGCGAGGCGCTGGCGGAACTCCTGGGCGACACCGGACTGGTGGGGGATTACTCCGCGGCGAACCTGCTGATCGCATCCGGCGAGTCGCTGTTCGCCCTGCGGAACTACCGGCGGAACGAGGGGTACTATACCCTCTTCCTGGATGCGGCGCCCGGACGGGTGGTCGCGGCGAGCGAGAAGCTGGACGACGGTCCCGGCTGGCGCCTGCTGGGCAATGGAGAACTGGTGGAGCTGCATCCCCGCGCTCCGCGCTCCGAACCGATCTTCGCGGCCGCCTGACGCTTCCATGTCCCCGGCGATCGACCTGCGGTCCGACACGGTGACCCTCCCCACTCCCGGAATGAGGAAGGCGATGGCGCGCGCGAAGGTGGGAGACTCCCGCCGCGGGGAGGACCCTTCCGTCCGTGCGCTCGAGGAGCACGCGGCCTCCCTCTTCGGCAAGGAGGCGGGGATGTTCCTCCCTTCCGGCACGATGGGGAACCTGTGCGCGGTGGCGGTCTGGACCCGCCCCGGCGACGTGATCGTAGCGTCCTCCGCATCCCACATCGCGGGACGGGAAAGTCCGGCGGTCTCCCACATGGCTTCCGTGGCCATCATCGGGATCGACGGGCCCGGCGGGGTCTTCACGCGGGAAGAGGTCGCATCGGCGATCGCCCTGGCCCCCCGGCGCACCGAGTCGAAGGTCCGGCTGGTGACCGTAGAAAACACGCACAACGCCGGCGGAGGGACCGTCTTTCCCTTGAAGGAGCTCAAGCGCATCCGCGCGATGTGCGGCAAGGCGTCCATCCCGCTGCACATGGACGGTTCGCGCATCTTCAACGCATCGGTGGCGACCGGCGTCTCGCTGGCTTCCTACGGAAAGGTCTCCAACTCCCTGATGTTCTGCCTTTCCAAGGGCCTGGGGGCTCCGGTCGGCTCGGTCCTGATCGGCTCCCGCGACTTCCTGAAGGAGGCCCGGGGGGTCTCCCTGCGGATCGGCGGGGGGATGCGGCAGGCGGGAATCGTCGCCGCGGGAGGGCTATACGCGCTCAAGAACCACGTGGAGCGTCTCGCCGAGGACCACGAGAACGCACGGAAGCTCGCCGCGGGGCTTGGGGAAATCCCCGGCGTGGTGGTCATCAACGCCCCGGTAGATACCAATATCGTCCTGTTCCGGTGGAAGATGCCTTCGATGGGACTGCCCGCCTTCCGGGAGCTGCTGGGGGAGCACGGCGTGCTCCTGGACGACCGGGGATTCCCGCTCTTCCGGGCGGTCACCCACCTGGGGGTCGGGGAGAAGGACATTTCCCGGGTGCTGCGGGCGCTGCGGGAGGTCTTCAGTGGGGACGGGAGTGCTTCGCTATATCCTCGGCGACTTCCCCAACCGTCTGCTTCATGAAACGGTCCGCCTTCTTCTTCAGGTCTTCTCCGGACGAGGACATCTTGGAAACCCAGTTGCTCCCCTTGAGCACGAAGCCGCCGGTCCCCCCGATCTGGCGCTCGACCTTCCCCTTGCAGGTCGGGCATTTCGAGAGCGGCGGGTCGCTCATCTTCTGGACCGCCTCGAACTCCCCGCACTTCTTGCACTTGTATTCGTAGGTCGGCATGTCCCCCCCTGTAGCATAATGGTTCCGTGATTATCTCATAACCCGGCCGCCCCAAGGAGTGTTTCCCTTGTCCCTTTTCCTTCTCACCTTCTTCCTGGTCTACGGCGGGACCCACGCCTACGCGCTGTACAAGGCGCAGACCGCTTTCGGATTCGGGTGGAAGACGCTGCTCGCGGCGGCGCCCGTGCTGGCGGCGCTTCTGTGCGGCCCCCTGATCGTCTATTTTTTTTCCGTGCGGGGGATGGAAGGGGCCTCCCGGTGGGTTTCCTGGATCGCATATGTCTGGATGGGGCTGCTCTTTTTTTTCACCTGGACGAACCTCGCGCTGGACGGAGCCAACCTCGCCGCCCGCGCCGCATCCGCCGTCTTCGGCAACACGCCTAAGGGGCTCATCGTCTACGGCAGACCCGCGTTCCTGTCCCTCGCGGCGCTCTCCGTCGTGCTTGGGTTCTATTCCTTCCTCGAGGCCTCCCACCTTCGGACGGAGCACCTCCGCATCGAGACGGAGAAGCTTCCCGCGGCCGCCCGGAGGATTCGCATCGCCCAGATCTCCGACGTGCACCTGGGACTGATGGTCCGGCACCGGAGGGCGCGCGCCATCGCGGAGGCGATCCGGGATGCGAAGCCGGACCTGGTCGTCTCCACGGGGGACCTGGTCGACGGGCGGATCAACCACCTGGACGGATTGTCCGGGATCCTGCGGGACATCCCCGCCCCGCTCGGCAAGTACGCGGTGACCGGGAACCACGAGTTCTACGCGGGGATCGGCCCCTCGCTCGATTTCACGCGCCGGGCCGGCTTCACGGTCTTGAGGGGACAGGACGCGCCGGTCGGAAACGCCCTCCGCCTCGTCGGCGTGGACGACCCGGCGGCAGGGAGTTTCGTTCCGCGCGAGGGCCGTTCGGAAGAGGAGCTGATGGGAAGCGGTCCCTCCCCCCGCTTCACGATCCTTCTCAAGCACCGCCCCGTTCTCTCGCCCGCCGCGCGAACGGCGGCCGACCTGCAGCTTTCCGGCCACACGCACAACGGCCAGATCTTCCCCTTCCGGCTCCTGGTCCGGCTCTTCTACCCGCTCCTGTCCGGCTTGTACGAATCCAAGGGCGGGGCGGCCCTCTACACCAGCAGAGGGACGGGCACCTGGGGACCGCCGATGCGCTTCCTCGCCTCTCCCGAGGTGACGATCATCGACATCGAGCGCCCCCCCGACCGGTTATAATCGTCGCATGGGAACGTTCCTCTTCGTCACCGACCTGCACGGGAGCCGGTGGAAGTACGAGCGCACGCTCGGCCTGGCGGAGGAACTGCGCGCGGAGCTGGTCGTCAACGGCGGGGACATGTTCCCCCACGGGAGGCTGCACGAGGAGCAGGCGAGGTTCCTCCGGGACTTCCTCGACCCGCTCTTCGCGCGGTACCAGGCCGCCGGGATCCGGCACCTGGGGCTGACCGCGAACGACGACCTGCGCGCCCACGACCCCCTGTTCGAGTCCGTCTGCGGGAAATACCCCCTCGTGGGGAATCTCGCCGGGAGATGCATCGCCGTGGGGCCTCACGAATTCATCGGGATGAACCTGGTGACAGACTTCCCGTTCCGCCTGAAGGACCGCGCGCGGATGGATGCGCGCGATTTCCGCTTCCCCCCCCAGTCCGGCAGGGGGATCCTTTCGATCCCCGGCGGGTGGGAGGAGATCCCCGACTGGCCCGCGTACGCCGGGACCCTTCCCACGATCGAGGAGGAGCTCACCCGGCTTCCCGAGCCGCGGGACCCCGCCCGTGCCGTCTACGTCCTCCATGGCCCTCCCTCGGGGCTGGGGCTCGACGTCTGCCGGGGAGGCGCCGCGGTGGGGTCGCCGGCGACGCTCGCGTTCCTCGAAAAGCGCCAGCCGCTCCTCTCCCTTCACGGGCACATCCACGAGTCCCCCGAAGTCAGCGGCGCCTGGAAGGCGACGATCGGCCGCACCGTCTGCATCCAGCCGGGGCAGTCGGCCGACGGCCTTGCCGTGGTCGTCGGCCACCTGGAGACGATGACGTTCGAGCGGCGGATCCTGGCTGATCCCTAACCCGCAAATTGAAACGAGACCGTCGGTTTTTTGGAAGAATGAGGTTTGTCAGGAAGCGCAACTTCATATAGAGTGTAAGATATTGTTTCCTGTGGGGATCCTGGAGCCATGCGCTTGGACCGGCGGGTAAAACTGGTGCAGCCGCGGGGCTTCGGAATCCTCGTAACGACAGTTGTCCCAGCGGTGAGCAGCATGATCCGCCACTCGACCCGAACCGATCCTCGATCGAAAATCAAATCGCCCGACAAGACCTTCGACTCCATCAAAAACTTCTGCCGTTATTATCGGAACCATATTTTCAAGGAAATGGTTTTGCGACTGGACCGGGTCGAATGGTCCTCTTATCAGGAATTTATCATTCGAACCCGTGAAGGCCAGGTGGCCTTGAAGTATTGGATCAACCTGTTGACAAGCTCGCTGGAAGGAAACCACGAGCGTCTTTTCAATTACATAAAGGCACTGGCCTGGAACCGAACGATCCAAGGGTTCGATCTGGATTTCAGCTTTCAGATTCATCAATGCTTCCGGCAGATCATCGAAGATTTGCTGGATAAAAGCACCCCCGGACAAATGAAGGAACCCGCCATCCGTTCGGGTATGTGGGAATTAAACGACGTGCTGTTCAAGGATTACAACCTCATCGCGGCGTCGTTTATCAAAGCCCGGGAGGAAATGATCTCCGAAAAAGTGACCTATCTCCAGGAAATCTACGACTTCACGCAGAAGATCATTACAATCTTTGATCACCGGGAAATCGTGTTGCTGACCTTGAAGAAGGTAATGGCATTTTTCAATATCAAGAAGAGTGCCATTCTCCTTCTTCGAAAGGACGGCACCCGGGAGGCGCAATTCTATCCTTCTCCTGCCGGGACTCGATTCATGACCCCAATGATGGAAAATACATTAAAAAAAGGGGTGCCTTTATATTGGTATGTCGGCAAGGGACTCAAGCACGAGATCGGCGTGTCGAAGCTGAAACGTTCGGTTTGCGTTCCGATAAAAACGCACCGGCGTGTGTACGGCGTCATCGCCCTCCATAACAACGAGGACTTCGTTTTCCACGAAAAAGAGCTGGGACTTATCTACCAGCTGCTGTACATAATGGCAGTGGCATTGGAAAATGCATTAATGATCGAAGAGATAGAGCGAAGCCACAAGGAGTTGAGCTTGCTGACCAGTAAGATCCTGACGATTCAGGAAGAGGAAAGAAAACGACTGGCAGCCGACATTCACGATACCTTGGCCCAGTCTCTTTCCGGAATCAGCTACAAGATTCAATTCTGCAAAGAACTGATTAAAAACAACCCCGCGAAGTCAATCGACCAGCTAAATAGCCTGGTCCATACGGTGCATCAAGCCATCGATCAAAGCAAGGAGCTGATCGCCAATCTTCGGCCGGATCTTATCGACACGATCGGGCTGGTGCCGGCCTTGAAAAGGCATGTGGACTATTTCACCCGCGAGACGGGTATCCAATTGACGGTCAATTTGACGAAGAAGATCCACCTTCCCCCTGAAGCGAACATTTGTTTTTTCCGCATCGCGCAGGAGGCCTTGACCAACGTATATAAGCACTCCGGAGCCGATCATGCCGAATTGAGCCTGAAAGCGGAAAAGGGGCAGATCGTCATGGTCGTGGAAGACAAGGGAAGAGGCTTCGATCTGTCCGAAGGAGCGTCACCCGTGAAAGACCACCACAAGCTGGGGCTTCTCTCCATGAAAGAGCGGATGATAGCGGTAGGAGGAAGACTGGTCATTCGTACTTCACACAACGGGGGATGTCGGGTAGAGGCCTACGTTCCCATTCACTGAGGGCTGGAAATGGAAAAAATCAAGGTGATGATTGTCGACGACCATCCGGTCGTTCGCGAAGGGCTCAAGCAGTTATGCGAAATCGACGAGGTGATGGAAGTCATTGCAGAGGCCAGGACCGGCTTGGAGTGCCTGCAGCAATTGGAGAAGGTTTCCCCGGACCTCATCTTCATGGACATCCGGATGCCGGGAATCAACGGGATCGAATCGACTCGACTGGTGTCCGAAAAATACCCGCACATAAAGGTCATCATATTGACCATTTATGAGGATGATCAATATGTTACGGAAGCCATTCGGGCCGGGGCCAAGGGGTATGTCCTTAAGAAAGTCCAGCGGGAAGAGCTTCTCAAAATCGTCCATCAGGTCATGGAAAACCAGGCATTCCTGGATCCGACGGTCACGGCTGACATCTTCAACCGCCTGAAAAAAGAACCCCAGGATTCCAAGGGATCCGGAAAAGTTCTCTTTACCCGAAGAGAGTTGGAGATCCTGAAGGAAATAGCGGCAGGGAACACCGACCGGGCAATTGCCGAAGTCTTGTGCATCTCCGAGCACACCGTCAGGTCGCACGTGAAGAGCCTGTTTCGTAAAATGGGAGTCTCATCCCGGGCGAAAGCCGTCACCCAGGCCCTCCAGGGCCGGATCATCACCATGTAGGAATCGATTCGACCGTACGACGGCGATCGACTCATGAAGCGACTTTGGCCACTCCGCTACTGAGAACGACGACGTTACGTTCGATCGCGCGCGAGCGGAAGTGCACCGTGTCGCCGCGCCGCCACATCTCGGTTCGGATCGTTTCCCCCGGGAAGACAGGCGCGGAAAAACGCGCACCCAACCCCAGGAACCGGCCGGGATCATAGCCGCAGTACGTCTTCAGGATCGAACGCCCCGCAACTCCGTACGTGCACAGCCCGTGTAGAATCGGCCGAACGAACCCTGCCGCCCTCGCGACCGATGGATCCGCGTGCAACGGGTTGTAGTCGGAGTTCAGGCGATAAAGAAGTGCGGCCTGCGGAAGCGTCGGCAAGTCGCAAACCGCATCGGGCAGGGCGTCGGGCGTCCCTGGCTTCGCGGCCGGCGCCGGATCCCCGCCCTTCGGGCCATTGCCCGGGATCCCGGAGAATCCTCCGTCTCCACGGCAGAAGGTGAGGTGCTCGATCGTGGCCAGCACGTCACCCGATTCTTTATCGTGCAGCGTCCGCTCCTGGACCAGCAGCGCGCCCTTGTCCTTGCCCTTGTCGACGATCGCCGACACGCGCAGGCGGCCAATGACTGTCCCCGCGGAGGGCAGCGGCTTGTGCAGGGTCAGGGAATGTTCGCCATGGACGGCCTGTACCCAGTCCACGCCGGTTGCGGGGTCCTTCAGCCAGAACCCGGGCGATCCCAGCACCACCGCCATCGTGGGCACGGCCACGAGGTCCTTTTCATAGACGAATCGCAGCTGCATTTCGTCCAAAGGATCATGGCCAAATCCGAGACCCAGCGCATACAACATGCTGTCCTTCTCGGAATACGTCTGCTCGACGTCCTCGAAGGCCCAGTGCTTCAATTTTACGTAATCGATGGCCATCTCGCTCTCCCTTCCGCCGTAGGATGTGCCGGATCAGATGGGATCCCAGCTGAACACGTCCGCAGAGCGGTCGAGCCCGTAAAAGTGAGATCGCAGCGCCGGCAGCGCATGCTCCGCGATCGAGCGGGGCGACCAGCCCTCGGAGCGATGCACGGATCGCAACGGGCGGATTTGGCTCATAAGGAAGAGCTCATTGGCGCGAGAGGTAAAGATCTGCCCGTTGACTCCCTTCGCCGCATCGCTGGCAAGAAACACTGCGAGCGGCGCGATTTTCCGGGACTCCATGCGCTTTAGCTTTTCCACTCGCGCCTTCTCCTCCGGCGTTTCGGCCGGGATCGAGCCGCTCATACGGCTCCAGGCGAACGGCGATATGCAGTTCGAGCGCACGTTGTATCTCGCCATGTCAAGCGCAATCGACTTCGACAGGCCTGTAATCCCGATCTTGGCTGCCGAGTAGTTCGCCTGCCCCGTGTTTCCGATCAGCCCGGAGGTCGAGGTCATGTGAATGTAACAGCCGGAACCCTGGCCCTTGAAGTGGGGAGCGGCGGCGCGCGATACGAAGAAGGTTCCGTTCAGGTGGACGTCGACAACCGCCTTCCAGTCCTCTACGCTCATGTTGAAAAAGATCCGGTCCCGCAGGATGCCCGCATTGTTCACCACAACGTCGATGCGGCTGAAGGAATCGACTGCGCTCTGCACGATGCGACTGGCGGACTCCCACACGGCGACGCTGTCGGTGTTGGCCATCGCGGCACCGCCCTTGGCCCGTATCTCGTCGGCGACCTTCTGCGCAGGACCGGAATCTCGACCCTCGCCCCGGAGTGAGGTCCCGACGTCGTTCACCACTACCTTCGCCCCCTCGGAGGCCATCGCGAAAGCGATGTCACGCCCGATACCGCTGCCCGCCCCCGTGACGATTACGACCTTATCTTGCAGCATGCCTTCCATCCATTCCTCCTTAGCTCTTTAGGATCCCCTGCCATCAACCTCTGCGCGGGCGTGCCGCAGCTCGGCCTTCCCTTCTCTTCGACGGATGGAGATTACTGCGTTCGTGGATACGTTTCTTTCAGGAAGAAGGTCAGGAAAAAGGCGAACAGGCTCGTAACGGCGCACAATAAAAACGCATTGCGGTAGCCGGCGGTGGATGACAGCCGCTGGACGGCGGAGCCATGGCCGATAACGTACCCGGTGACGGTTTGATAGAAGGCCACGCCCACGAACGCGGATGGGTTGATAAGGCCGATGCCAAGGCCGACCCCGACGCCCTTCTCGGTCAGCAGCTCCTTGACCATTGTGAAGAGGATCGGGTTCAGTCCCCCCGCGGCAAAGCCCATGAAAAAGAAAACCGCGACAAGGGCATTCCGGTTCAATGTCTCCAGGTAAATCACGAGGACCCACCAGGTCATCGCGAACATCCCCGTCAGCGAGACGATCGGAAGCTTCCGGCTCTTGAAAATCCTGTCAGAGAGGAAGCCCGTCAAGACCGAGCTCGATATGAATCCGATGCCGATCGTCATCAAGATCTTGCTCGCAAAGATGCCGTCGATCCTGTAGACGCCGACCAGCAGCGGGTAGCTCCAAAGGCCTTGGAAGGTGATGTAGGTACCGAAGATGAAAAACAGGAGAAACCCCTTGAGCCAGAAATAGCGATCGCGAAGGATCAGCCGGATCGAGTCCTTCAGCGAACTCCGTCCTTCGCCCCCATTGCTCGTACCGCCTTTCGACACGCTCTTCCTTCCCTCGCGAATGACCGAAAACGCCAGGAGACTCAAGGTCAGGGTCGCAAGGGCAATGATCAGGAACGTTTGCCTCCATCCGAAATGGAGCGCGGACGCGGCGAGAGGGACGGAGGCTCCGATGGCTCCCGCCGTTCCGATGGTCATGAGAAGGCCGTTGATCAGGCCGAACTGATTGGCCTGGAACAGGGGGGCGAGTATCTCGATGCTGGGGACAAACGCTCCGGCCACCCCGATCCCGACGAGGACCCTTCCCAGGGATGCGGAAACCATTTCCCTCGAAACGCTGAACAGCAGGCATCCGAGGAACGCGATGAAGGTGAAACAGGCGATAATCCGCCTTCCCCCCAGGCGGTCGGTGAGAACCCCGACAAAGGGCTGACAGACGGCATACGGGTAGAAATACATCGACGAAAAGATGCCCAAGCCGATTGCGGTGGCATGGAAGGATTCCACCAGATAGATCGA
>PQAK01000048.1 GCA_003105225.1 Deltaproteobacteria bacterium | reverse complement strand
ATGTCGTAGCCGACGCCTCCGGGGGAGATCACTCCCTCTTCGAGGTCCATCGCCGCCACTCCCCCGATGGGAAATCCGTACCCCCAGTGGATGTCGGGCATCCCGATGCTGTATCGAAGGATCCCGGGGAGGTGCGCCACGTTCATCACCTGCCGGACGGCCTCGTCCCGCACGATGTCCGTCATCATCGCCTCGGAAGCGAAGATCCTGCCCGGGACCCGCATCCCGCCGGTCCGCGGGATCTCCCACTGGATGTCGGACAATCGGATCAAGGGAACATCGCGATACTGCATGGCAGGCCCTCCCCGCCGCTCCAGGCCGCCGGATGGGCTACACGTCCACCACGAAACGGGCGACAACCCCGCCCGGAATTCTCTCCACCGACAATTGATGCGCGGTCACCGCCTTGATCTCGCGGACGGCGGCATGCCGGGCTCCGTCGAACGGCTCTCCCGAAACCTCCACTCTCGCTCCCGACGCATCCATCGTACCACGGGCGCTCCGCACGATAAAATGATCCGCCGTGAAGAGCAGCAGCGCTCCGCGCAGGAGGAGGTACAGCGTATCCGGGAGGTCCTCGCCGGAGGCTTCGAGGATCCTCGTTTCGGCTGCGCGGACCCGGCGGCGGTCGGTGATCAGGGAGAAGAGCGCGGCGACGCTCTCCGCGAACAGGGCGGGAATATCCTGGCCGCGGACCTCCAGGCGAATGTCCGCGGTGTGGGGAAGGAGCCGATACCCCCTCGGTTTCACGTTCCTTCCGCGAGACGCGTGGCGAAGAACCGGGGGAGACCCGCTTCCAGGATCTTCCGCATGGACGCCTCGATGTCGTACGGCGTCCGCAGCCAGGATGCCTTGCGGGATCGTGTATCGAATACGAGGAACGAGGCTTCGGGGTTCCGGTCGCGGGGCTGGCCGACGCTGCCCGGGTTGAACAGGGCGGTTTCCCCGTCCTTCAAAACGGTTTCGGACGGCGATACGGAAACGGTACTTCCGTCCCGCCGGCGGATGACGGCCGCCGGCACGTGCGTGTGGCCGAAGAACGCGATCCGCACGCGGGGATCCGCAGCCAGCGAGTCCAGTTCCTCGACCGCGTCGTCCAGCGTGAAGAGGTACCGGTCCGGATCGGAAGGCGAGCCGTGCACCAGCAGGAACGCCTCCTCCACCGCAAGACGGTCCGGAAGGGATCCCAGGTATGCCCGCGACGAGGGGGAGAGGCGGCCCGCCGACCATCGCGCCGCCACCAGCGCGGGGGCGTTGAAGCGTTCCCCTTCCGACTTCCCGCAGGCGACGGCGTCGTGATTCCCGAGGATCCCCCCCGACGTGCGCTCCCGCGCCCACTGCACGCAGCGTTCGGGCTCCGCGCCGTACCCGGCCAGATCCCCGAGATGGTAGATCCGCTCGACGCGGTGCGCGTCGAGTTCCCGCGCCACGGCGGCAAGCGCATCGCCGTTGGAATGGACGTCGGAGAGGATGGCGATCTTCAACCCGCGTTCACCGCCCTCGATGCATCCCCCATCCTCTCCGGCAGGACGCGGTGCCTCCTCTTCCTGGCCGAATAGGCCCTCACCAGGTCCATGAAGATCTCCAGCTCGTATCGCCGGTCCACGTGGGTGCCGTCGAAGTAGAGCACGCGGATCGGGAGCGCGTCGCAGTCGCGGGAAACGCGGGGGTACACCGCCTCCGACACGATCCCGTTCATGCAGGAGAAGGGATTGATGTCGAGGATGCCGTCCGCGCCTTTCCCGTGAAGGTACACCGTCTTTCCGACCGACAGCATCATCTCGCCGAGGGCGCCTTCGGGCGGCAGGTAGGGGCGCGCCAGGTCGTAGATCGTCCGGATGTCGTGGGGCTCTTCATATCCCCGGAAATCGTCCTCGAACACGCCGAGGAGGACATGCTCGTCCTTCCTCTGGAAGTGCCACTTCAGCCGGGCGCCGAACATCTCGAGGGAGAGATGCTTCCGGAAACGTTTCAGCATCCGGATCTGCTCGGCGTTGGTCGCCCACACCCATTCGCTCACGTCCGAAATCCAGCACTCCCCGCCGGCCTCTTCCACCTTGCGCAGCGCATCGTCGTTGCTGAAGGCGTTCAGCCGGCAGAAGATCTCTCCGACCACGCCGATCAGGGGCCGGGGCGACGAGAAATCCGCCGGGACGCGGTGCAGCAGGGCCCTCCCCTGCCGAAGGCTCTCGGCGATTCGCGCCAGCTTGCGCGCAGGGCTCTCCCCCGGGACCTCGACCGCGCGGCAGACCCCATCGACCGCCGCTTCGAACGCTTCGTCCGCCCCTCCCCTTTCCTTCTCGTACGGGCGCAGCCGGAGAAGGAGCTTCTGGAGCAGGTCGCCCGCCACGAGCGCCCGCCAGGCGGTGCGCAGCAATTCGTCCGCGTGCTCCCCGACCCCGGAATAGCCGTCCCTGCAGGTGGGCGACAGCAGCAGCACGTCGCCGAACCCCATCTCCTGGAAGACCATCTTCATGTAGGGGCCGTACTGGCCGAACCGGCACGGCCCGTCCGAGGTCGGCATGAAGATCGCCATCCGGTCGGGCGCGATCTCGCCGTGCACGAGGAGCTTCAGCGCGTCCCCCAGGGTCACCTTCAGGGGGAGGCATTCCTCGCCCGAGGAGTACCGCCCTCCCAGGACCAGGGTCTCTTCGTCGGAAGGCGGCATCGTCCGGGCCTCGATCCCTACCGACCGGAACGCCGCCGCGATGACCTGGGACCCCGCCTCCGTCATCGTTGGAAAGAAGACCGTCCGCCCCTCGAGGGGAGACCCGCTCATGTTTCCGCCCACCAGCGCAATACCCCCTTGCTGTCGAGATATGCCTCGCACCGGGTCATGTACCCGGCGTCGTTGCCGTGCCCGTCGAATTGCAGGGAGAGGTACGGGGATTCCGACGCCCTCGTGATGAAGTGTCGCACGAAGGAATCGGGGCCGCACTTGAAATTCGTGATGTAGATCAGGTGGAACTTCGGCCGGGTCCGGCACCACCTCGCCGCGGCGATGATCTTCCGCCCGTAGTTCCAGAACATGTTGTCGTTCACGTCCCGGATGTCGATGTCGTCCACGGGAAGGAAATCGATCGGGATCACGTTCCCGCCGTACTGGTCGCGCAGCTTCGCCGGGATGTTCAGGTTGATGTCGCGGTCGTACAGGTTGTAGGGGCGCCCCAGCAGGACGATGGCGTTGGCTCCCGCCTTCTCCACCTCGGCCGTCGCCACAGCCCCCGCGCGCATCAGGAAGTCGTGGAACGCGCGCTGCTCCCGGAACCCGGCCCGGATGCCGTCCCGGATTTCGCGGCGGGAGACGCCCAGGGGGCCGAAGCATTCGAACAGGTCCTCGACGATGTACTTCTCGCCGTCCCGGAACCGGACGGTGGGGGAGAGCAGCTTCTGGCGCAGCTCCTTCTCCCACTTGGGGACGGCGGCCACGACGAACGGCAGCGTCTGCCCCCAGGGGCAGAAGTGCGACTCGGTATGCAGGTGCTCCGTTTCCGCGTTGATGATGTTGGGGACGAAGAGGAAATCGATCCCGTCCCGCAGGAGCGCCGCCACGTGGCCGTGGGCGACCTGGATGGGGTAGCACGGCTCGGCGACCGTCAGCTCGAATCCTTCCCGTGCGATCCTCTTGTCCGTCCGCGGGCTGACCTTCACCCCGAAGCCGACGGTCGCGAGGAACCCATTCCAGAAGGGGAACCTCTCGAAATAGTACATCGCACGCGGGACCCCGACCGTCCCCCGGGGACCGCTCGATCCCCTCTCGACCAGGCGGTCGAGGTATTCCGTCCGGCGCGCCTGCAGGTCGTCGATCACCGGGACGGCGTCGGTGCGAGCGGCCTTCCGGTATTTCTCCGAGCACTTGTCCCCCCAATAGGTCTTCGCGCCCTCGACCTGGATCTCCTGCATGTCGCAGAAGTTGCTGCACCCCTTGCAGACGAACTCCCGCCGCTGGTAGTCCACCTTCTGCAGGTCGAAGCCGCGGAACCGGGTCGGCTGCCCGATCGCCTTCACCTTGTCGCGGGCGAGCAGCGCCATGCCGATCGCGCCGATGACGCCGTTGTGGGGCGGCACGATGATTCTCTTTCCCAGGACCTGGGAGAATGCGGCGGCCACCGCGTCGTTGTAGGCCGTTCCCCCCTGGAAATAGATGACGTCGCCGATCCTGCGGCCCCGGACCACGCGGTTCAGGTAGTTGAGGACCACGGAATAGGCGAGGCCCGCCACCAGGTCGACCTTTTCCACCCCCAGGTGGAGGAAATTGTTCAGGTCCTGCTCCATGAACACGGTGCACCGCTCCCCCATCCGTACCGGCGCCTTCGAGGAAAGGGCCAGCTCCGCGAACTCCCCCTTGATCCGGATGCCCAGCCGCTCGGCCTGCTCCTCGAGGAACGACCCCGTCCCGGCGGCGCAGGCGTCGTTCATCGCGAAGTCGACGACGACGCCGTTCTCCAGGCCGATGAACTTGGAGTCCTGCCCGCCGATCTCGAAGATGGTGTCGACCTGCTGGTCGAAGTAGCGCCGGCTGATGAAGGTGGAGCCGGTCTTGTGGGCGGTGATCTCGTCCTGGACCGTGTCGGCGCCGACCAGCTCGCCGATCAGCTCCCGGCCCGAGCCGGTGGTGCCCACCCCGCGGATCGCGATGGTGTCGCCGAACTCGTCCCAGAGGTCCCGAAGGCCGTCGGTGACCACCTGGACCGGGCGTCCCTGCGTCCGGACATAGATTTCCTTGATGAGGTTCCCCTTCCAGTCGACCACTGCGAAGTTGGTGCTCACGGACCCGATGTCGATCCCGAGGAAGACTTCCGGTTTCCCCTCGATCCGGGGAGGGGGCTCCACGCGGTCCCGGAGAAACACGACGTTGTCCGGGGACAGCCGCGGCCAGGAGGTAAAGCTCCGGGGGGCATCCGCTCCGGGATCGGAATCGGCGGCCTCCGCGGCTCCGGCTTTCCGCTCCGCCGCCGGGACCTCCGCCGCCGCCAGCGCCGCCCCGATGGCGCTCAGGTGCGCGAAGGCAGGGGAAACGAGAACGTCCGCGGCGGAAAAGCCGAAGGCGTCGCACACGGCCCGCACCACGCCCCGGTTCGCGAACAGCCCGCCGGCGAGCGCCACCTTCGGGGCCGGATCCTTCCCCTTGTTGATGTTGCTCTTGAAGTTGCGCGCCACCGCCTCGCACAGCCCCTTCAGGATCTCCTCGGGGGAGTACCCCTTCTGCTGGGCGTGGATCATGTCGGACTTGGCGAACACCGAGCAGCGGCCCGCGATCCGGGCCGCGCTCGCGGCGCGGACGACCATCTCCCCGATATCCTCCACCGCCAGCCGCATGCGGCTGGCCTGCTGGTCGATGAAGGAGCCCGTGCCTGCGGCGCAATCCCCGTTGGTGTCGTAATCCTTCACACGGACGGCCTCTCCCCGGCCCCCGGGCTCGAGCCGTATCACCTTGGAGTTTTCTCCCCCCATCTCGAAGATCGTGCGCGCTTCCGGATGGACCGATGCGACCGCCTTGACCAGGCAGCGAAAATCGTTTTCGTAATGGGCCGACAGTCTCTCCGCGAGATGTTTGCCCGCCTTCCCCGTGACGGCCACGCCGGCCACGCGGGAAGCGCCCAACACCTTCAGCCAGTGGCGGAGCCGCTGCGGCACCCTGCGGTTCCTGTCCCCGAGGAGCCGGTCGTAGGAAAGGAGATACGCCTTCCCCCCTCCCGGAACATCGATCGGGTCCCGGTCCTGGAAGGCTCCCAAGGCCTCTTCGGCTACCGGCCCCTCGCCCGGGGGCACGAAAAGGGCGAACTTCACGCTGATCGATCCGACATCCACTCCCAGGAACACGTCTGCCCTCCCCGATGGATGATGACAATCCGTTGCAGACATGCCTATCAAATGCCGTGCCTTGGGAAAAACCCACGTTTATCGGCAACCTGCGGCGTCGTGACGCAGGATCCCCCCGGGCGGGGGCATCCGATCGGATAGTCCGCTTATCCGTTTGGATAGCATGGATTCGGGAATGGTCCCGCGGTATAGTGGGTTATAGTAGCTGAGGCACCATTACCAAGACCGACCGCAGCGGGGGAAATCGGATGTTCGGAATCGGCTTCCAGGAAATGATCCTCATCTTAGTGGTCGTTCTGATCTTCTTCGGGCCGAAACGGCTGCCCGACCTTGCGAAAAGCCTGGGCAAGGGGCTGGCCGAGTTCAAGAAGGCGTCCGAGGAAGTGAAGAAAGGCATCGACGAGGCGATGAAAGAGGAACCCGCGAAGGAAGAAGCCCCTGTGGCAGCCGCCCCGAAGGTGGAGCCCTTCCCCGAGGGGCAGTTGACCCCTTCCTCCAAGGCGCCGCAGCCCGAAGCCGAAGAGAAGGAGACCCTGAAGCGTCCGCCGGCGCAAGAGGGATGACCCCCGAAGGTTCGCCAGCCGAATGAGCGACGAGGTACGCGAGGAAGCGGAAGCCCGCGGAGGGGAAGAAGCGCGCCTTCCCCTGTCCGAGCACCTGGAGGAGCTGCGCAAGCGGCTGATCCGGTCGCTGCTCGCGCTGGGCATCGGAGCGGCCCTTTGCTACAACTGGGCGGAAGACATCTACCGGTGGCTGCTGCGGCCGCTGCTTTCGAACCTGCCCGGCAACTCGCGCCTCATCTTCACCGAGCTCACCGAAGCCTTTCTCACCTATTTCAAGGTGGCCCTCTGGGGCGGCTTCATCCTCGCCTGTCCGGTGATCTTCTACCAGCTCTGGCGGTTCATCTCTCCCGGCCTGTACCGGAAGGAGCGGAAGGTCGTCCTGGCCTGCGTCGTGTGGTCGACGGTCGGGCTCCTCGCCGGCATGGCGTTCGGGTATTTCGTGGCCATCCCGCAGGTGTTCTCCTTCTTCCTCGGGTTCGGACGCTCCGTCATCGTCCCCATGCCGTCGATGAAGGAATCCCTGTCGCTGATCCTTCGCCTGCTTCTCATTTTCGGGGTCATGTTCGAGCTTCCGCTGGTGATGTTCCTCCTCGGGCGGGTCGGGATCCTCACCCCGGTTCTGCTGCGCAAGGGGAGGAAGGCCGCCGTCCTGGGGGTGCTTCTCCTGGCCGCCGTTCTCACGCCTCCGGACGTGGTCTCCCAGTTGATGATCGCCGTCCCGCTGTACGTTCTCTTCGAAGCCGGCATCCTGCTCTGCGCCCTTGGCGCGCGCCGGGGCAAGGCAACGGTGCAGGCTTGAGCAGGCGGGAAAAATTCACTATAGTCGGAAGGAGGCCGCGGTACGCCGCCGCGCAGGTCCATGCCATCCCGCTCCCCGGCCGCCGAACGCATTCCGACGGAGGATGCAGATGATCATCGAGTGTCCCGCGTGCAACACCAAGTTCAAGCTGGACGAGGCCAGGATCAAGGGGAGAGGGGCGCGGGTCCGCTGCCGCCGATGCGGAGAGACGATCGTCGCCCTCAAGCCCGGGGAACCGCAGGCGCCGGCCCCCGGCACCGGTGAAGATTCCCTGGACCTCCGTTCCGTGGTGCGCGAGTCGATGGGGGAAAAATCCATCGAGGCGCCGCCGGAGCCATCCCTTCCCGCATCCCCCCCCGAGGTCAAGGATGCGGTCGACGCCGCCTTCGAAAAATTTCTCGCCTCCGGGCGGGCGGAGGAACCCCCTCCGGCGGAAGAGGCGAACGAGCCATCCCTCCCGCCGGACCTCTCCGTCGACTTCCGGCCGGAGAAGAAGCTGGAGCTCGACCTTCCGGTGGGATCCCCGGCGGAGTCCCCCTCGCTCGATTTCCTTCGAGGCAGTGCGGGCACGCACGACATCTCCACCCATCTCCGGGAGGAGCCGCAGGATTTCCTCCTCGCGACGGAAACCCCGGCCGCTCCGGAACACCCGTTGCTCCCCCCCGCAGAGGAGCCGCCGCGCGCAGCGCCGGGGGAACTCCGCCCCTCCCGGGAGGAGATCGAGGCTCCCCCGCCCCCGCCGATCGAACCGCAGGGCGGCGCGGAAGCTTTCCGCCCGATGGCGCAGGAGCCGAGGAAAGCCGCACCCCCATCCCCGTTCCTTCGACCTTCCGTGACCGGTCTTCTCCTCCTGTTCGTCCTGCTTGCGGGAGGCGGGGCCTATCTCGGGTTTACGAAGGGGGGACAGGATCTGCTTCACGGGTTGATCCCCGGGATGGAGTCGCTGTGGCTGCGCGGCGCCGGCAAGCCCGGCCCCCAATACGACGTCCGGAACCTGATCGGATACTACGAGCCCGGCGCAACCGCCGGAAACCTCTTCGTCATCAAGGGCCAGGTGGCCAACATGGGAAGGACCCGCAAGAACGTCGTCCGCGTCCACGCCACGCTGCTCGACAGCAAGGATCATCCGATCCTGGAGACGACCTGCTACGCGGGGAACATCCTCCCGGGCGAGACGCTGCGCACGGCCAGCCGGCAGAAGATCGAGGAATCCCTGTCCAACCGGTTCGGCGACCGGTTGGTCAACATGGACATCGCGCCGGGCAAATCCGTGCCGTTCATGGTGGTGTTTTTCAACGTCCCGGAAGGGATCAGCGCATACCGCCTGGAGGCAATGGACGGCAACTGAAGCGCGGCGACGGGCAAGGCGCCGCCGGCGGGCCTATTTCTTCTGGTCGTCGGTCTTGGCCGGCGTGACGTCGACCTCGTCCTTCTCTTTCATGGATTTCTTGAAATTGCGGATCCCCTCGCCCAGTCCCTGACCGATCTGCGGCAGTTTCCCGGCGCCGAACAGCAGGACGACGATCACCAGCAGGATCAGCAGCTCCGGCAATCCGAGTCCGAACATGTCTCCTCCTTCACGCCGCTACCGGCAATAGGAACATTATACCTTTACGGAGGAACCGGCGTCTCTCAATTTTCGCGGATCGTCTCGTCCACCGCCACGCCGAAATGCCGCCCCGCCGCTTCCTCCGCGAGCAGCACCTCATCCCCCTCGCGGAGTTTCGCCACCGAAACGGCCGACCCTCCGGGCCCCGCCAGGCGGATCGTCTCCGCATTCTGAAGGATGACGGAATGGACCGCGCCGGAAGGGGAAACCGCGCGGACCAGAAGAAGCGGCCTCCGCTCCACCTTGATCCGCCCCACCGTGGCGGCCTCGCCTTCCCCCGCCTCGTTGACCAGGAGCACTTCGGAGCCGGCGGCAAGCTCGGACAGGTAGCCGGTGCGCCCGCCGGGCAGCCGGCAATAGGAATGCACTCCGCCCGCATTGACGCGGAACGGGCGCGGGAGGACATACGGATTGGGAACGTTCTCCGCGCAGACGAGGAACATCCCGGCGCTGGAGTTGCCCACCAGCATCCCGCGGTTTCCCTCGATCCACGTGCAGGTGTCGACGCAGACCCGGTCGCCGATCCCCAGCGGGGAAATTTCCGTTACCCGGGCCGCCGCCAGCGGGGTCGATCCGGCCTGCCTGCGGGCTTCGGACGCCAGGGCGCGCATCCCCGCGGGATCGTCCGCCAGGAGGACGATGCCGTAGACTCCCTTTTCGAGGATCCCCCGATAGAGCGTCACTTCTTCCGGCGTCCTGGCCGCCGCCAGGATCTTGCGCCGCCAGGCGACCAGGTTTTCCAGGGGGATCACCTCCCGGTCGCGGGGGAAGACGACCCACACCGTTTCCGGCGAGGCGGAGAGGATCGCGGCCTCGTCCGCCTTTCCCTTCATCTCGATGACGCGGAAATCCCGTCCCTCGCGGTAGTCCCCCTCCGCGCAGGCGGTGCGGATCCGCCCGAGCTCCCGCACCCGGTCGGTGCAGCCGTCGGGAATCCACATGGTGTCGACGCCGGACTCGAGCGCGGCGACCGCGATCTCCTTGTCCCACGGGATGATTCTCGCCCAGAGGACGGGTGCCATCACGTCTTCCCGGCCTTGAGAATCCCCATCGCTTCCGGAACGGTCGCGCCGCCGTGGACGATCGCCGCGATGGCCTTGACCATCGCGGCGGGGGACCGATGCTGGAAGACGTTCCTGCCGATGGATGCGCCGGCCCCCCCGGCGGCGACGGCATCCCGGACCATGCGCAGCACCTGCTCGTCGCTTTCCATCTTCTCCCCGCCGGCGATCACCACGGGGCTGGCGCACCCCTCCACCACGTCCCGGAACGACTCCGGGCTGCCCGTGTACGGGACCTTCACGATGTCCGCGCCCATCTCGGCCCCCACGCGGGCGGCATGGCGGACGTAGCGGACGTCGTACTCGTTCCGGATCTTCGGTCCGCGGGTGTAGATCATCGCGAGGAGCGGCATCCCCCACCGCTGGCAGGCGCTCGACACCGCGCCGAAATCCCGCAGCATCTGCGCCTCGTCGTCGGCGCCCAGGTTCACGTGGATGGAGACGGCGTCGGCGCCCATCTGCAGGGCGTCCTCGACGGTGGCCACCAGGACCTTCCGGTTGGAGTCGGGGGAGAGGGTGGTGCTGGCGGAGAGGTGGAGGATGAGCCCGAGGTCCTTCCCGTAGCCGCGGTGGCCGAACATGGCCGCGCCGCGGTGCACCACGGCGGCGTTCGCGCCCCCCTCCGCGATGAGGTTGGCTGCGGGCGGGATCTGGATGAGCCCGGGGATCGGCCCGACCGTCACCCCGTGGTCCATGGGGACGATCACGGTCTTCCGGCTGTTCCGATCGACGATCCGTTCCATCCTTATCTTTTTTCCGATCATCTTCCTTCCCCCGGCGCCGGCGGACGTTGCGCCCCGCGCCTCACCTGTAGACTCCGCGGACTTTCAGCAGCTCGTTCAGGTACGTGACGCTGTCGGCGTACTTGCACGCCTCCTCGTATTTCACCTTGCCGGAGGAAACGAGCTCCGCGAGGGTCCAGTCGATGCTGACCAGTTCCTCGACGTTCGCCTGCATCATTCCGCGCAGCGCGCTCACCTTCCCCTCGCGGATGGCGTTCCGGACGCGCAGGGAGGTGCTCATTTTCTCCCAGGCCATGACCCTGCCGTTCCCGGATGCGCGGAGGAGGAGCCGCTGGGAGAAAACCAGCAGCAGGCAATCCGCCAGCTGGGCCCGGACCTGGGACTGCTGGTTTCCCGGAAAGATGTCGATGATCCGGTCCACCGCGGCCGTGGCGCTGTTCGAATGGAGCGTCCCCATGACCAGGTGGCCGGTCTCGGCGGCGCTCAGCGCGATGGAGACGCTTTCGTAGTCCCGCAATTCCCCGATGACGATGACGTCGGGGTTCTGGCGGAAGATGTGCCGCAGGCCGTCCGCGAACGTCAGCGTATCGGTACCCACTTCGCGCTGGTTGATATTGGAGTTCTTGTGCTTGTGCGTGAACTCGATCGGGTCCTCGATCGTTATGACGTTGGCCTTGCGCTCCCGGTTGATCGCTTCCACGAGGTTGGCGAGCGTCGTGGATTTCCCGTGCCCGTTCGGCCCGGTGACCAGGATCAGCCCCTGCGTCCGCAGCGCGTATTCCCGGAGGAAATCCGGCAGGCCGAGTTCCGCGGCGCTCGGGATGGAATCCGCCACGTGACGGGCGGTGAACGCGAGGGAGTTGCGTTGCCGGTACACGTTGCACCGGAAGCGGCCCAGCCCGTGCAGCGAGTAGGCGAAATCGAGCTCCTTCGCCTCCTGGAACGACCGCTTCTGATCCGGGGTGAGGACGGCGGCGATCATCTGCTCGATATCGTCCGGCTTGAGCGCCGGAAGGCTCAGCCGCCGGATCTCGTTGTCGACGCGGATCGACGGGATCGCCCCCGCGGACAGGTGCAGGTCCTGCCCCTTCCAGGACACGAGCGCTTCCAGGAGGCCCTCCATGCTCTTGTCGAGCTGGACCGGCTTCCGGGTCTCCTTCTCGACCTGGAAACTGAGGGTCTTGGCGGCATAGCCGCTGGCCTGGAAGAAGGCCAGCGCCTTCTCGAAATGCATCGCCGACAGGATCACCGGCTTGGTGCTGTGCCCCGACTGGAACTCCACCTCCGTCAGGGCGGAAAGGTCGGTGGGATCGACCATCCCGACCACCAGCCGCTTTCCCTCGAACCCGATGGGAAGCAGCCGCCGCAGACGGACCGTCTCCAGCTTGACCAGCCTCTGGATCGAGGAGGGCACCTCGACCTTCTCCAGGTTGATGTGCTGGATCCCCATCTGTTCGGACAGGCCGTTCAGCAGGGCCTCTTCGCTGATGAATCCCATGCGGATGAGATTTTCCCCCAGGGTCCCCCCCAGCTGGTTCTGGGCCTTCAGCGCCTGCTGCAGCTGGTCCTCCTGGACCAGGCCCGCCGCTACGAGGATCTCCCCGATCTTCTGTTTTTTTTCGGGCATGCTCCCCTCCCTGGCGTCGGAACGCGGGATCGACTCTCCAAATCTATCCCAGAGGGGGAAAGGACGGCAACGTGAAAATCCGTGCCGGGGCTACCGCTTTCCGCACGCGGCCGCAACCGCGCAGACGCCGCACGCCCCGGGATTCCGCGCGGAGCATTCCCCCAGGATCCCGATGCGCGTCAGCGCATAATCGAATTTCACCGGGTCCTCGGGGCAGACGGCGCGGAATGCGGCCGTGATTTCCTCCGCCATCCGGAAGGAGGGCGAACGCAGCCGGGTCAGCCCCAGCAGACGGCCCATCCGCGCCATGTGGGTGTCCAGGGGAACGACCAGGGCACGCGGGGAAAGGGCGGTCCAGATCCCAAGGTCCACCCCGTCCTTCCCGCGGACCATCCATCGCAGGAAGAGGTTATGGCGCTTGCAGGCGGACCCCTTCCGAGGGTCGGGGAAGAGGAAATCCCTCTGGCGGGCAAGGCCGGGGCCCCACATCGACCGGAGTTCCCGGAGGAAGCGTGCAAGCTCCTCGCGCGTGCCGGCCCGGGGTTCCTCCATCCCGCGCCGGTAAAGGGACTCCAGGCTCCCGTACGCGAGGTACGCGGACCGCAGGCAGCCGAGAAACCGGACGAGTCCCCGGTCGGAGATGAACCGGTGGCCCAGTCCCAGGAAGCGTTCCCGCCGCGCCGGCGCAGGACCCGCGAGCGCACCGTGCGGCGAGGGGGAGAGCTTCGCGAACAGCCGCTCGAGAAACCTGCGGATCTGGGCGACGTTGCCGAACGCGAACGACGCGGCGATGAAAGCCGCCGCCTCGATGTCTTCCCGGGACCGGAAGCGATGGACGAACTCGACGGGGTCCGAGGACAGGGGCGCCCTCCCGTGCGCGGCCAGCGCGGAAGCGAGGGCGATTTCCAGGGGGGCCGGCCGGGCTACGGGATCACCTTGTTCAGGGGGTACTCGACGATCCCCGACGCGCCGGTCTTCTTGAGCACGGGCAGGAGCTCCCGGACGGTCTTTTCGTCGACGATCACTTCCAGGCTGAACCACCCCGCCTCGCTCAGGGAAGAGATCGTCGGATTCTGCAGCGCGGGAAGCACCTTCAGCACCCGGTCGAGGTCGGCCCGGGCGACGTTCATCTTCAGCCCCACCTTCTCCTGCGCCCGGAGAGCGCCCTTGAGGAGCATCGCGATGTTTTCGATCTTCTGCCGTTTCCACGGGTCCTTCCAGGCGTCCCGGTTGGCGATCAGGACGGTGGTCGACTCGAGGATCGTCTCGACGATCCGGAGGTTGTTCGCCCGCAGCGAGCTCCCGGTCTCGGTCAGCTCGACGATCGCGTCCGCCAGCCGCGGCGCCTTCACCTCCGTGGCCCCCCAGGAGAACTCGACCTGGGCGTCGATCTCCCGCTCCTTCAGGAACCTCCGCGTGAACTGCACCAGCTCGGTGGCCACGCGCTTGCCCCGCAGGTCTTGGATGCGCCGGATCGGCGAATCGTTGGGAACGGCCACCACCCATCGGACCGGACGAAGCCCGCCCTTGGCGTACTGGAGGGTGCACACCTCCTTCACCTTCGCGTTCTGCTCGAGGACCCAGTCCCGGCCGGTCAGCCCCACGTCGAGGATCCCGTCCTGGACGTAGCGCGCCATCTCCTGGGCGCGGATCAGAAGCCCCGAAAGCTCCTCGTCGTCGATCGAAGGGATGTAGCTGCGGGACCCCACCGTGATGGTGAATCCCGCCTTGCGGAACAGGGCGAGGGTGGATTCCTGCAGGCTCCCCTTGGGGAGGCCGATGCTCAAGGTCGTGCCCGCTTTCTCCTTCATGGCGTTCCTCTTCGGGGAAAAGTGAAATATGCATTCTACTAGGGCATTCGCCTCAAGGCAATGCCGCGGCCATCGATCCGTGGCCATCGGCCCCCGCCGCGGGTAGAATGGACGCGGGACGGGAACGCCGCTTCCGGAGAGAGAGATGCGCCGCGACGATGCACTGATCCTGATGGCGAAAGCGCCGCTGCCGGGGCAGGTGAAAACGCGGATGTTCCCCGTCCTCGGTCCCCGCGGCGCGTCGGCCTTCTACTCCTGTCTCCTCGCGGACGTCGCCGGGGAAGCCGCGGGACTCGGGGGGGGCCGGCGCTACCTTTTCTATCTGCCGCCGGCGGGAAGGTCCCATTTCCTGTCCGATCCGTTCTCCCGTTTTCAGCTGCGGGAGCAGGCGGGAAGCGATCTCGGGGAACGGATGGCGGGTGCGATGCACGGGGCGTTTTCCGACGGCGCGCGCAGCGTGGTGGTCATCGGGGCCGACTGCCCCGCGCTGTCGGCGCGGAGGATCCGGTCCGCGTTCCGGGAACTTTCCGACGGCGCCGACGCGGTTTTCGGTCCGGCCGTGGATGGCGGCTTCTACCTTGTCGGCCTGAATACGGCCGTCCCCTCCCTGTTCCCGGGGATCGAGTGGAGCACCCGGGCGGTCCTGCAGACGATCCTGTCCCGATGCCGCCGCGCGGGGATGACGTACGCCCTCCTGCCCGTGGAGGCCGACGTGGATACGGGGGAGGACCTGGGGGCGCTCCGCGTGTGGCTGCGCTCGCACGCGCACCCGCGCTGCGCCCGCACGCGGAAATGGCTCCGGAGCGCCACGGCGCAGATCACCTGCCGCGCGGCGCGGACCTCCTCGGGCCGGCGCCGGGAGGAATGAGCCTCCTTCCCGTTTCCAGGTCCACGACCTCGCTCCGGAAGGCCGCCTCCCTCAATCCCGGCGCGGGCACCTCGAAATCGACGCGGCCCGTTTCCCCTTGCAGGAGCGATCCCTCCCCGCGCAATTCGGACTTCGGGAACATCGTCTTTTTCGTTCTCGTGCCGTCCCGGTAGGAGAACTCCGCCACGACGGCGATCGATTTCAGGGACAGGTCGGGGACATCCTCCCCTTCGTTCGTCACGAGCACCCGGAACAGCGCCGTCTGCCCTTTCCTTTCGTGCGTCGCTTTCAAGGGAAGCGATGCGTTCGGCGCAATGCGGACCTTGACCCCGACGAACAACCCGTAGACGATCGACAGGAGAATCGCCGCCGCCAGCACGGGCCCGGCGATCTTGATCCATTTCCCGTATCGGCTCCACAGGTCGAAGAGCGGCGATAACCGCCGGTTCTGCTGGAAACGCTTCACGAATTCGGATTCCACCGGCGCGGCGTCCTGGGGTCCGATCTTCCCGGGGAAGTTCAAGACCTGCTGGCAATACGGGCAGACCTTTGCGTCGGCCGGAATCTGGATGGTGCAGTAAGGGCAGCTGGTGAACTGCCCGTTCTCGGGGGAATGCGGCGGCGGTTCCGCCATCGTGGCCTCCAGGGGGGAAACGGGGGATGAACCCTACCCCTCCCGCGAAAGGTACTGCGTCAGCAGCCGGACCGGGACCCCGGTAGGTCCCGGGGCGTATCCCATCCGCTCCTTCTCCCTCCAGGCCACGCCCGCGATGTCCAGGTGCACCCAGGGGGTATCGCCGGCGAATTCCTTCAGGAAATACCCGGCGGTGATCGTCCCCGCCTCCGGGCCGCCGATGTTCTTCAGATCCCCGATGTCGCTCTTGATCTGCTCGAAATACTCCTCGTGCAGCGGCAGCTCCCACGCCTTCTCCCCGGACGATGCGGAAGCCTCCCTCATCCTCGAGAGGAGGCGTTCGTCGTTTCCCATCATCCCCATCGTCACGCTGCCCAGCGCCACGACGCACGCACCGGTCAGCGTGGCGGCGTCGACCATCGCAGCCGGGCGATAGCGCTTCACCGCGAAGGCGATGGCGTCCGCCAGGATGAGCCGCCCCTCGGCGTCGGTGGAGAGCACCTCGACCGTCTTCCCGGACATCATGCGGATCACGTCCCCGGGGCGGAAGGCGGTGCCGGACGGCATGTTCTCGACGGCGGGGACGACCGCGACGACGTTTTTCCGGATGCCCAGCCCCGCGGCGGCCCGGATCGTCGCCAGCATGCCGGCGCCTCCCGCCATGTCGTACTTCATCTTCTCCATTCCTTCCCACTTCTTGAGCGAGATCCCGCCGGTGTCGAAGGTCACCCCTTTTCCGATGAGCGCCGTCCACGCCTCCCCGGGGCGCCCGCCGCGATATTCGGCGACGATCAGCCGCGGGGGAGCCTCGCTCCCCTTGCCGACGGCGAGGATTCCCCCCATTTTCCACGCCTCGATCTCGTTCCTCCCGTACACCCGGACGCGGATCTTCCCCGCCGCCGCGGCACGGAGACCCTTGGGGAGCGCCCTGGCCGCCCGCGCCAGGCCGTCGGGGCGCAGGTCCGCCGGAGGACATGCGACGAGGTCCCGTCCCCAGTTGATCGCCTCCCCGATCGCGGCGCCTTCGTCGAGGCCCGCCTTCACCGGCCCGGCCAGGGCGCGGCGGGGCTCGATCCACTGGAACCGTTCCACGCGGCTCGCCTTCTCGGACTTGTAGCGGTCGTATTCGTAGCCGGAGAGCGCCGCCCCCAGCGCGGCGAACCGCGCGGCCGTCCGGGGTTCGATGCCCTCTCCGCCGGGAAGCGCCGACGCAATCGATTTCAGCTTGAGTTTCCCGGCGATCCGCATCACCGGGAGGACGGACTGCCGCAGAAGGTCCGCCGTGAACTTCGCCCGTTTCCCGAGTCCCGCCACGAGCACGCGGGGGGATGCGATCCCCTTGCCGGGACGCAGCAGCAGCGTCTCTCCCCACTTGCCGTGGAAATCCCCGTCCCGCATCGCGGAGGCGATCGCGCCGCCGATCGCGGCGTTGACGCCGCCTGCGGCCCCGCCGGCGGTCTTCTCCCCTTCGAAATGGTGCACCACGATCATATCGGCCTTGTGCCGAAGGATGTCACCGACGACGAGCTCGATTTTCATGGCCCCTCCCGTCCGCATCGGCTTCTTCCTAGCACGTTATTGGGGCGTGCGCAGGATGTCAAGAAATCCGGTCGTCCCTCCGCGTGCTACACTGCTAACGATCGATCCTTTTTCCGAGGAGGCATCTCCCGATGAGCCGTCCCTTTTACACGACTGCGGACCTCAACGCGTTTCCCGATCTCAAGTCGTACGCGCCGGACGCTTTCGAGGCCTATAACGCCTGGTCCGCGGCCGCTTTCGCGGAGGGGGCGCTGAGCGCAAAGGCCAAGGAACTGATCGCGTTCGCGGTGGCCCACGCCATTCAATGCCCGTACTGCATCGACGTCCACGCGAAGGGGGCCGCATCCGCCGGCGCCACCCGGGAAGAGATGGCGGAAGCCCTTCACGTCGCCGCGGTGACCCGGGGGGGCGCCTCCCTGGTTCACGGAGTGCAGGCCCTGCAGACCCTGGACGAGGACTGAACGGCCGCCATGGCGTTTCCTCACGATCCCGCCGGCAGCTTCCGGGTTCCGGAGTTCATCGTCCGCGAGAAGGAGGAGGCGTATGTCGCCATCGACTGCGTGCGCGCCAACTGGGTCTGCCTGAACCGGGCCGGGATCGACCTCTTGCGGTCGCTGCCGGGAAAAACGCTCCCCGAAGCCGTGCGCGAAGCGTCGGCGCGCCTCGCGTTTCCGGCGGGGGAAACCGAAAAGGCGCTGCGGAAATTCCTCGCGGAGCTGGCGCGGAAGGAATTCCTCTCCACCGGCGCGATCCCCTGCGAGTGCGTGGAACGCTCCCGTCTTCTCCGCCCGGAGAGGCTCCACGAGGTCTGGATCGTCACCAACTACGAGTGCAACCAGGCATGCCGCCACTGCTACACGTACGAGCGCGTTGCCAACGACCGCAGGCGCGTCCGGAAAGAGGCGCTCCTGGCGATGATCGACGAATGCCGGGCGCTCGGGGCGGAAGTGTTCTACCTGACCGGAGGGGAGCCGTTCCTGCGCGGGGACCTGTTCGAGCTGATCGCGGCGGCCACCGCGCGCTCCAAGGCGATCCTGTTCACCAACGGGACGTTGATCACGGCGGACCATGCCGCGCGGCTGGCCGCGCACCGGGAGCGGCTCGTGGTCCAGATCAGTCTGGAGGGACCCGACGAGGAGGCGAACTCCCTCCTGAGGGCAAAGGGATCGTTCGCGCTCGCCATGGAGGGGATCGGCCACCTTCTCCGCGCCGGGGTCCGGGTCGGCGTCAGCTCGACCCCCACTCCGCAGACGGCTGCCCGCCTGCCGGAGCTTACCCGGCTGCTGGCCGGCATCCGGGAGGGGGGGCGAGGGGTGGATTACCACCACATCATCTATGTCCTGGACGCGGGAAACGCAAGGGAGGGCCGGACGGCCCGCCTTTCCTGCGCCGACCTGATCGATGTCGTCACCGGCTGCAAGGATGCGGTGCGGCGCGCCCGGGAGGACGGCGTGCGCACCGGGATCCGGATCACCAACGACAAGATCTTCGAGGCGATCGCCTCCAACGGCCCCCGCAAGGACATGTGCGGCGCGGGGTACACCATCCTCGGGATCAACGCGGACGGGACGCTGCACCCGTGCGCCACGACCATGCACGACGACTCGTTCAACCTGGGGGGCCTGCTGGACGGGCGGGGGAGCTACCTCCCCGGGGAAATCGGCCGGTTGTGGAGGGAAAGCGCCGCCGTTCAGCGGATCCGCTCCTTCACCGTGCTCCCCGGGGGGGGCAAGGTGGAGGACCTGCGCTACTTCCACGGCGGCGGCTGCTGGTACCACATGCGGAACCCGCAGGGGGACATCTCGAAGGAGCACCCGTACTACCCCGCCTACGAGGCGTTGACGGAGAAGGCGATCCTGCACGTGGCCACGAAGGACATCCCGCCGGGAGATCCGTCGAAGGCATCGCCGCTCCCGAGGATATACTCCTCCATGGCGCGCACCCGGATCCCGTGCGCCGGGGTGCGCAAGACGAAGGACCTCTCCGTCTCCGGGATGGACAACGGCTACTGCATCTGCTTCGCGTAAGCCGGCGCTGACCGGGGCCCCTTAGAGCCCCAGATACGCTTCCTTCACATGGCCGTTCGCCATGAGCTCTTTCCCGGTTCCGTGCAGGACGACCCGCCCGTTCTCCAGGACATAGGCCCGGTCGCATAACGCCAGCGTCTGCCGCACGTTCTGCTCCACCAGGAGGACCGTCACCCCCTCCCCGTTGATGCGCTTGACGATCTCGAATACATCCTGGACCAGGATCGGGGCCAGGCCCAGGGACGGCTCGTCGAACATGAGCAGCTTGGGAAGGGCCATGAGCCCCCTCCCGATCGCGCACATCTGCTGCTCCCCGCCGGACAGCGTCCCGGCTGCCTGCTTTCGCCTTTCACGGAGCCGCGGGAACAGGCCGTACACCCACTCCAGCGTCTCCTTTCGCTTCTTTTTCGCAGCGGGTGAGAGGGACCCCATGACGAGGTTCTCTTCGACGGACATCTCCCGGAAGAGCCTGCGGGCCTCCGGGACGTGCGCCACCCCGTAGCCGATGATGTGGTCGGCCGGCGCTTGGTCCAGCCGGATGCCGCCGAACTGGATGGTTCCCCTCGCGGGCCGGAGAAGGCCGGATATCGCCTTGAGCGTCGTGGACTTTCCGGCGCCGTTGGCCCCCACGAGGACGACGATTTCCTTCTCGGGGACCTCGAAGGAGACGTCCCAGAGCACCTGGAGGTCCCCGTAGTAGACGTCGATGCCGGAGACCTTAAGCATAATCGGTCCCCAGGTAGGCCTCGATCACCGCCTGGTTCGCCGCCACCTCCTTCGGCGTCCCCTCGGCGATCGTCTGGCCGAAGTTGATCGCGTGGATCCGGTCGGAGATCGTCATGATCACGTGCATGATGTGCTCGATGATGATGATCGTGGTGCCGTTGTCCCGGATCTTCCGGATGAGGTCGATCGCCTCGATGAGCTCGGTGGGGTTCAGGCCCGCCGCCGTCTCGTCGAGCAGGAGGAGTTCCGGTTTCGTCGCCATCGCCCGGGCGATCTCGAGCCGTTTTCTCCCCGCGATCGGCAGGGACTTGGCCAGCTGGTCCTTGACCGGCGTCATGCCGCAGAACCCGATCGTCTCCAGGGCGAGCGCCTGCGCTTCCGCGTGGGTGTTGACCCTCGAGTAGGCTGCGGCGATGACATTGTCCAGGACGCTCATCCGCCCGAGCGGCTTCACCACCTGGAAGGTTCTGCCGATCCCCAGCCTGCAGATCTTGTGGGTCGGCAGCCGGTGGATCTCCTGTCCCTTGAAGATCACCCGCCCGGAGGTGGGACGGTGGTACGCGCTGATCATGTTGAAGGTGGTCGTCTTGCCGGATCCGTTGGGCCCGATGAGGCCGAGGATCTCCCCCTGCTTCACGTCGAAGGACACCCCGTTGACGGCCGCGAGGCCGCCGAAGTACTTGACGAGCTCCTCGACCCGGAAGAATGCCACGCGCCCCTCCTTCAGGTAGCGGTCTTGGTCCAGGAAAAGGCGTTCCGGATTTTCCGCCAGTCCCCCACGATCCCGTTGGGCAGAACGAGGATCACCACCACCACGAGGATGCCGAATCCCAGGACGTGCGCGCCGGTGATCGTCTTCGCGACCGCCTCCACCGCGCTGGAGCCGGTCGCCCTCCCCAGGAACGCGAAGAGACCGAAGAACCCGGAACGGAACAGCTCCTGGACCGTCACCATGACGAAGGCCCCCACCATGGGGCCGTAGACGGTGCCGACGCCCCCGACGATGCCCACGAGGATCGCCATGATGGAGATGTCGTGGAGGGAGAACACCACGTCGGGATCGATGAACCCCATGTAGTTCATGTAGAGGGAGCCCGCCACGCCCGTCCAGAATGCCGCAACCGCGAGCGAGAGCATCTTGTAGAAATGGGTGTTGATCCCCAGGCTTTCCGCGGCGTCCTGGTCCTCACGGATGGAAACGAAATAGTACCCGGGCTTGGCGTGCACGATCCACCGGATGCTCGCCATGCTGGCGGCCGCCAGCGCCAGCGCGACGTAATAATACGGGACCTTCGACACGAAGGAGGGCATGATAAGGATGCCGACCATCCCCCCCGTGAACCCTTCCGCGATGGCCGCGCTGTGCCGGAGGACTTCGTTCAGCGCAAGGGTTGCAAGCGCGAAGTAGGCGCCCCGCATCCGGAAGCAGATCCAGCCGAACGGAAGGCCCACGGCGACCGCCGCAACTCCGCCGAGGGCAAGCCCCCACCACGCGGAGATGCCGAAATGGTGGGAAAGGAGGCCCGCGGCGTAGGCGCCGCTCCCGAAAAAGGCCGCGTCCCCGAAGGAAACCTGGCCGGTATACCCCGCGATCAGGTTCCACGCCGATCCGATGACCACCCACATGAGGAACAGGATCATCAGGTGGCGGTAGTAATTGTCCTTGACGACGAGGGGGAATACCGCCAGGAGCGCCAGCAGGACCAGTGGAACCAGGTTCTTTTTCATCCGCCGACGGTCCCCTACACCTTCGTCAGGCGCTTGAATCCGCCCGGCAGGAAGAGCAGGACGAGCACGAAGATCGTCATGCCGATGATGTTCTCGTAATCCATGCTGATGTAGGTGGCCCCGAAGCTCTCGGCAAGCCCCAGGGTGACGCCGCCGAAGATGGCTCCCACCGTCGAGCCGAGGCCGCCGAGGATGGTGATGATGAAGGCCCTGGCGGTGAACGGCCCCCCGATGTCCGGGAAGACGTAGAAGACGGGGGCGAGAAGGCTCCCCGCGGCCGCGACCAGCCCGGAGCCGATGCCGAAGGTGATGATCGTGATCCGACCGGTGTTGACCCCCATCAGGACCGCGGCGTCCTTGTCCTGGGCGGTGGCGCGGATCGAGCGGCCGATATCCGTCTTGATGAGGAAGAAGTACATGGCGACGGTGAAGGCGATCGCGATGAAGAAGGAGATCGTCAGCGCCACGCTGAAGGAGATGTTCCCCAGGAAAAAGGTCGCGTTGGAGTAACTGGTAGTCACCGACTTGTAGTCCGACTTGAAGATGAACCGGACGACTTCGGTCAGCACCATCCCGATCCCCACCGTCATGAGCACCTGGTTTTCGGGGAGGATCGTATCCACCTTCAGGAGGGGGTTCAGGAGGTATCGCTGGATCAGGGAGCCGAGAAGGAACAGCGCGGGCATGGCGACGAACAGGGAGATGTACGGGTCGACGCCCACCGGGTGCAGGACGAAGGTGATGTACATCGCCACCATCATCAGCTGCCCGTGGGCCAGGTTGATGATCCCCATGACGCCCATGATGAGGGTCATCCCGATCCCGATCAGCGCGTAGAGGCCGCCCTTGAGAACGCCGGCGACGAGGGTCTGGAAAAAAACGTCCATGGTCTCTCCCGGTCGGCCGAAGCGCCGGTCAGTGGAGAGGCCGGACGGCGATCATGCCGCCGCCCGGCCTCGAGAGTCGTTCACGATTATCTAGAGGTCGGATTACTTCTTCTTCCTCTCGTTCCAATTGGGAACGGGGAAAACGTACTTCTTTTTTGCAACTTCCTTGGGCCACACGGTTTCAAGCTTCCCGTTCTGCCACTGGACCATATAGGTAGGCAGCTTGTTCTGCTGTGTTTTCTTCTCGTAGGAGATGAACTTGACCGGGCCGAAGGCGGTCATCATGTCGGTCGTCGCCAGGGCGTCCCGCACGTCCTTGGGCGTGATGCTCTTCGCCCTCCTCAAAGCGTCGGCGACGACGTACATCGAGGCGTACGCCTCGGCTCCGTGGTATTCCGTGGCTTCCTTGTATTTCGCCAGGAACTTCTTGGAATATTCCAGGGCTCCCGCGTAGGGGACCGAATCCACCCACAGGGTCGCCGAGTACACGAATTCGGTCGCGTCCCCCGCGTTTTTCCGGAACTCGGGGAGCGTGAATCCCGCCGCACCTCCGATGAAAAGCTTTGGATTGAGGTCCAGCTCTTTCGCCTGGCGGATCAGGAGCGCCGCGTCCATGACGTAGGAGACCATGTAGACCAGGTCGGGATTCATCGCCTTCACCTTCGTGAGCAGCGGCTTGAAGTCGACGGCCCCCTTGTTGTACCCCTCCTTGGTTAGCACCTTGATCCCAAGTTTATCGCAATCCTTCTCGAAGGACTTCGAGCTCGACTGGCCGAACAGGGAATTCTCGTAGAGGATGACGGCCGTCTTCGGCTTGGCCACCTCCTGGAGGAAGGTGACGACCGACGCCGGGTACTCGCTGGCGGTCGGGTTGATCCGGAAGATGTAGTCGTACCGCTTCTCCGTGACCTCGTCCGCCGACCCGGTGGTGACCAGGAAGGGGACCTTGAACTGCTGGGCCACGGCGGTCACCGCGGCGGTGACGGAGCTGGAATAGCCGCCGGTCAGGACCGGCACCTTCGACTGGGAAATGAGCTTCTCGACCGCGGAGCGGCCCACGTCGGGCTTGCCCGTGTCGTCCTCGAAGAGAAGCTCTAGCTTCCGGCCCTTGACGCCGCCCTTCGCGTTGATCTCCTCCGCCGCCATCTCGAAGGATCGCTTCTCGATCTCGCCGAACTTCGCCTGCTCCCCCGTCAGCGGGAGGACGATGCCGACCTTGACCGTTTCCGCCTCCGCCGCCGCGCCGGCGAGCGCCAGCGCAAGAACCGCCGCGAAACATGCCGGGATCCATCTGCTGATGCCTTTCATCGTTGGCTGTCCCTCCTTGAATGTATTGGCACGACCGATCGAGTCGAGAAGGATATATATATCATTTTC
>PQAK01000047.1:1124-2907 GCA_003105225.1 Deltaproteobacteria bacterium | reverse complement strand
CGCGACTGGTGCATCTCCCGCCAGATCTGGTGGGGGCACCGGATCCCCGCGTATCACTGCGCCGGCTGCGGGCAGACGACGGTCGACGTGGAGCCGCCGGTTCGATGCCCCTCCTGCGGGTCGTCCGGTCTCCGGCAGGAGGAGGACGTTCTCGACACGTGGTTCTCTTCGGGCCTGTGGCCGTTCTCGACGCTGGGGTGGCCGGAGGAGACCCCCGAGCTTGCGCGGTACTACCCGACGTCCGTCCTCGTGACCGGCTTCGACATCCTGTTCTTCTGGGTGGCGCGGATGATGATGATGGGGATCGAGTTCACGGGGAAGCCCCCGTTCCGCGACGTGGTGATCCACGCCCTCGTGCGGGACGCCAGGGGCGAGAAGATGAGCAAGACGCGGGGGAACGTCATCGACCCCCTGGAGGTGATCGACCGGTTCGGCACGGACGCCTTCCGGTTCACCCTCGTGGCGCTGGCCGCCCAGGGGCGGGACATCCGGATGTCCGACGACCGGGTCGAGGGGTACCGCAACTTCATGAACAAGCTCTACCAGGCGGGCCGCTTCGTCCGGATGCACGTCGACGACGCGACGCCCCGGGAGCTGCCGGCCGAGCTTTCGGTCGTGGACCGGTGGATCCTGTCCCGCCTCCAGCGCGTGATCGACGAGGTCCGCCGGGGGATCGAGGAGTACCGGTTCAACGAGGCGGGCTCCGCCTTCTACCAGTTCGTCTGGCACGAGTTCTGCGACTGGTACCTCGAGATGATCAAGCCCGCCCTTTCCCCCGAGGCGGATCCGCTCGTCCGCCAGAACCAGCGGGCGGTGCTTCTCCGGGTGTTCGAGTCGATCCTGGTCCTCGGCCATCCGTTCATCCCGTTCCTCACGGAGGAGATCTGGCAATCGCTGCCCGGGGGGGGGCGCCTGCCGGCCGGCGGGAGGGACAGCGTTTCCCTGCAGGGCTATCCGGCCGCGGACCCGGGGAAGATCGACGTCGACGTGGAGGAGAACATGGGCCGCCTGATGGAGGTGATCCGGGCGGTGCGCAACATCCGCAGCGAGCTGAACGTCCCCCCCGCCAAGAAGGTGGAAGTCCGGCTCAAGGGCCAGGTCGAGGAGCTCGCCTTCCTGCGGGAGCACGAGGAGATCCTGCTCCGGCTGGCGCGCGCCGGGGCCGTGGTCTACAAGGACCCCGAGTATTTGCCGGTCGCGGACGCGACCGCGGTCGTGAACGACGTCGAGGTCTGCCTTCCCCTGGCGGGTCTCATCGACTTCGACCAGGAGGCCCGGCGGCTTCGCAAGGAGATCGAGAAGGCCGGCGCCGAGCTGTCCATGGTGACGGCGAAGCTTTCCAACGAGAAATTCGTGTCGAACGCGCCGGCGGACATCGTCGATGCCCATCGCTCGCGCAAGGGCGACCTCGAGGAGAAGCTCTCCAAGCTGTCCAGGAACCTGGACCTGGTGACCCGGTACCTTTCGTGATCCACCGCCTGGAATTCGAGGACCTGGTCCGCGCCGCGCTGCGGGAGGACGCCCCGTTCGGGGACCCGTTCGGGGCGGCTTTCCCGGCGCCGGTCCGCGGGGCGTTTCTCGCGGGAACGGCTGGAGTCTTCTGCGGGGGACCGGTCGCCGCCGAGGTCTTCCGGCAAGTCGATGCCTCGGTTTCGGTGACCTTCGTCGAGGAAGGGCGCATCGTGGCGGCCGGCGAACGGGTGGGAGAGGCCGGCGGGCCTGCCGGCAGCCTCCTGCGCGGCGAGCGGGTGGCGTTGAATTTCCTGCAGCGGCTCTCCGGCAT
>PQAK01000047.1:0-1070 GCA_003105225.1 Deltaproteobacteria bacterium | reverse complement strand
ACGGGATCCTGATCAAGGAAAACGGAATCCGCGCCGCGGGGGGAATCCCCGAGGCGGTGGCGGCTGCCCGCGCCTCTGTCCCCCACCTGGTCCGGGTCGAGGTCGAAGTGGAGATCCTGGAGGACGCGGCAAGGGCGGTGGAGGCGGGGGCCGACGCCATTCTCCTCGACAACATGACGCCCGGCAGGGTTCGCGAAGCGGTAGCGCGCTTCGGGGATCGCGCCTTCCTGGAAGCCTCCGGAGGGATCCACCTCGGAAACGTCGAGGAGTACGCGCGGACGGGCGTCGCCGCGATTTCCATCGGCGCGCTGACGCACTCGGCGCCGGCCCTGGATATTTCCTTCGAGCTGGCGCGATGAAACGCGCGCTCCTGGCATGCGCGGTTTTCCTGGCGATTGCAGCGACCTGTCGGGCCGCGCCCGACGGGTATCGGAGGATCGAGTCCGTGGCGGCGTCGGTCGACGGGGAGGTGGTCTTCCTGTCGGACGTGGAGCGGGAGGCTTGCTTCTATCGATGCGGGACGGTCCCGGGGCAGGCGCCCCGGGAGATGACGTTATCCCGGGCAAGGGAAATGCGGATCGCGGACACGCTCGTCCTCCAGGAGCAGAAGAAGCTGGGCCTGGGCTCCGTGGACAACGCCGCCCTTGCGGCGGAGGAGGCCGGGGCGCTCTCCCGGACGCGGAAATGCGCCTCCCCGTGCGCGGTGGCCGTCACCGTCGCGGAGATCCACGAGCTCGTGCAGCGCAGGCTGCTCGTCCGGGATTTCCTGGAGCGCCGCGTCGCGGTGTTCATCGAGGTGAACGACGAGGAGGTGCGGCGGGAAATCGCGCTGCGCACCCGTTCGGGCGCCCCCCCGGAGGAACGCTCGGAAGAGAAGGTTCGAAAGGACCTTCTCCGGGAGAAGGGGGCGGCGGAGATCAGAAACTGGTTCGCCCGCGCGACATCCAAATCCAGGATCACGCTTTCTCCCCTCTCGGAGCCGTGAAGATGGAGACATACACCCTGACCGTCCGTTCGTCGTTCGCCGCGGCCCATCGGCTTCGGGCCTACGAGGGGAACTGCGAGCGGCT
>PQAK01000046.1 GCA_003105225.1 Deltaproteobacteria bacterium | reverse complement strand
CGGATCAGCATTCGGCTCTCGAAGTCCACCCCCCTCCCGCAATGCTTCAGCGTCAGGCGGTATCGGATCGCCGCCCAGGCCTTCGCGGGATGGAACGCCAGGTGGAGCGCGTGCCGCGACGCCCTGACGGTCCTCAACAGGTTCGGGGACTGACGGACCCTTTGGCGGATGGAATCGTCCACGGTCGGAATCTTCTCCTTAGGGTGCGGCCTGCCGCATCCGACGCAAGAACGCGGCGGCGATCGTTTCCATCCCCCGGTCGCTCGGGTGGACCAGGTCCGGGCCGACATCGGCGGAGTCCGGATCGAATCCGGCCGACGCGTCCACGTACGCGACGTTCCACCCGTCGCCTGCCAACTCCCCGCACACCTCCCGGATGACGGCGTTGATGGCGGAGACGGCCGCGTCGCTCCCGGCGTTCCAGTACGGCGCGCCGAGCGCGTAGGCCTCACGGCGCATCCGGAGGGCGTTGCCCGCGAATACCTTCGGCATGGCGCCCCCCGCACCGGGGGAGCCGGCTGCCCAGTCGACGAACACGTTGCCCGCGGCGCTCGCTACCGTGATCGCCACCGTGTGGGGGCCGTCCGAAAGGCCGGAGATCCGGACGAGAAAAGGGGAAACGGGCAGCCCGCTTGCAGGCGTGCGGGAAACCGAACAGGAGTAGTCCCCCTTCTTTTCCCCATCCACCGTGACGGAAAACGTCCCGGTCCCGTTCCAGGTCCCGGTGGCGCCGATGTAGATCACGGATCCGGAGACCCTGAACGTGGTCCTGGCATCCCGCTGCCCCGAATATTTCCCGAACCCCCACGGGACGGGACTCGCGTTCCACGCTCCCTCGTAGCTCACCCGGCCGTCGGAAGCCTTGATCTTGTCGCCGTCCGGGATCGAGAGCCAGGCCAGCGCGGCATGAAGCGTCTTGCGGTACTGCGACAGTCCGGCGTTGTCGATGCCGAAGTTCCTCATGTCATTGTAGCCGGTCAGGATCAGGTAGGTGCCGTCCGCCTCCACGATTTCCGGATAGACGATGGAGATCATATCGGCGAGCTGCCCTCCGCTTCGCGCCTTGTTCGCAAGGACCCACCCGTTCTCGCGGGCGATGAGGTTCGCATATCGAAACCGTTCCGCGCTGGCCCCGACGCCGGCCGTGATCGAATCCCCGAAGCAGACGGCCTTCGTCACGGGGAAGGGCTCTACCTCCGCGGCGCCGGCGCAGAACGCCATCCCGGCCGAAAGCGCAAGGACACACAGGCAGGCCACCGGGGTCTTCATTTCCGCGCCTGCGGCTCGAGCCCGATGGACGCCACCAGGATAAAAACCGTTGCGAGCGTCAGGGCCCACGAGGCCGTGTACGACCATGCCAGCCCGGCCGCGCCGTGGAGGGGGGCGAACCGGTACGCCAGGCCGACGATGCAGACGTCCCGGGGCAGCGCGATGAGGAAAAACGACAGCCACATCCGTTCCTGCGACTGGATGATCTGCGCGCCGGCGATGGCAAGGCTTTCGGGGATCGTCGACAGCATCAGGATGACCAGGACCCCGCTCCCTCCGATGAACTCCTTCCCGAACATGCGCAGCAGCCAGGGGCCGGAAACGGCGACGGCGACCGCTCCCGCCGCGGCGACCGCCGCAGTCGCCCCCAGGTTGAACCAGAAGACCTTCCGGTACCGCACGGCGTCCCCCAGGCCCCGCTGGTTATTGAGCAGCGATGTCCCGACGTTGTTCAGCAGCAGGGGGAGGAACAGGACCACCGTGCGCAGCGTGTTGGCCGCGCTGTAGAGGCCCATCTGGGAGAAGCCGCCCGGCTGCCGCACCAGGAACGCGTTCGCCAGCCAGAGGGCGGGCATCGCGGAGAGGCCGCTGATGGCGGCCGGCAGCGCGAACCGGAAGATGATGCCGCGCTCCGTCCAGATCCCCCGGTAGCGGATCGGCACCTCCTGTTCGCGCGCCGCCGTCCGCAGCATCGAATGGAACAGCCACCACCGGGCGAAAGCGCTCGCGACCAGGCCTCCCAGCGCCCCTTCGAGTCCCCAAAGGTACGTGAACAGGCTGCACGCCGCCAGGTGGAAGACCCCCTGGAGGGCCCCGGACCGCGCGATGGCGCGGTAGTTCTCCAGCCCGGCCAGCGCCCCGACCTGGTACCCGTTGATCACCGTCAGCAGCACGAACCCCGCCGCGATCATGATCCCGCGGGCAAGATGGGGGCTCTTCAGGAGAGAGGAGGCCAGCCACGGAGCGCCCAGGAGCAGGGCAAGCGTCGCAACGGCCCCCGTGACGAGGGTCACCGCGGAGCAGAGCCCCAGGATCCGGCCGGTCCTCTCCTTGTCGAGGACGCGGAACTCCGCCACGTACTTGGTCGCCGTGATCCCCGTCGCGACCTGGGCGACCCCGCCGAAGGCCAGCAGCGTGCTTTGGATCATGCCGTATTCGCCGAAAACGTCCCTGCCGACCAGGTTGGCGATGATGATGTTGGAGAGGAAGACGCTTCCCTGCGTGAAGACCGCGCCGAACACGTTCCAGGTGATCCCGCGCAGCATGCGGGAGCGCAATCCGACCGGCGGGGGAATCGGCACGCGGTCGGCGGGAGGGGCTTCGGCGGGCATGCGTCGCGGAAGGGAGGCTTCAGGGGCGTGCGGAAGGATCGGCAGCGCGCCTGCCCGACCGCAGCCCCAGCAGAACCGCCGCAACCACGAAGGCGAGCACCGCGGCCAGGAGGGCGGTCTTCGCCCTCTGGGGACTCGATTTCCTCTCGGGCACCCAGGGACTGTCGATGAGCTTGAACCCGAACTGCTCCCGGTTCCGGGCCAGCATCTCACGCTCGACTTCCTGGCCGTACAACGCATACAGCCGTTCCCGGGTCACCGGGTCGGAGGTCGCCGCGATCTGCTTCTCGATGAATTTCTTGTTCCGGCTCGCCCGGTCGAACGCTTCCTCCTGGAGGCGGCTTTTCCCCTCCTCGAGGTAATACCCCACGATCTTCGCCGCCCCTTCCGCGGAGGGCGCTTCGAAGGCCAGGTAGACGGTGCCCGCCTTCCTGTTGACGGAGACCGTCAGGGATTTCTCCGCCGCGCGCATGGCGTCCCAGTCGCCGGGGGCTTTCGGCCCCCTGGAACCCGGAATCAGGCGGTCCGTCCAGGAGGGTTTCAATGCCCCCGAACCCGGATCGTACCGGTCCCGGAGGACGACCGGCCACAGGTTGTACTTCCGGAAGACGCGGGCGGTCAGATCGTTGCTCCGGAAAAGCGTTTCGAGATCCTCCACCTTTGTCGGGCTGGCGACCACGATTCCGAAGGACGACAGGGCGCCCAAGGCGGGGGAGGGCCTCCCTTCGTCGGCGGAGGGGGTGATGATCGCCGCCGCGCTGTAGAGGTTGGGCAGCAGGAACGTCACGATCAACGCGACGATTCCCGCTCCTATGGCGATCATCGCGGCCTTCCACCAGATCCTCAGGAAGACCGCGAACCCCCCGTCAAGGTCGATCAGGTCGTCGGTGCGTCCCGTCCGCCGGTTTTCTTCCATCGATCTCTCCCCTCCGTGGACTCCCCGTGGATTCTTTCCGTACGCTCAGAACACCACGATCAGCACGCCGGCGGTGACGGCGATCTGGTAGAGGATCTGGGTGATGTCCTTGAAATCCTTCATAAACCGGGTCTGGATCAGCTTCTCCGGTACGACGATCGAATCTCCCGGTTCCACCTTGGCGGACATCAGTCCCCTTTCGCCGAAGACGAAGAAGCCTCCCTCGGCGTTCTCCCTCGTGACCACCGAGCCGTCGGCCTTGAGGAGGAAGATGTGGGCGCGGTCGGCGCTTTCGGTGGGGCCGCCCACCTTCTTCAAGTAGTACCCGACATGGTCGTTCGCCGTGCTGTAGACGACGCCGGTCGGATTGTAGACCCGCCCCACGACGTTGACGACGTTCATCTTCTTCGGGATTTCGAGCCTGTCGCCGTTTTCGAGGAGGATGTCGGCATCGGTCCCCGGGATCTTCCGGGCATCGGACAGCTGGAGGATGACCCGCCCCTTCGCCTTGATCCTCTTTAACTGCTCGATGAGCGCACGGCGCGCGTTCAGGATCTCCCGGTTCGCTTCGATGTCCTCCTTGTCCAGCGTCGCGGCGGCTTGCGCCTTCTGCGCCACCTCGAGCTCCAGCTCCTCGGTCAGCTTGTCGATCGCTTCCTGCTGGCTCTTCTGCGTGGAGGCCCGGGTGAACTGCGCCGCCTTGAGATAGGCGGCGGGGGTAAACCCGCCGGCGCGCTCGATCACGGATCCCAGCCGCTCTTCCTTGCGCACGGCATAGACCCCGGGAAAGCGCACTTCACCGGCAAGCGTCACGAAAACCTTTTCTCCCCAGTCGGGGATCTGGTGGACGAGAAGGATATCGTATTCCCGCAGGGGAACGTCGGCATCCGCTTCGCCGGACATCGCCCGCTCCGGAGAGACGACGAGCGTGCCCGTCTTGACCAGCTCTCCTCCGGGCGTGATTTCGCGCCGGACGAGCTCGGCATGCCGCGCGTAGGCCCCTTCCCTTAAACCGCGCGCCTTGAAGAGCAGGTCGGAGAGTTTCATCCCTCCGGTCAACAGGTATTCCCCGGGCGCATTGACTTCGCCCGCCGCGGTCACCGTCTTTTTGAATTTCGTTTCCCAGATCGAGTGGATGAAGACCTGGTCCTCGTTTTCCAGCAGGAGATTCTCCGACGGTTCGCCCGCCATCGCCTTGCCGAGATGGAAGTAGATCGTCTTGAAATCCCGGTTCTCGTCGACGCGGACGATCTCGGCGCGCTCCAGGTAGGCCAGGCGCGTCAATCCTCCCGCCAGCTTCACGAGGTCGGCGACGCGGACCCCCGCGTGGATCTCGAAGGTGAGGACGGCGTTGTCGACCTGCATCTCGGCGGCCGCCTTTCGGGCCTGGGACGAGATGTCCGTCCTCGGGACCGGCTCATTCCCCGGACGGGCCAACCGGACTTCGCCGGAGATGGTCGCCCTCGGCATGTCCCGGAAGGCGCTTTTCGGGAAGACTCTCAGCGTGTCGCGCGGCAGGAGGGGGACGTCCGCCTCCCCCTTCTTCTCCAGGACGATCTCGCGCAGGTTGACCGGGATGATTTCCTTGTGGAGGTCGGGGGGGATCAGCCGGGTCAGGACCGCATAATCGAAGTAGGTATCCGGGAGAAAGTCCCCTTCGCCCTTGAACAGGGCGCCGATCGTCATTCCCGGCTTCAGCTCGTACTTGCCGGGGCGGTACACGTTCCCCGCCAGGGTGACCGCGTTCTGCTCCGGCCCCACGATCGGAAGCACGCGGACGATATCGCCGTCGGCGATCACGAATCCGTTAAGCTCCTTCTCCAGCTTCTCGGCGTCGGCATCGAGGACGATTTTCGAGGTGTGCCCTTCGAGCCGCTCCACCTGGACGCGCTGCTTGTACGCCGACGGAGCGAATCCGCCGGCCATCCGGATCAGTTCGAGGAGCGTCTTCTCGTCCCGCAGTTCGTAGATCGCGGGGCGGCGGACCTCGCCGGACAGGGCGACCAGCTTCCCCACCACCGGGACGAAGATCGTGTCCCCCTGCAGCAGGCGGACGTCGCCGCGGGATTTTCCCTGAAGCAGCAGATCGTAGAGGTCGATCTCGCCGATCACCTTGTCTCCGCGGTTGATCTTGATGCTGCGGAGCGACCCGATGTCCTTCATCCCGCCGGCCATGGAGAGGGCCTGCAACGCCGTATGGACGGAGCTGATGCTGTACCAGCCGGGCGACCGGACCTCCCCGACCACGGAGACGCTGATTCCCTTCATCTGCCCGAGCGAGACGTCGGACCTGGCCTCCGCGATGTTGGAGGTCTTCGCCTGGAGGAACGACTTGAGCTCCGCGTACGTTTTGCCGGCGACGTACAGGGAGCCGAATTTCGGAAGGAAGATCTTCCCGTCCCGGTCGACCGTCATCCGGTACGTCCCTTCGGCGCGGCCCCAGAGCTTCACGACCACCTCGTCGCCGGGGCCGATCACGTATCCGGGCGCCGCCGGCAGGTTCTCGAGGACGGTGAGGGTGCCCGGGCGGGGATCGAAGATGTCGTGCCCGAAGTGGGTAAGCGTCCGGCTCTCGTTGTCCTGGAGACGGCCGGAAAACAATCCGCCCACGTAAACGGAGGTTCTCCAGTCGTAGACGCCAAGAGACGCGGGCGTTTCCTGCGGCGCGGGGACGGTCGTTTTCCCGACGGCGATCTCCGGAGATCCATTCCCCTCGATTTTCTTCCGGAGGTCCGCGGGGAGCTGCTCCTTCAGGCCGGGGGTTGCTTCGACCGCCATCTTCGCTTCCGGCGTCAGTTCCTTGCCCGACAACAGCATCTGACGCAAGATTTCCACCTGCTGGGGGGTAAACCCGGACGGAGGGGCCGCCGGCGCCTGCGCAAAGAGCGGCGCAGCGGCCGATAGAAGAACCATCACGGCCAGAACGATGGCGGGAACCGGTACGCTCCACGGCGCCCGCGCTGCCCATTTCCACGAACGGGAGATCGTTTTCATTCTCACCTTCCGGAAGGGGAGTGATGGATAAGCGGCATGATCATTACCTGAGGACGTAGGCGGCCCATAGATCCCGCCTTGATAGGGAAGAAACCTGGTACGAAATCGCCAATACTGCGGAGAAATCGGTGCCCCCGGCTCCCGGGACCCCGCCCTCGTCGGTCTGCCGTTCCATGGAGGCGCGCGCCTCGGCCCGCCAGGACTTCGTAAGCCAGCCGGTAATTCCGGCGGTATAGCGGTTCCTGCGCTCCCCGGGCGAGAGGGGGGACAGGCCGGACCCCTTTTCCCGCCGGACCCGCTCGTAGGATAGGGCGAGGAAGGTCGACGGCAGGAAAAAGCACCGGCTCTCCACGAACCAATCGGTCGAGTCTCCGCCCATCGGGTGGCCGAGGATGTCCCCGCGATACCGGTGGGGATAGGCGCTGTGATTGTACCAGGCGGCCGTCCTGGCGTTCCCGCTGTAGGTGTCCGCGTACTCGGCCCGGAGGTCGAACCGTGAAGCTCCAAGCACTTTCGGGAAGTAGATGCCCAGGAGATTCCCCCATTGGGAGGGCCAGGGGATGCCGGTTCCTAAAAGTCGATTGTCTCCCTCGCCCGCGCGGTCCCAGTAGGCTTGCACCGGCTGGAATTTGAAGGGCAAGGTGAGCGTGATGTCGTATCCCGCCAGCGTGTTGCTCCGGTCGGGCGGGTCGTTGTTCCCCCAAAAATCGGTCAGGGCCTCGGAGATCCCGTTGCTTCTCCCCTCTCCGCCGTAATGCAGGACGCGGGAGAGGCCGATCTCCAGCCACGCGCTCGGGCGGGCGGCCAGGCGGGTGCCCACCAGCATGGAATGGGAAAACTCGGCCTTCTTCTCCATCCGGGCGGCGAAGATGTCGTACTGCACGTTCCCCAGGAAGGAAAACCAGCCGGGCATGGGGATCGGCTGGGGGTTCCGTATGCGGACGCCGGGATAGGGGGAGGCGTTGTTGGTGAGGATCAGCGCGCCGTTGCGGCCGGGGCCGTACCAGGTCGAGATCTTCCCCGCCTGCACCGAGATGTATTTATGTCCGGCCTCGATCGAGGCGTCGAGGAGGCGGTTCCCCTCGTCTTCGCCTCCCTCTCCACGGAAGGAGGCGGCGCGAAGCTGCCCCGAAAGGTAAGGATTCACCTCCCCGCGCGCGGCGACCGATCCCTGGCCCGCCCACCCCTTGGGCCTGGGGATCCCTTCGTTGTTGGGCGGCAGGAAACGGGCGTCCGAGTACGATGCCGCCGCCGTCACGCGACCTGTCACCCCGGGCGCGGAGTAGGCCGTAACCCATCGCAGCAGCTCCGCTTCGAACCCCTCGGGCAGGGAATCCCGCGAAGCGGCCTCCACCGCCGCCCGCACCGCCTGGATCGGATACGGCCGGGTGTTGGCGAGCAGTCCCGGCAGGTACCCCAACGCGTTCAGCTTGTCGATCGCCGCATAGATCTCCGGCTCGTCGTTCAGGAACAGGTCGGCAGCCCGCGCCGGTGCGGCAGCAGGAAGCGCCAGGGCAAAAATCACAAACGCCGCGGCGTTCCTGAAGGCTTTCCTACTCCGCATCGACGCGCCTCCTGGTAAGGCTTCCTGCCGGCATGCCTGCCGTGTTCCGTCCGACGGGCACGCTACCGCCCATCAACGGTCGGTACGGGTGCGCTCCCGGCGACTGCGTGAAATATGCGGCACTGGCGATCCTCTTCCTATTCTTCGAGTGCTTCTTTATTAAGGATGACGCGAAAGCTGGACACCGCATCCAGGAGGAGGACCACCCTTTCGCGGTCGGGCAGCGCCTCCACGAAGATGGCGTCGAGGCCGGCGAAGGGGCCTTCCCCGATTTTTATCTTCTCGCCCGGCTTCCACTCCACGGGCGGTTTGACCAGCGTCACGATCCCCGAATCGTCCATGCGGGCGCGGACCGCATCGACGATCTCCGGTCCCACCTCCTGGGGCTCGATGCCGAAGGAAACCACCCGAGCCACCCCGCGGGTGTACCGGACGGTACGCAGCTGCTCGATGGCGAACTTGACGAACAGATACGTGGGGAAAAAAGGACGAATCTCGAATCGTCCCTTTCCCTTGATTTTCTTCAGGATTTTCGGATAGAGGGTTTCGAACCCCGCTTCCGTGAGCCGGGTGTAGATGCGGGATTCGTTTAGAGGTTTGGTTTTTACGAGGTACCATTTAGGATCCATCCCATGGACCTCCGGCCAAGCGGCGACAGCGGCCCATCAGTATCCCCGGACACCATCCCCTGATGTGGCTCGTATCTAGCTATCGAATATTCCTGCATAATTTTACTTGAATAATCCAACGCGTGCAAGAAAAGAGCACCCGTGCTCACAGACGTAGGACGCAAAAAATTCGAGAAGGTTTGAAAATATTTTTAGGAACGTCCCTAAGTTTTTCCTTGATCGTCGTCGCCGCGCGCCAGGAGCCGCTTCATCCTTCCCCCCTCCCCTTTCGGGCTCCCTCGTACCACTCGATCGTCCTGCGCAGCCCCTCCTCGATCGGGGTGCGGGCGATGAATCCGAATTCTTCCCGGGCGCGCGCGGTGTCCAGGAATCGCCGCGGCTGGCCGTCGGGCTTGGTGAGGTCGCGCACGATCTCCCCTTCGTATCCCGTCAGCCTGCGGATCCGCTCGATCAGATCGTTGATGGCGATCTCCCGGCCGGCGCCGATGTTGACCGGCTCCGGCTTGTCGTAGCGCTCCGTCGCAAGGACGATCCCCTCGGCCGCGTCGTCCACGTAGAGGAATTCCCGGGAGACCGGCACCCCCTGGTAATATCCGCTGCCCCAGACTTCCACCTGCGCCGCCTTCGATTCCCTCGCTTCCACGAACTTCCGGATAAGCGCAGGGATGACGTGGGATTTCTCCGGCTCGAAGAAATGGTCCCCCGGACCGTACAGGTTGACCGGCAGAAGGTAGATCACGTTGAATCCGAACTCGTCCCGATACGCTTGTCCCATCACCATCAGCGCCTTTTTGGCGATGCCGTACGGGGCGTTGGTCGGCTCGGGATACCCTTCCCAGAGGTCGTCTTCCTTGAAGGGGATCCGGGGAGGGCGGAAGGGGTAGGCGCACACCGTGCCGATCTGGACGAATTTCGCCACGCCGGCCTTACGGGCCTCCTCCATGAGATGGATGCCCATCGCCGCGTTGTCGAAAAAAAGGGCGCCGGGGTGCGCGCGGTTCCAGCCGATCCCGCCGGCGTTGGCCGCCAGGTGGATGACGATGTCCCGCCGCTGCACCGCCCGCGCGCAGGCTTCCGGATGACGCAGGTCGTAATCCGACGAACGGGGGATGAAGATATCGCCCGGATCGGCGCCCCGGTCGACGAGCTTCCGGATGACCGGCGCTCCGAGGAAGCCGGCCCCGCCGGTTACCAGGATCTTTTTCCCTTTGAAAAAGCTCATCTCGATCCCTGGGATAAAAACTTAGGGACGTTCTTAAAGTTTTGGGCCTACGAGGAGGCCCTTGGCGGCGAGGATCCTGCGGCCTTCGCCGATGGGATTCAAGCCCGCCTCCTCCATGTCGGCGTCGACCATGATGCGGACCAGTTCCTTGAAGGTCACCTTGGGTTCCCAGCCGAGGAGCCTGCGCGCCTTGGAGGCGTCGGCGATCAGGTTCTCGACCTCGGTGGGCCGGAAATACTTCTTGTCGATCTTCACGTACTGCTTCCAGTCCATCCCCGCGTAGGAGAACGCCTCGTCGACGAACTCCTTCACCGAGTTCGACTGTCCCGTTCCCACGACGAAATCCTCCCCCTTGTCGTGCTGCAGCATTTTCCACATCGCCTGGACGTACTCCAAGGCGAACCCCCAGTCGCGCCGCGCGTCGAGATTCCCCAGGAAAAGGTCAGTCTGCCTGCCCGCCTTGATCGCGGCGACCGCCCGGGTGATCTTTCGCGTGACGAACGTCTCTCCGCGCCGGGGCGACTCGTGGTTGAAGAGGATCCCGTTGCTGGCGAAGAGGCCGTACGCCTCCCGGTAGTTGACCGCCATCCAGTAGGAGTACACCTTGGCCGCGCCGTACGGGGAGCGCGGATAGAAGGGGGTCTTCTCGCTCTGCGGCGGCGGGGTGGCGCCGAACATCTCGCTGGAGGATGCCTGGTAATACCGCGCCTTGACCCCCGCCCGGCGCACCGATTCCAGGATCCGGGTCGTGCCCAGCCCGGTGACGTCGCCGGTGTACTCGGGGATGTCGAAGGAGACGCGGACGTGGCTCTGCGCGCCCAGGTGGTAGATCTCGTCCGGCTGGACGTTGTAGATGAGGTTGGTGAGCTGCCCGGCGTCGGAGAGGTCGCCGTAATGCAGGAACATGCGGGCGCCGGGGGTGTGGGGATCGACGTAGATGTGGTCGATGCGGCCGGTGTTGAAGGTGGAGGCCCGGCGGATGACGCCGTGGACCTCGTACCCCTTCGACAGCAGGAATTCGACGAGGTACGATCCGTCCTGGCCGGTGATTCCCGTGATCAACGCCTTCGGCATGCGCAGGTCCTTCAAAAAGTTTAAGAACGTCCCTGAGTTTAGTGCATTCTAATTGCTTATGGAGGGATAATTCAATGATGGACCCGGTGGCGCTGCTGCAGGAATACGTCCGGATCGACACCTCCAATCCCCCGGGCGACTGCCGCGCCGCAGCCGACCTGTTGTGCAAGGTCCTGGTCGGGAACGGCCACATTCCCATCACGTTCGGCGCCCGGCCCGAGAAGCCCAACGTCCTTTGCCACGTCGGCGGGACCGAGGAGCCGGGGCTGGTCCTCATCCACCACATGGACGTGGTGCCGGCGAGGGCGGAGGAGTGGAGCGTGCCGCCGTTCTCGGCGGAGGTCCGGGACGGCTTCCTGTACGGCCGGGGGACGCTGGACACCAAGGGGCTGGGGGTGGCGCACCTGTGCGCCGCGATCGGGACCGCCAAATCGGGAAAGCTGCGCCGCAAACTCTATTTCGTCGCCAACGCCGACGAGGAGGTCGGAGGCGGGGAAGGAGCGGAATTCTTCATCAAGCACCTGCCGATCTCCTTCGGGCGCGCCTACGGGATGAACGAGGGGGGCGTGGGGGTGCGGGACATCTTCGGCCCGGGGAAATATTTCCTCGTGAACATGTGGGAGAAGGGGCCGCTGTGGCTCCGGCTCTCCGCGGCGGGGCGCGCGGGGCACGGCAGCCGCCCTTCGCCCAAGGATCCTCCCGCCAGGCTCACCCGGGCGCTGGCGAAGATCGCATCCTACCGCAGCCCGGCGCGGCTGACCGGTCCGGTGCGGGAGATGCTGCGTGTCCTGTTCGCGCTGGGACGGATCTCCCTGGACCCCGATGCGCTCACGGGGGACCCGCGGGATGCGGAGGCGCTGGAGGCGTTCGCGAGGGAGTTCCCCGAAACCGATCCCCTCTTCCGCAACACGTTCGCCGTCACCACGCTTGCCGCGGGCTTCAAGCCCAACGTCATCCCGGCGCATGCGGAGGGGACGGTGGACTGCCGGATCCTTCCCGGCGAGGAGCCGGAGATCGTGGCGGCGCAGGTCCAGGAGATGGTGCGCGAGTTCGACGTCGCCGTGGAGACGATCTTCGCCGAGAAACCGTCGGGCTCTCCCCGGGGCCCGCTTTTCGACGCGGTGGAGGACGCCGTGCGGACCGTTCACCCCGATGCCGTCATGGTGCCGTACCTGTCGACGGGTTTCACCGACTCGCGGTTCTTCCGGGCGGTCGGCGTGGAGACCTACGGGCTGATGCCGGTCCTGATGGCCCGGGAGGACATGGGCCGCATCCACGGAGTGGACGAGAAGATCCCGACGGCGGGCATCGCGGAGATGACGGCGGCCATGACCGCGCTCATCGAACGATGGAACTCCGATTCCTTCGGTCGACGGACCGCGTAGGCCCATGTGCGGCATAGCGGGGTTTCTCGCAACCGGGAACGCACGTCCGGGCAGGGAACTGCTGTGGCGGATGGGGGGGACGATGGCCTGCCGCGGGCCCGACGCCTCCGGCGAGTGGCTCTCCGCCGACGGCAAGACGGGGCTTTCCCACCGTCGGCTCTCCATCCTGGACCTGACGGAGGCCGGCGCCCAGCCGATGGGGAGGGGCGACGGCTCCTCGGTGCTCTCCTACAACGGCGAGGTGTACAATTTCCGCGAGATCCGCGAGGAATTGAAAAAGAAGTGGCACGCCTTCCGCAGCGATTCCGACACCGAGGTGATCCTGGCCGCCTGCCGGGAGTGGGGGGTGGAGGGCGCGGTCTCCCGGTTCATCGGAATGTTCGCCTTCGCGTTGTGGGACGGACGGGCCGGGAAACTCTTCCTGGTGCGCGACCGGCTGGGGATCAAACCGCTCTTTACCGCCCGCGCGCCGGGGCTTTTCCTTTTCGCCTCCACCCTCAAGCCGTTCCTCGAATGCCCTTCCTTCTCCCGCGAGGTCGACCGCGCCGCGCTGCAGTACTATCTCGAGTTCCAGTACGTGCCGTCGCCGCATTCCATCTTCCGGGACGCGCGGAAAGTGCCCCCCGGCCACATCGTCGAGGTCTCCCCGGACGGGACGGAAAGCCAAAGGGCGTACTGGGACCTATCGAGCCATGGGGGGCAAAGGGAGGGGCGATCCCGCACGGAAGGGGAAACCATCGAGGAGCTGTCTTCCCTGCTCGCTTCTTCCATTCGGTACAGGATGATCAGCGACGTGCCGCTGGGCGCGTTCCTTTCGGGCGGGATCGACTCCTCGCTGACGGTTGCCGTGATGCAGAAGGCAGCCTCCCTGCCGGTCAAGACCTTCTCGATCGGGTTTACGGAAAAGGGGTACGACGAGTCGGGGTTCGCCCGGGAAATCGCGCGACATATCGGGACCGACCACCGCGCGAAGGTGTGCACCCCGGCGGAGGCGCTCGCCCTGGTCCGGAAGATCCCGGATGCGTACGACGAGCCGTTCGCCGACTCCTCCGCGATCCCGACGATGCTCGTTTCGGAGTTCACGCGGCAGCACGTCACCGTGAGCCTGTCGGGGGACGGCGGGGACGAGCTGTTCTGCGGCTACCCGCGGTACGAATGGGTCCGCCATGGGCACGCCGCCCAGCGGATCCCCGGCTTCCTGCGGCGTCCGCTGTGCTCGCTGCTTTCCCGCGTCCCCATCCGCACGGTCCGGCGCGGGGCGGAGAGCATCCGTGACGACGACCCGGCGCAGATGTATTTCCACCTGGTGGGGGTCATCCAGGGAGAGCTGCTGAAGGAGCTTCTTCCCGAGGTGGCGGATGACTCGAACCTGCCGTTCTTCCGGACGTTCCGGGACGACCGATGGGGAGGGGCCGTCGAGCGGGCGATGGCCACCGACATCCGCACGTATCTCGTGGACGACATCCTGGCGAAAGTCGACCGGGCCTCGATGGCCTATTCCCTGGAGGCGAGGGTCCCGCTGCTCGACCATCGCGTGGTGGAGTTCGCGGCGAGGCTGCCGATGGCCTGCAAGGTCCGCGGCGGCCATACGAAATACCTGCTGCGCAAGGTGCTCTACGGCCTCGTTCCCCGGAAGCTGCTGGAGCGCCCGAAGATGGGGTTCGGCATCCCGGTGAACCGCTGGCTGCGCAACGAGCTGCGGCCGCTGCTCTCGGAATATCTGGGGGAGGAGCGGATCCGCCGGGAGGGGTTTCTCCTTCCCCGGGGGGTCTCTCGGCTGGTCGAAGAGCACCTGTCGGGCCGTCGGGACCACCAGTACCGCCTCTGGGCGCTGCTCGTCTTCGGGATGTGGAGGGAGCGCTACCTCTCCTGACGGAGTCCGCTTCCGGTCAGAAGACGATCGTGTCCCCGTTCCCCACGTAGTACTCGCTCCTGCTGCCGTGCCTTCCGGACCCGCGGGCGACGGGCATGCCCCGCTCGAGCATCTTCTCGACCGTGAGGATCCCCGTGCAGTGGTTGCACGCGAGCTGCTGCAGCCGGTACGCCTGGAGCTTGTCCAGCAGTTCCTCCTGGGCGGGCCCCCACTCCTCGAACGGGGAGATGTGCAGCCCCCCGTAGACGCCGTGGAATTCCGTGAACCCCTCGAACGCCTCCTCGGCGTATTCCAGCAGGCCGATCACACCGGGATGGCAGCACCCGGTGACGGCAACCATCCCCCGCCCCTCCACGTGGAAGTAAAGCGACTGCTCCCCGTGGGTCTTCAGGA
>PQAK01000045.1 GCA_003105225.1 Deltaproteobacteria bacterium | reverse complement strand
CACAGTTCGCACGCCTTGCACCGTTCGAAGTCGATTTCGATGCGTCCCGTCGCCGTAGCCGTGCCCCCCCTTCTCACTGCGCCCTGCCTCGCCTCCGACCGTTAATCGTACTTCGGCTTGAACTCGAAGTAGTGGGTCGTGTCGATGGTGCGGATCGTCCTGGATTTCGAACGCATGACGACCGACTGCGTGTGCGCGCCCCCGCTGAAGAACCGGACGCCCTTCAGGAAATCGCCGAAGGTGACGCCGGTGGCGGCGAACATCACTTCGGTCCGCGCGAGGTCGTTCATCTGGTAGACCCGGTTGGGGTCGTCCACCCCCATCGCCTTCGCCCGCTCGGCCTCTTCCTTGTTCCGGAACTTCAGGACGCCCTGGAAGTCCCCGTCGAGGCACTTGAGCGCCGCCGCCGCGAGCACGCCTTCCGGGGCCCCCCCGGTCCCCATCAGCACGTCGACCCCGGACTCCTCCTTCGACGTCGCGATGGCCCCGGCGACGTCGCCGTCGCCGATGAGCTTGATCCGGGCGCCGGCTTCCCGGCACTCCCGGATGAGCTCCTGGTGGCGGGGCCGGTCGAGGATGATGACGCAGAGGTCCTCCACGTATTTCCGGAGCGCCTTGGCGATGCTGCGGAGGTTCTCCGACGGGGAAGCCAGGATGTCGATCGAGCCCCTGGCCTTCGGGCCGACCGCGATCTTCTGCATGTAAGTGTCGGGGGCGTGCAGGAACCCGCCCTCTTCGGCGATCGCGATGACGGCCAGGGCGTTGTTGCCGCCGGTGGCGACGATGCTCGTCCCCTCGAGAGGGTCCACCGCGATGTCCACCCGGGGAGTTTCGGAGGCGCCGACCTCCTCCCCGATGTAGAGCATGGGAGCCTCGTCGCGCTCCCCTTCCCCGATCACCACGCGCCCCTTGAACTGGACGTAGCTCAACGCCTTCCGCATCGCGGTGACCGCCGCCTGGTCCGCGGCGACGTTGTCTCCCCGCCCCATCAGGCGCGCTGCCGCCAGCGCCGCAGCTTCGGTGACGCGGATCACTTCCAGGGCCAGATTCCGCTCCAAGGTTCTCCCCTTTCCCTGCCGATTTACCGGCCAGAACGCATTTCGCACCCCCGGGAAGACGTTCCCGTCATCCCCGGCCGAAAAGGTGTCCGATCAGGCGGGTGCCCGTTTCCACGAACTGCCCGCACGACCGGGCATCCGCTTCCGTGTACCGCTTGCCCGGGAAGATGGCCATCCCCCCGGGAGCCGGGTAGAAGACGAAGGGAACCGGTTCCTGCGCGTGGGTCCGGATGGCGACCGGCGTGGGATGGTCCGGCAGCAGCAGGATCGCGAGGTCGCCGCCCTCCCTGGCGCGCGGGAGCAGGAGCGAGAGCATCTCCCGGTCGATCCGCTCGATCGCCCGCACCTTGTCGGGGGCGCTTCCGTTGTGCCCCGCCTCGTCGGGCGCTTCCACGTGGATGAGGACGAAATCCTTCGTCTCCAGCTCCTGCAGGGCGTACTCCGCCTTCCCGCGGTAGTTCGTGTCGATGTATCCCGTGGCGCCCGGCACCTGGATGATCTCCAGCCCGCAATACACCCCGATCCCCTTGATGAGGTCGACCGCCGCCACGACCGAGCCCGAGAGCCCGTATTTCTCCGCGAAGGGGGTGATCCGAGGGGCCTTGCCCTGCCCCCAGAGCCAGATCGAGTTCCCGGGGAGCTTGCCTTCCGCGCGGCGTTTCCCGTTGATGGGGTGCTCCTCGAACACCTCCCGGGAAGTCGCCATCAGGTCGAGCAGCACCTCCGCCCCTTCCCCCCTCGGCAGGTACTCGGTGATCTTTTTCCCGTGGATGTCGTGCGGGGGGGTGGTTTCCACCGCGTCCTTTCCGTCCGGCCAGACCATCAGGTTCCGGTAGCTGACGCCGGGATGGAAGCGGATGCCGGCAAACTCCCCCCCCTGCGGCGGGGAGTCGTCGATCCTGGCCTGGAGGGTTTTGAGCAGTTCCGCGGATTCCGCCGAGGAGATGTGCCCCGCGGAAAAATCCTCCATCTCGGTGTCCGCGCCGTCGTTGCGGAGGGTGACGATATTGCACCGGACCGCGACATCGTCCTTCGCGAGCTCGATCCCCATCGACGCGGCTTCGAGGGGGGATCTCCCCGTGTACACCTCCCGGGGATCGTATCCGATGATGCTCAGGTTCGACACGTCGCTGCCCGGGTACATGTCCTTCGGCACGACCTGGACCATGCCCAGCGCCCCGTGGGACGCCATGAAATCCAGGTTGGGGATCTCCGCCGCTTCCAGGGGGGTCCGGTTGCCGAGGGACGCGATGGGCCAGTCCGCCATGCCGTCCCCGATGAGAATGAGGAATTTCCTCTTCATGGGTGATCTCCCTAGAATCCCAGAATCTTCATGACTTCGCCCATCACGGGAGGCAGGGTCGCCGGGGAAACCGACTGCGCGATCGCGTTGTCCGGATCTTTGAGGCCGTGTCCGGTGAGCGTGCAGACGATCCGGTCGCCGTTATGGAAGAACGATTCCTTGGCCAATTTTATCACACCGGCGATGGACGCCGCGGATGCGGGTTCGCAAAAGATCCCCTCCGTTTCCGCGACCATCTTGTAGGCCTCCAGGATCTCCGCGTCGCTGACCATCCGGATGAGTCCGCCCGACTCGTCCCTCGCGGCCGCCGCCTGCTTCCAGGAGGCCGGCTTGCCGATCCGGATCGCGGTGGCCACCGTCTCGGGCTTCTCGATGGGATAGCCCCGCACGATCGGCGCGGCTCCTTCCGCCTGCCACCCGAGCATCTTCGGGAGCCGGTCGATCCTGCCCGCCTCCCGGTAGGCGCGGTAGCCCGCCCAGTAGGCCGTGATGTTCCCCGCGTTCCCGACGGGCAGCACATGGTAGTCGGGGGGGGCGCCCAGCGCGTCGCAGATCTCGAACGCGGCGCTTTTCTGGCCCTCGATCCGGTAGGGGTTGAGCGAATTGACCAGGGTCACCGGGTACTTCTCCGAGATCTCCTTCACCAGCTCGAGGGCATCGTCGAAGTTCCCCGTGATCTGGATCACCCTCGCGCCGTGGATCATCGCCTGCGACAGCTTGCCCAGGGCGATCCTCCCCTCGGGGATCAGGACGAACGCCTTCATCCCGGCGCGGGCGGCGTACGCCGCCGCGGAGGCGGAGGTGTTGCCCGTGGAGGCGCAGATCACCGAGTCGGAGCCGTCCGCCTTCGCCTTCGACACCGCCATCGTCATCCCGCGGTCCTTGAAGGAGCCGGTGGGGTTCAGCCCCTCGAATTTCAGGAAGAGCTCCGTTCCGGTGGCCGCCAGGCGGGCCAGGTTCTTCGCCGGCACCAGGGGCGTGTTCCCCTCCAGGAGCGTGACGACGCAATCCTCCGGGATCGCCGGAAGAAAGGCGGAATAGTGTCGGATGACCCCTTCCCAGTGCATCTCGCGGGCGTCCTTTTCCTTTACAAATTGTTTTCGATCCGGATCATGCGCGTCCGGTCGAGGACGTCGGGGAGCCGGTCCGTCTCCGCGAGCGCCGCGCGCATGTCGCTCTCCTTGGCGTGGTGCGTCACGATGAAGATCGGGACGGCGCTCTCCTCTTTTCGTCCCTTCTGGATGACCGAGGAGATGCTGATGGAGTGCGCTCCCAGCGCCCCGGCGATCTTGGACAACACGCCGGGCTTGTCCACCACCTGGAACCGCAGGTAATATTCGCACCGCACGTCGTCGAACGGAGACACCATGGCCGTATCCCCCCGGTCGTGCAGGAAGAAACCGCTGGGGGGAATCCGGCCGACCCCGCCGCCGCGGAGGTTGCGGGCGATCTCGATCACGTCGCTCACCACCGCGGAGGCCGTCGGGCGCATCCCCGCCCCCTGCCCGTAGGACAGGGAGGAGCCGACGAAGTCCCCCTTCACGTAGATCGCGTTGTCCGCGCCGCCGACGGTGGCCAGCAGGTGATCGGAAGGGATCATCGTCGGGTGGACCCGAACCTCGACCCCGCCGCCTTTCTCCTTGGCGATCGCGAGGAGCTTGATCGCGTAGCCGAACTCGCGCGCGAAGGCGATGTCCAGCGCCGAGAGGTCCCGGATCCCCTCGACGAAGATCTCCTTCGGCGGGATGTACGCCCCCGTGGCGAGCCACACCAGGATGGCGAGCTTGTGCGCGGAGTCGATCCCGTCCACGTCGAACGACGGGTCCGCCTCCGCGAGCCCGATCTTCTGCGCTTCCGCCAGGACCTCCGGATACGCCTTCCCCTCCTGCGTCATGCGGGTCAGGATGTAGTTGCACGTCCCGTTGATGATCCCGTAGATCGCCTGGATCCGGTTCGCCGCCAGCCCCTCCCGCAGCGTGCGGATGATGGGGATCCCGCCCCCGACGCTCGCCTCGAACCCGATGTCCACCCCGGCGGCCTGCGCCGCGCGGGTGATTTCCGGGCCGTGCTCGGCCAGGAGGGCCTTGTTCGCGGTGACGACGGACTTCCCCCGGCGGATCGCCTCCAGGAGGAAATCGCGGGCGATCCCGGTCCCGCCGATGAGCTCGATCACGATCTGCACCTCCGGGTTCCGCACGACCTGGAACCCGTCGGTGGTCAGCACCCCCTCCGGCACCGCCACTCCCCGGTCCCGGCCCACGTCGAGATCGGCGATTCCGCGGATGCGGATCGGGACGCCCACCCGGCGGCGCAGGTGCTCCGCATTCTCGAGCAGGAGCTTCACCGTCCCGGTGCCGACCGTCCCGAACCCCAGGATGCCGACGCCGATCCCTTTTTCCGAGTCGCTCATTTCACCTTGACCCTGGCCACGGCGGGCGCCTCCTGCAGCAGCGCCTTCACGCCGCGGATCGCCTGCCGGATCCGGTGCTCGTTCTCCACGAGCGCGAACCGGACGAACCCTTCCCCGTGCTCGCCGAAGCCGACGCCGGGGGACACGGCCACCTTGGCCCTGGTCAGCAGGAGCTTGGAGAACTCCAGCGACCCGAGCGCCGCGAACGGCTCCGGCACGGGGGCCCAGACGAACATCGTCCCTTTCGGTTTTTCGAATTCCCACCCGATGCGGGCGAACCCGTCGACCAGGCAGTCCCGCCGCTTCCGGTAGACCTCGACGGCCTCGTCCACCACCCGGTGGGGGCCGTTCAGCGCGACGGTCGCCGCGATCTGGATCGCCTGGAACATCCCGTAGTCGAGATAGCTCTTGATCCGGGTCAGCGCCCCGATCATCCGCTTGTTCCCGACGACGAAGCCGACCCGCCAGCCGGGCATGGAGTACCCCTTCGACATCGAGTACAGCTCCACCGCCACGTCCTTGGCTCCCGGCACCTGCAGGATGGACGGGGCCTTGTACCCGTCGAAGACCAGGTCCGCGTAGGCCAGGTCGTGGATCACCAGCATCTCGTGCTCCTTGGCGAATGCGACGACCCGCTTGAAGAACGGCAGGTCGACCACCTCGGTCGTCGGGTTGTGCGGGAACGAGATGATCATCACCTTCGGCTTCGGCCAGAGGGTCTTCATCGCCCGCTGGGCGCGGTCCATGAAATCCCCCTCGCCGCTGGTCAGCGAGATGGAGCGCACGTCGGCGCCGGCGATGATCACCGAATACGCATGGATGGGATAGGTGGGGTTGGGCACCATCGCGATGTCCCCGGGCCCCAGGATCGCCAGGACGAGGTGGGACAGCCCTTCCTTGGCGCCGATCGTGGCGATCGCCTCCGTGTCCGGGTCGAGGTCGACGTCGTACTTCCGCTTGTACCAGTTGCAGATGGCCAGCCGCAGCTTCGGGATCCCGCGGGAAAGGGAATACCGGTGGTTGCGGGGATTTTTCGCCGCCTCGACGAGCTTGTCCACGATGTGTTTGGGGGTGGGCAGGTCGGGATTCCCCATCCCGAGGTCGATGACGTCCTCCCCCGCGCGGCGCATTTTCGACTTGAGTTCGGTCACCACCGCAAAGACGTACGGCGGCAGCCGCTTGATCCGTGGGAACTCTTCCATTGGGCTTCTCCCGGAAAGATTAAAGAAGATACTCTAATGAATCCCGCCCGCTAAGTCAATTTCCGCCTCCCGTTCCCGCTCCAGCTTCTCGCCCGTTTGCGTTCCCTTATAACGCCTGCTTCCTCGCGGAGGACTTCCTCGC
>PQAK01000044.1 GCA_003105225.1 Deltaproteobacteria bacterium | reverse complement strand
GCCTCCAGCTTCTGCGACTGGCGCAGCTGCTCCTCGCTTTTTTGGAGGGCATTCTCCATCTCCTTGCGTTCCGTGATGTCGGCAAGGACGGCCATGACCCCCGTCACCTCTCCCCGCTGATCCCGCATCGGGGAGGTCCAGATGCTGATCTCCATGGGGGAGCCGTCCTTCTTCAGGCGGCGGACCTCCACGCCCGACAACATCTCGCCCCACACGGCGCGCGCCAGGAGCGCCCGGAACTCCCCAACTTTATCGTCGGGGACGATCGGGAGCCGCCGGCCCACCGCCTCCGCTTCGCTCCATCCCGTCATGCGTTCCGCGGCCGCGTTCCACATCGTGACGTTCCCCTCGGTGTCCAGGGCCCCGATGGCGAGCGGGCACGCCTCGATCAGCGCCTGAAGCTTCTCGTTCGTCGCCCGCAGCGCCTCCTCGTATTCCTTCCGGTCCGTGATCTCCAGGAGAAGGCCGTCCACGTAGGAAAAATTCCCTTCCGCGTCGTAGATCAACTGGCGCCTGTCCGCGAGCCACCGGATGCTTCCGTCGCTGCGCCGCACCCGGTACTCTATCCGAAGGATTCCCCGCCTCTCGCGCACGGACTCCCGGAACGCTTCCTTCACGAACCCCAGGTCGTCCGGATGGATCAGGTCGCGCCACTTCACCGCACCGCTCAGGATATCCTCCGCCGCGTACCCCGTGACCCGCCTGACTTCGGCGCCGATGAAGACCAGCGACCAGTCCCGGAGCCCCCGGTAGACGATGCCCGGGATGTTGTTCATCAGGGAGTACAGCCGCTCGGACTGGATGCTTGCGGTCTTCTCCGCCTTCTTGAGCGAGCTGATGTCCGACACGTAGTGGATCGCCCCGACGATGCGGCCGCCGTCCCCGACCATCGGGTCGACAGTCACCTTCAGCCACCGGTTTTCCCCGGGGATCTCGTACTCCGTCGCCCCCCTGCTCCGGCTCTCCATGACGTGCCGGAAGAGGCAGTCGGGGATCGGCTCTTCCGTCTTGTGGAGGAGCGAATAGCACGGTTTTCCGATAATTGCATCCCGCGGCAATCCCAGGAAGGATTCCATGGCGAGATTGACCCAGGTGATCCGGTGCCGGTCGTCGACGACGGCGACCGCCTCGGGCATCGAGAAAAAGATTTTTTCCGTATCCATACCGCTGATCGCCACGTTTCTTCGTATCCCCGCGAAATCGCTGTCTGTCCCGGCGGGAATCCCCCTCCCAGCATATCGGAAGATTTCACGATTTACTTTAAGTGGTTTTTCCCTTGCCGTTCCCGGAGATCGCTAGATTCGAGGATGTTTCTTTCCGGGATTTGCGCTAATACTATTGCCATGGCAATGATGCTCCTCATCGCCGTGGGACTCCTGTTGGGAGGGGTCGCGGGATTTTTCATCGGGCGATCCACCAGTCCCCGGCCGGCGCCTCCCGCCACGACGGAAAGAGAAGCCCATCTGCTCCGCCAGGTGAAGGAACTGTCGGCCGAGCTGCAGAAAACGGCGAGGGAGAGGGCCGGGGACCTCACGATCGCCTCCCAGATCCCCATGATCGTCAAGCGGCTGGGGCAGAGGCTGTCGCCGGGCGCCATCCCGGGGATCGCCGTGCGCACCACCAAGGAGATCTTCCTCGCATCGGCCGCAGGGTTTTTCGCGCTGAAAAAGGAGGAGGGCGGCTTCCAACTGGTCGAGGGGGTCGGATTCCCGGCCGGCTGGAAGGGGATCCGCCGGTTCTCCTCCACCGAGGGAATCCTGGGAGCGGCCGCGCGGCAGCAGATCGTCGTTGCGAAGGAGGAGTATCTTGCCGGAATGAAGGGATGGCCCACCCCTCCCGGAACGCTCGAGGAAGCCGGTTTCTTCCCCGACATCGCGGCTCCGGTCGTCTGGGGAGGGAAAACATTCGGTGCGTTGGTGTTCGCAGGCGCCGAAGGGTCCCTCGGAGCGAAACGCCCGTACGTCTCCATGCTGGCCGACATGGTGGCGAGCGCCTTCCAGAACTCCATCGCCGTCGAAACGGCGGACATGGAGGCCTCCACGGACCCGCTGACGGGAGCCTACAACCGGACGTACCTCGTGCGCAGGTTCGAGTCCGAGTTGCGGCGCGCAAGGAACTACACCTCGCCGCTCTCCGTCCTTCTGATGGACATCGACCACTTCAAGCAGGTAAACGATACCTACGGGCACGCTGCGGGCGACGCCATCCTGAAGCAGCTGGCGGCGCTGATCCGGAAGAACACCCGGTCTTCCGACTTCGTCGTCCGTTACGGGGGGGAGGAATTCGTCTCGGTGATGACTTCCGCAAACCAGGACCAGGCATTCCTCTATGTCGACAGGCTCAGGGAGACGGTGGCCGCCGGCGAATTCCCCGTGCCGGGGAACGATGTCCCCCTCAAGGTGACCATCAGCGTGGGGGTCTCTTCGTTCCCCGACGACGGGCAAACCACCACGGATTTGCTCAAGGCGGCCGACCAGGCCCTTTACACCGCCAAGGCGGGCGGGCGCAACCGTGTCGTCCGCGCCTCCCGGGTCGGCCTCGACGGCAAGCCGTTCTAGCCCGCATTTCTCACCAGCCTCCTGCTGCGGCGGCGGATACGGGCATGTCTACKGCGTTGCGCTCCTTCGTTCTCCTCGCCGTAGTGTCAACTACGCCTGCGTCGCCCGAAGTTCGCGCGCCTTGTATCCACGCCCGTCTCCACCCCCTCGCTACGGAGCCCGGTGAGAAATGCGGGCCAGGGCGCAGGGAACCCCTCAGTCCTCAATTCCCGGCGGGTTTCGCGGAGGCATGCGTGGCCAGCGATTTCCGAAGCCGGTCCGCCGACGGGGGCGCCTTGAGATCCTTCCCCGATAAAATATCGGAGGGGCGGATCCCCGCCTTGCCGTAATAGGCCGCATCGGCCTCGTCGTCGATCTGCAGCGCCGAACCTTCCAGCGAGACCCCCGCGAAGAGCCCGCGGCTCCTCGAATAGGAATAGATCTCCGCTTTCAGCTTTTCGTCGGTCGCCGCCTCCGCGCGGCGCCCCACCGGGCCGGCCGCGACCGCGGCGTCCGCCCCCAGGGTGAACTTCCCTTTCATGATGCCGTCGATGCTCCTCCTGCTCTTGAACACGAGGACCACGTCCGTCGACTCCGCGCCGATCTGCCACCCGACGCTGCCGCCCGCCAGGGACACGAATACCGGGTTGCTCCACCCGCCGTTCGCTTCCCGGATCGCCAGGACGCCGGTCCCGTAGCGGCCGCCGACCACGAAACCGACCTTGATCAGCCCCGGAACGATGGCGATGCCGCTTGCATTCTCCAGGAGGGTCGGGGGAATCCCCGTTTCGGGGATCTTCATGATTTCCTCGAGGACCGAAGCCGCCGCCTCGACCTTTTCCCCTTCCTTGACCTCCGCCCCGGCCGGCTGCGAGGCCAGGGAGATCATCAGCGCAACCACCGGCAACAGTACGAGCCGCATACCCTTCATGACCATGGACTCCTTTCCGTTTCTTTTGCGATGGATTCCCGGCAGGAACCTCCCGGCCCCGCCCGCGGTCAGCCGATCCGGCGCAGGCCTGCCGGAAGGACGATCCGGTCGAGCCCCATGTCCTCGTCCTCCCGGTGCATGACCGTGGCCCCGGTCCGGGCGATCCCCAGGATCCCGAACTCCTCGAACACCCGGATGGTACCCTCGAGGTTCTCCTGTTTCCCCGTCAGCTCCACGATCATGTGCCCGGGTGCGACGTGAATGACCTTCCCGTCGAAGATCTGCGCGGTCGCGGTGACGTGCACGCGGTCCTTCTGCGCGGCCCGGACCTTCAGGAGCACCAGCTCGCGGTTGATCACGTCTGCGTCGGTGACGTCCTCGGTCTTCGGAATCTCGGTGATCTTTTCGATCTGCCGGAGGATCTGCTCGATTCTGCTTTCATCCTCGTGGGAGAACGAGATCGTCATCCGGCTGATGTCGGGGACGTGGGTATGCCCGACGGTGATCGTCTCGACGTTGTATCGCTTCTTCCGGACGAGGGAGAGCAGCTTGTACAGCACGCCCGGCTGGTTGTGGGCGAACGCCAGGATCGTGTGAAGCTTCTTCCGCTTCATCGGGTGACCCTCATGTCGGAGAAGCGGGCGCCGGACGGGATCATGGGCAGGATCATCTCCTTCATGTCCGTGACGATCTCGACCAGGTAGGCGCCCCTGGACGCCATCGCGCGCTTCAAGGCCGGCGCAAGCCCGCCCGCCTTGGTCACCCTTTCCCCGGCGATCCCGTATGCCTTGGCGAGGGCGACGAAATCCGGGTTTTTCACGGGGGTCCCGACGAATCGGCCCTCGTGGAAGAGATCCTGCCACTGGCGCACCATGCCCAGGAAATTGTTGTTCAGGAGGACGATCTTCAGGTCGAGGGCCTGCTCCATGATGGTCCCCAGCTCCTGGATGTTCATCTGGAAGGAGCCGTCCCCCACGACCACCCACACCCGCTCCCCGGGCCGTGCGAACTTCACCCCCATCGCCGCCGGGACCGAGAACCCCATCGATCCCAGCCCCCCCGAATTGAACCACGTGTTGAACCGCTGGAACCGGTAGTACCGCGCCGCGAACATCTGGTGCTGCCCCACGTCCGCGACCACGTTGTCCCTGCCGCCCGTGATCTCCGACAGCTTCCGGATCACCGTTCCCATGAGCAGGTCCTGCCCGTCCCCCCGGCCGTTCCCGCCGCTTGCCGGGTCCACGCTTTCCCAGTATTTCCGGTTCTCGGCCGCGAACGCATACCACTCCCTGTAGGGCTTGGGCTCCACGACCTTGGTCATTTCCACGACGGCGCTCCGGAGATCGCTGTAGACGGCGACGGTGGCCCGGACGTTCTTGTTGATCTCGGAAGGGTCCTGTTCGACGTGGATCACGGAGGCGTTTCTCGCGTATTCGTCGAGCTTCCCGGTGACGCGGTCGTCGAACCGCATCCCCAATGCGAGGATCAGGTCGGCGTGCTCGATCGCGCGGTTGGCCTCCACCGTGCCGTGCATCCCCATCATCCCCAGGCACTGGGGATGGTCGGCGGGGAGGGCGCTGATCCCGTGCAGCGTGAAGGCGAACGGCATGTGCGACCGCTTGAGGAACCGGAGGACCTCTTCCCGGCCTTCCGACTGGATGACGCCGTGTCCCACGAAGACCACCGGCCGGTTCGCCGAGACGAACAGCCGCTTCACCTGTGCCAGCTGCTCCCTGCCGATCCCCGGCGGCCTCGGAACGGGGTATCGGATCGTCGTGTCGAATCCGTCGTCCGGGATCACGGCGTTCGCGATGTCCTTGGGAAAATCGATGTTGACCGGCCCCTTGCGGCCGTTGTTGGCAAGGTAAAACGCCTCCTTCACCACCCGGGGGATTTCGAACGGATCGTCGAGGATGTACGACTGCTTCGTGACCGGGACCAGCATGCCGATGATGTCGCTTTCCTGGAACGCGTCGGTGCCGATCACCGAGGTCGCGACCTGTCCCGTGATGGCGACCAGGGGAATGGAGTCCAGGTGCGCATCCGCGATTCCGGTCATCAGGTTGGTGGCCCCCGGCCCCGAGGTGGCGATGCACACGCCGGCCTTCCCGGTGGCCCTGGCCATCCCCTGCGCCGCGAACGCCGCCGCCTGCTCGTGGCGGACCATGACGTGCCGCAGCCGGGGATACTTGGGGAACGCATCGTACACCGGCATGATCGCGCCGCCGGTGTACCCGAACAGGGTGGTCACCCCCTCCTCCACCAGGGACCGGCACAAAAGCTCCGCTCCGGTGATGGTTTTCTTCCGCCGGGCCTTGGGCATGCTCCCCGCTCCCTTCCTAGCCGGTCACCGCGCCCTTCGAGGCGCTGCCGACCAGCCGTGCGTATTTCCCCAGGACCCCGTGCCGGTACTTCGGCTCCGGGGCCTTCCACCGGGAGAGGCGGTCCGCGATCTCCACGTCGTCCGCCTCCAGGGAAATCGTCCTTTCCCCCGGATGGATGGTGATCCGGTCCCCCTCGCGGACGACCGCGATCGGACCCCCTTCCTGTGCCTCGGGGGCCACGTGCCCGACCATGATCCCGTGCGTCCCGCCCGAGAACCGCCCGTCGGTGACCAGCGCGACGTCCTTTCCCAGCCCCGCGCCCATCAGGGCGGCCGACGGGGAAAGCATCTCCCGCATCCCGGGCCCGCCTTTCGGCCCTTCGTACCGGATGACGAGCACGTCGCCCTTGCGCACCGTTCCGGAAAGGATCGCGTCCAGGGCGTCCTCTTCCCGGTCGAAGACCCGCGCGGGGCCCGTATGATGGTCCAGCGCCTTCCCGGAGAGCTTCAGCACCGCGCCTTCCGGCGCGAGGTTCCCGTACAGGATCGAGATGTGCCGTCCGGGCGGCGCATAGGGCTCCTCGGGCGAAGCGAAGATGTCCTGCCCCGCGGGGCGGGGCCTTGCCCCGGCGAGATTTTCGGCCACCGTCTTTCCCGTGACGGTCGTGCAGCCGGGGTGGAGAAGCCCCGCGCGCAGCAGCGTCTGCATCACCATCGGGATGCCGCCGATCCGGTCCAGGTCCGCCATGACGTATCTTCCGAAGGGCTTGAAGTTGCCCAGGAGGGGGACCTTCTCCCCCGCCTTCCGGAAATCGTCCAGTTCCAGCGGGACGCGCGCCTCGTGGGCGAGCGCGAGGAGGTGCAGGATCCCGTTCGTCGAGCCGCCGAGCGCCATCATCACGGCGATGCCGTTCTCGAACGCCTCCCGGGTCGCGATATCGCGGATCCGTATCCCGCGCCGCAACAGCAGGAGCAGCGCGCCGGCGGTGTCGATGCAGTCCTTCCTCTTGTCCCTGGAGATCCGGTTCCGGCGGTCGACCGCGGCGTGGGAGGCGGATCCCGGGACGCTCAACCCCATCGCCTCGATCACCGAGGCCATGGTGTTGGCCGTGTACATCCCCCCGCAGGAACCCGCGCCGGGGCAGGAGTGGCACTCCACCTGCCGCAGCTCCTCGCCCGTGATCTTTCCCGCCGCGTGGGCCCCGACCGCCTCGAACGCGCTCACGATCGTGAGGTCTTCCCCCCGGTACCGGCCCGGCAGGATCGTCCCCCCGTAAAGCGTCAGCCCGATCCCGTTGTTCCTGAGGATGGGCATGAGCGCCCCGGGAATGCTCTTGTCGCAGCCGGACAGCGTGACGATCCCGTCCGCCGCGTACCCTTCGTGCATGGTCTCGATGCAGTCCGCGATGAGGTCGCGCGACATGAGGGAGTATTTCATCCCCTCCATTCCCATCGTCTCCCCGTCGCTGATGACCGGCGTGCCGAAGAGAAACGGCTTCCCTCCGGCCGCGACGATCTCCCGGAAAAGGAGGTCGCCCACCTTCCGGAGATGGTCGTTGCAGGGGGTCGCGTTCGTGAAGGGACAGGCCAGCGTGACGATCGGCTTGGAGAAATCGTCGTCCGAGAAATCGACGGCGCGAAGCATCGCCCGTGCGGCGGCCCGCCGGGCCCAGTCCTCCCCGCCGGGCGTACCGGTCAGCAGGCCGCTTCGACGCTTCATGTTGCCATCCGACATGGGGGACCCCGGGATCCGCGGCTTCATTCAAGGATTCGGCGCGCTCTGCCCGGCGCCGCCTGCGGAAATTGCAGGAGAATAGATGCCCCGGACGTAGGGGGAGTTTCCCCGATCCCGAAGAAACCGCGCCCGGATCCGCGGCATCGTCATTCCTATGGCAACCATTTTCAGGAAGATCTGGGACCGGCACGTCGTGGCGGAGCGGGACGACGGGACCTGCCTGCTGTACGTCGACCGGCACCTGATCCACGAAGTGACGAGCCCGCAGGCCTTCGAGGCCTTGAGGCTTGCGGGCCGGAAGGTGCGCCGCCCGCTGTCCCTCCTGGCGGTGCCGGACCACAACGTGCCCACCTCGCCGGACCGGCTGGAGCACATCGAGGATCCGGACAGCCGGAAACAGATCGAGACGCTCCGGGAAAACGCCAGGTCGGCGGGGATCACCCTCTTCGACATCGACGACGTCCGCCAGGGGATCGTCCACATCATCGGTCCGGAAAACGGCCTGATCCTGCCCGGAATCACGGCGGTGTGCGGCGACTCCCACACCGCCACGCTCGGCGCCTTCGGCGCGATCGCGTTCGGGATCGGCACCTCGGAAGTGGAGCATGTCCTCGCCACCCAGGCGATCTGGCAGAAGCGGCCGCGGGAGATGCGGATCGAGGTGGCGGGCGATTTGGGATTCGGAGTCACGGCGAAGGATGTGATCCTGGCGGTCATCGCGAAGATCGGGGCCGCGGGAGGCACGGGGTACGCGATCGAGTTCGCCGGGGACGGGATCCGCCGGATGTCGATGGAAGGGCGCATGACGGTGTGCAACATGACGATCGAGGCGGGGGCCCGCTTCGGGCTGGTGGCGCCCGACGGGACGACGCTGTCCTATCTCGAGGGGAGGCCCGCCGCCCCCGGCGGAGCGCAATGGGAATCCGCGACGGCGGACTGGAGGACCTTGCGGTCCGATGCTTCCTCCCGCTTCGACCGGGAAGAGACGATCGACGCATCGCGCGTCGACCCGCAGGTGACCTGGGGGACGAGCCCGGAGGATGCGCTTCCCGTGACCGGCGTCGTGCCGGATCCGTCCGACCATCCGGATCCCGCGGTCCGCGCCAGGAGGGAGCGGGCGCTGCGGTACATGGACCTGGCCCCGGGGACCCGGCTCACGGACATCCCGGTGGACAAGGTATTCATCGGATCCTGCACGAATGCACGGATCGAGGACCTGCGGCTTGCGGCGGGCGTGGCCAGGGGCCGGAAAGTGGCGGACGGCGTGACGGCCCTGGTCGTGCCGGGATCCGGTCTGGTCAAGCGGCAGGCGGAGCGGGAAGGCATCGACCGGATCTTCACGGAAGCGGGATTCCAGTGGAGGCTCCCCGGCTGCTCCATGTGCCTCGGGATGAACCCGGACCGCCTGAAGCCGGGCGAGCGGTGCGCCTCGACGTCGAACCGGAACTTCGAGGGGCGCCAGGGGCCGGGGGGAAGGACCCATCTCATGAGCCCGATGATGGCCGCCGCGGCGGCGGTCACCGGAAGGATCACCGACGTGAGGGAGGTGCTGAAAGGATGATCGAGAAATTCATCGCCCTCAAGGCCGTCGCGATCCCGCTGGACCGGAGCAACGTGGACACCGACGCCATCATCCCCGCCAGGTTCCTCAAGACCATCCAGCGCACCGGGCTGGGCAAGGGGCTGTTCCACGCCTGGAGATACGACGAAAACGGAACCGAAGTACCCGGCTTCCCCCTCAACCGTTCCGCCTGCCGGAAAGGAAAAATCCTCGTCGCGGGAGACAACTTCGGCTGCGGCTCCTCTCGGGAGCACGCCGTGTGGGCGCTGATGGACTACGGGATCCGGTGCGTGATCGCCCCGTCCTTCAGCGACATCTTCTATGCCAACGGGCTGAAGAACGGGCTGCTGCCGGTCCGGCTCGCCTCCCGCGAGGTCAGGGGGCTGATCGCGCTGCTCGAATCCTCTCCCGGCAGCGAAATCGCGGTGGACCTGCCCGCCCAGACGGTGACCGGCCCCGACGGCGCGGCGCATCCCTTCGACATCGGGTCGTTCCCCAAGGAATGCCTTCTCAAGGGGCTGGACGAGATCGCGCTGACCATCGGACACGAGCAGGACATCGCCCGCTACGAGCGCGAATGGAAGGCGAAGGCCCCCTGGCTGTTCCTGGACCTCTGATGGTCTTCGTTCCTGCCCTCGTGCCGCCGGCGGAGCGGGGACGCGATGCGTTGTGGTTCCTGTTCCACGGCGACGCGCTGCTGGTGGACGCCCGCGGAGACGAGATCGCGATCCCCCGCCGGCCCGACCCGTCTTCCCTGCGCCTGCGCCCGGTCCGGACGCAATACCTGGGCGCCCTGGACGGCGCGCCGTGCTACTCGGGGGAGCTGGCCGGAGCCGATGCGCCGGAAGGAATGGCCTTCCGCTCCCTGCGCCCGCTCCTGGGAAGGCTGCCCGATCCTCTTTTCGCCCTGGCCGGCCGGGCGTTCCAGATCATGGACTGGGACCGGACCCACCAGTTCTGCGGAAAATGCGGGGGGCGGACGGAGCCGCTGGAGGGAGAGCGCGCAAGGACCTGCCCCGGCTGCGGGATGCACTATTTCCCGCGCGTCACCCCGGCCGTCATCGTCTCCGTGACCCGGGGACGGAAGATCCTCCTGGCCCACGCGCGCCGCTTCCCGTCGGTCTTCTACAGCGTCCTGGCCGGGTTTGTCGAGCCCGGGGAGACTTTCGAGGAGTGCGTGCGGCGGGAGGTCAGGGAGGAAGTGGGCATCGAGGTGACGAACCTGCGGTACTTCGGCAGCCAGCCATGGCCGTTCCCGCACTCCCTGATGGTCGCCTTCACGGCGGAATACGGCGGCGGGGAGCTGGTTCTCGAGGAAAAGGAGATCGTCCACGCGGATTGGTACGATCCGGAGGAGGTTCTCCGGCTCCGGATCCCGCAGCCGGAAACGGTCGCCCGGCAGCTGATCGACCGGTTCCTTTCGGAGCACGCCCGGGTTCAGCCGAGGAACAGGTCCGGGAGGAGCGGCGCGCCCGGCTCGACGGCGTAGCGGGAGAAGTCGCTCACCCCCTCGGCGGCGAGCACCTCCTCGTCGATGAAGAAGTTGCCGGTGCAGGCGCGGCTGTCCCGCGTCAGGATCGCGTGCGCCGCGTCCGCCACGATCTCCGGCTTCCGGCAGTTCCGCTCCGCCGTCTCCCCCAGCATCGCCAGCGCCGCGGTGGCGATCACCGTCCTCGGCCAGAGGGCGTTCACCGCGACGCCCGCCTCGCGGAACTCCTCCGCCATCCCCAGGACGCACAGGCTCATTCCGTACTTGGCGATCGTGTAGGCGCAGTGATCCCGGAACCACTTCGGGTCGAGGGACAGGGGCGGGCTCAGGTTGAGGATGTGGGGATTTCTCCCCTTCAGCAGGTACGGCAGGACCGCCTGCGACGCGGCGAAGGTCCCCCGGACGTTCACGCCGAACATCAGGTCGAACCGCTTCATCGGGGTCTGGAGCGTTCCGGTCAGGCTGATCGCGCTCGCGTTGTTCACCAGGATGTCGATCCCGCCGAACGTTTCCGCCGCCTTCGCCGCGGCCGCCGCGATCTGCGCCTCGGAACGGATGTCGACCTGCAGGGGAAGCGCCGTTCCCCCCGCCTCTTCGACCTCCCTGGCCGCGCTGAAGATGGTGCCGGGAAGTTTCGGGTGGGGAGCCGCGGTCTTCGCCGCGAGGACGATATTCGCGCCGTCGGCCGCCGCGCGCAGGGCGATCGCCTTCCCGATCCCGCGGCTCGCGCCGGTGACCAGGGCGATTTTCCCTTTCAGATTGAAGCTGTCCATCACCTTCCCCCTTCCTTTTCCATTTATAATTTATAACCATGTGGAGTGGGCTTCGGAAGAGGCACATTGGAGATTTTTTCGGGCACCCTGCCCCCGCAGCGGAGCGCCCGCCGGGAAAACTGTCTGAGCGCGAAGCGCGAGTTTTTTCCCGGCAGCGAAGCGA
>PQAK01000043.1:16477-16669 GCA_003105225.1 Deltaproteobacteria bacterium | reverse complement strand
GGCATCCCGGGTAGAAGCATGGGGATCACGATCGCGCGCGCCCTGGGGTTCCCGGACGGAGTGCTGGAGCGCGCCGCGAAATACCTCTCCGGCTCCGGGCACGAGCTTGCGGACGCGATCGCCCGCCTTGCCGAGGAACGGGAGACGGCCCGGGTGGAAGGGGAAGCGGCCGCGGCCGCGCGGCGGGAGGCG
>PQAK01000043.1:0-16449 GCA_003105225.1 Deltaproteobacteria bacterium | reverse complement strand
GCTGCGCGCCCGGCTCGCCGCCGAGCGGGAGCGGACCCGGGAGGAAGAGTCCCGGATCCTGGCGGGAGCGCGGCAGAAGGCCCGCGAGGAGATCCGCAGGGCGGAAGCGCAGTTGCGCGCGGTAACGGAAGAGCTCCGCAAGGAGAAGAAGATCGAGACCGTCCGGAAGGCCCAGTCGGTGATCCGGGAATGGAAGGAAAAGGAAAAGGCGGAGGACGACCCGGTGGTGCGCGCCATGATCAGCCGGACCGCGCCGCTGCCCCCCGGCGCCGCGCTCACGCAGGGACAGAAAGTGTTTCTCGCGACGATCCGCAAGGAAGGGGAGGTCGCGTCGACGCCCGCCCCCGAGGACCGCGAGCTGGAGGTGGTGGTCGGGGGAATGAAACTCCGGGTTCCCCGGGACCAGGTGCGGATCTTTCCCAATGCGCCCCGCGCAAAGGAAAGCCGGCCGTCGAAAACGGCGGGGCGCGGCGAGGAGGCCTCCCCGGCGCTCTACCTCCAGACGCCCGGGAACACCCTCGACCTGCGCGGCAGCTACGTGGACGATGCGCTCCCCGAAGTGGACGCCTTCCTCGACCGCCTCTCCCTGGCCCAGACGCCGCACGCCTTCCTCATCCACGGGCACGGCACGGGCGCGTTGAAGACGGCGGTCCGGCGCCACCTCGCGGCGTCCCCCTACGCGAAGCGCTTTTTCCCCGCCCCCCGGGAACAGGGCGGGGACGGCGTCACGATCGTCCTGCTCTGAACGCCTTCCACGCCTCCCGCACCCTGCCGGGGTCCGCGAACAGATCGCACGCGGAAAGGGACAGCGCCCGGATCCCTTCCATCATCCCCTCGACACCGCCGGGTCCCCTGGAGGCCTCCTCGAACGCGCGCGTGTGGATCTCGACTCTCTCCCCGCGGGAGATCGGGACATTGGGCTGGATCGTCGGGACGATCCGGGAGACGTTCCCGATGTCGGAGGAGCCGCGGTTCCTGTCGGTCGGGGCGCCGCTTTCGGGGAGCCCCAGGATCGCAAGGCTCCTCCGGTAGCCATCTGCCAGCACGGGGTTCACTTTCATCGCGGAGAGGGTGTAAGGACCTTGCTCCATCCGGAGCCTGCAGCCGGTCGCCTTCGCCGCCCCCCGCGCGCACTCCTTGACCCTGCGGACCGCGTCCGCCAGCACGGCGTCGTTCTCCCCTCTCACGTAGAAGTACGCCTGGGCCCGCTCCGGTATGATATTGGGCGCCCGGCCTCCCTCGGTGACGATCCCGTGGACGCGGACCATCTCCGGAAGGTGCTGCCGCAGCGCGGCAATCCCCTGGAACAGCAGAAGGACCCCGTCCAGGGCGTTGATTCCATGCTCCGGGTAGGCGGCCGCATGGGAGGCCCTGCCCAGGTAGGTGAACCGGATCTTGTGCAGGGCGAGATACCCCTTGGCGACGTGCCGGCGGGAGGAGGGGTGGACCATCATGGCGGCGTCGATCCCCCCGAAGATCCCCTCCTCGACCATTTTCGCCTTGCCGTATCCCATCTCTTCGGCCGGGGTTCCGAGAACCACGATCCTCCCCGACCGGAAACGGCCCGCCCCGAATGCGGCGACCGCAGCCGCTGCGAAGGCCGAGGACACACCGCCGACGTTGTGTCCGCAGGCATGGCCCAGCCCCGGCAGGGCGTCCATCTCGCAGAGCAGCGCCACCGCCGGCTTCCCCTTGCCGAAGAGAAATTCCGCGCGGAAGGCCGTCTTCATGGAGGCGATTCCGCGCTCCACGCGGAACCCCCTCTTCTCGAGAAATCCCGACAGGGCCCGGGAGGTCCGGAACTCCTCGAGTCCCAGTTCCGCGTACCCCGAAACCGCGTGCAGCATGCGCACGGCCTCGGAGCGCAGCGTCTCGGCTTCCGATAGAAGGGTTTTTGTCGAGCGGTCCATTTTTCTGCCGCCTCCCGGCGGCGAGGTGCTATCTTAGCATACCTGGCGCAAACGCCCCCGGGATCGGTGCGCCGTCGCTATAATAATAAGGAAGAGATGAAGAAAGAGGCAGGTCGATGACGCGCTGGAAATCGTTCACCGTCGAGACGCGCCGGGAAGCGATCGATTCCCTTACGCATTTCTTCCTGACGCACGGATCGCTGGGCATGGCCTACGATGAACGGCAATTCGGCCCCGAAGGCGACCCCATCGACCCCCTTCCCCCGCCCGAGGAGGTGACGCAGTTGACCGCGTATTTCCCCTGGGAGGCGAACCTGCACGATCTGAAGAAAGCGTTCCTGGAATTTCTTCCTGTCCTGGCCCGGTCCTTCGGCTCCGAATCGAGCGCCTTCGTCTCCGCCGCGGAGATCACCGATTTCGGATGGGCGGAAAACTGGAAGGAGCACTTCAAACCCCGGAAACTCGGAAAGCGCATCGTCGTGCGCCCGTCCTGGGAACCGTACGAAAGCGTGCCGGGCGACGTCGTGCTGACGATCGATCCCGGACAGGCGTTCGGGACCGGGACGCACGAGACCACGCGGATGTGCCTCCAGTTCCTCGAAGAGGTGTACGAATCCTCTCCGGGGCCCGGAAGCGCGCTGGACCTCGGCACGGGGACCGGCATCCTCGGGATCGCGGCCGCCAAACTGGGCGCCTCCTGCGCGCTGGGGATCGACACCGACCCGAAAGCCGTCGAGACGGCCGAGGAAAACGCGAAGGTGAACGGCGTCCAGGACCGTTTCGCCGCATCCTTCATGCCGCTTTCCACCTTCGCCGGGGCGTACGACCTCATCGTGGCCAACATCCTCGCCGAGATCCTCATCGACATGAAAAACGAGATCGTCTCCCGGTGCGCCCCCGGAGGGTTCCTGATCCTGTCGGGGATCCTGACCGAAAAAAGCGATTGGGTGGAAGCGGAGTTCGGCGGCGAAGGCGCCCGCCTGCTGAAACGGAAAACCGACGGCCAGTGGGCGGCGCTGCTGCTGCGGCGGGAGGCGCACTGACGGTCCCTTGCCCACCTTCTTCGTCGACCGCGGGAACATCTCCGGGGACACGGCCGTGCTCTCGGGCACGGAGGCAGGCCACATGCTGCGGTCACTGCGCCTCCGGACCGGCGATTCGTTCTACGCCTTCGACGAGGTAGGAAACCGCTACCGGATGCGGATCCTGGAAGCCACCTCCCGTTCCCTGCGCGCCGAAGTCCTGGAGTCCTTCCCGCCCGAACCCCCTCCGGAAGTGGCGGTGACCCTCCTGGTGGGGCTTCCCAAGGCGGACAAGATGGACTTCATCCTCGAGAAGGCGACCGAGCTCGGCTGCTCCCGGGTGATCCCCTTCCGCTCCTCCCGGACGATCCCCCGGCTCGACGCCCGGGACGCGGGGAAGCGCCTGCTGCGGTGGGAACGCATCGCGCTGGCCGCTGCGAAGCAGTGCGGCTCGGGGCGGGCCCCCGACATTTCCCCCCTGCTCTCCTTCCCCGACGCGTTGCGGGCCGCCTCCGCCGCGGAGGGAAAGGTCCTCTTCTACGAAGGAGAGGGACGGTTCGGCCTCAAGAAGGTCCTGGGCCGGATGGCGCACGCGTCGAGCGTCGCCCTGCTGATCGGCCCCGAGGGAGGATTTTCGGAGGACGAGGTGAAGGAGGCGGAGGGGGCCGGTTTCCTGCGCGCGGGCCTGGGAGCGCGGATCCTGCGCGTGGAAACGGCGGCGGTGGCGGCGCTCGGCATGACGATGTACCATTTCGAAAAGGAGTGAAGGGAGACCGTTGGCCACGCGGGAGCACGCCTATGCCGGCTTCTGGATCCGCGCGGCGGCGCGGCTGATCGACTTCCTGGTCATCCTCGGGATCTACAATTTCTTCTACGTGGTCGACCACCTCGGAGCATCCGCCGGGCTCTGGCCCGCCACCGACATCGACGATCTGTGGAACCTGGCGGGGCGCATCTCCCCGGAGATCGCCGTCCGTGGAATGTTCTTTTTCGGCTTCCCCGTCTTTTACTACGTGTTCCTGCACGGAGCCTACGGCCAGACCTTCGGAAAGATGGCGTTCCGGATCATGGTCGTCAACGAGGACGGCTCCCCGCTGGGCTACCGGAAGGCCTTCCTGCGATGGCTCGGATATTTCCTTTGCGTCTTCACGCTCTATCTCGGCTACCTGTGGGCCGCGTTCGACAAGCGGAAGCAGGGGCTCCACGACCGGGTGTGCCGGACGCTGGTCATCCGGATCTGATCCCGTCGTTCTCGGGAGGCATCGGCTTGACACCGGATCTCCCGATCCGATAGAATTTTTCTTTCCGAAACGGCGGCCCTTTAGCTCAGATGGTAGAGCAGAGGACTGAAAATCCTCGTGTCCGCAGTTCAATTCTGCGAGGGGCCACCATGAAAATCCGAGGGAGCCGGCCGGCAGCGGCCGGCTCCTTTTTTTCCACCGGGGATGCATCGCTTTTACGGCCGGACCCCCCTTTATTATCCGAAATCTTTTTGTTGACAGGACGGGGATCCTTTACTAGACTGCAGATGTCACCGATGAGTGACATAGGAGCGCAGGATGGCGAGGGACCGGCAGGCGACAGAGGAAAAAATCCTCCAGGCGGTGGGAAGGATCCTGGCCGAACAGGGGTTCCATAACTTCGGGATCAACGCGGTGGCCCGGCAGGCGCACGTCGACAAGGTGCTGATCTACCGGTACTTCGGCGGCATGCCGGAGCTGCTCCGCGCGTACGCCGAGAAAGGCTCGTACTGGCCGACCATCGAGGAGGTGGCCGGCGACAACCCGGAAGGGTTCGGCCGGATGCCCGTGCCCGAGGCGGTGGCCACGCTGCTGTGCAATTTTTCCCGCGCGGTCCGGAAGCGCCCGGTGACGCTGGAAATCCTGGCCTGGGAGGCCATCGAGCGCAACGAGCTCGCGAAGGTCCTGGAGAAGGTCAGGAAGGATTTCACGAAGCAATTGTACCGTGCGATCGCCGGAAGCCGCGGGCGGCCGACCGGGGACATGGCGGCCATCGTCACGCTCCTGACCGCGGCGATCAACTACCTGGCGGTCCGCTCGCGAAAGGTGGGGAAGTACGGGGCGGTGAACATCCGGTCGGAGGAAGGATGGCGGCGCCTGGAATCCGCGATCCGGATGATTTCCGGGCGGTGCATCGTTTCGCAGGAGTCGATGTAGGGGATTTTTTTACCGCAGATGTCACCGTTAGGTGACATAAGGATGGGGAAAAAGGAAGAACCCCGTCGGAAAGGAGGTTGGGCCATGTACTCCAAGATCCTGGTCCCTCTGGATGGATCCCACGTATCCGAATCCGCAATCGGGTTCGCGCAGGATCTGGCGATGGAGAGCGGCGCCGAGATCGTCCTCGTCACCGCCGCGCAGGACTCGCTGGCGATCGTCCCCGAGGCCAGAATCCATGCGCCGGCCAGCCAGGTGTACGAATCCGCCATCCGCGGCATGACGTATCTGCAGAAGGTGGCGGTGCAGCTACGGCGGAACGGGGGCCGGGTGCATTGCGACGTGCTGGAAGGAGACCCGGCCTCCGCGATCCTCAAATGCGCCCAGCGGGAAAACGTGGACCTCATCGTGATCGGCACCCACCGTCGCTATCCCCTCTCCTGGCTCTCCCGCATGCTCAAGGGAAGCGTCGCGGGAACGGTGGCGTACTCGACCCATCGGCCGGTCATCCTGGTCAAGGAGGAGCCCCCGGAACGGAAGGAGATGGCAATAGCTGCGTAAGGCGGGCTTGATCGGGAACATCGGGGAGCCGGCCGGAAACGACCGGCTCCTTTTTGTTTACCGGCACGGATTGAAATGCGACGACACAAGTATGAAATTTTCCAGGCATTCGAATAACAATAATGCTCTTCTCCTGGCTGACGCATTCGTAATCACCAAGAATTACAGCGTGTTTCGTCCACATCTCCATGGCCCGATTCCTGCACAGTAATATGTCGCAATAGCCGCAAAATTCTTCGGACGTGGAGACAGGCCGCATGCACAGGAGAACCGCGATATCCGCCCTGGTCCTTTTCGTCTCCATCTGTTTGCCTCCGCGGTCAGGAAACGCGATGGAGGGAACCAGGTCGATCCAGATCGGTCATCTGGGGGAAAGGATCGAAGCATCCGTCGAGATCTCCTCCGGCGAAGGCAAAATGAGCGCGGTGCCATTGGTCAGGATCAAGGAAAACCCGGTGCGCGAAGTCGCGGCTTCCGCGGAAAATGCCGATATTCCGAGGAATGCGCTTTCGAGCCTGCTCCTCGACGATGCGATCTCCCTGTCCAGGGGAAGAAAACTTCTCGATCAGGCAAAAGAGGTCTTCAAAAAGTTGAAGGCGGAAAAAGCCGAATCGCGGAATCCTTCCGCTCCGGCCAGACTTGCGGGGCCCGTCGAGACGAACGTTGCGGGTGCGGCGCAGGACACGGACGAAGGAACCGGCTCCCCCGGTCAAACGATCAATCTCTGCGACAACTGTAATTTTCTACTCGAAACCGCAGCGGCTTTTCATTAAAACATGCAGGTCATTCTCCTTGCCCGGTTCACCGGGAACCCCGCAAGGAGAAGAGTGGTCTAACGGTTAAAATCCCAGTTGCAGGGTCCCCCATGCGACCCCACCGGGCCCTTCCGCAAGGAGGTGAGCTGTGGCGATCGTACCGGCCGATCTTTCCAGCGTCATTTCGGGAATTCTCACGCTCGGCGCAAACGGCGGAGAGGAACTTTTCCTTCCCAAGATCCACTCGGTCCTCTGCCAGATGAAGCCCCACAACCGCATGCTCGCCGGGATCTGGTTTTCCATCACCGGCAGCGTCTGCTACTCCAGGGATATCGAGAATGTCATTCGGGATCTTGCCGCGCAGGGGGTATTGAAGATCGAAAGCGGTTCCGTCGCCGTCGTAAAAAACGCCGCCTTCCTGCGCAATCGCCTCCGCGGCGTCCTCCCCACGCGGCAATACAAGAAACTGCTGGCGACTTCCCGAAGGTTTTACGCGCGTCTTGGGAGATTGTCCGGCGCCTAGCGGTATTTCTTCCGGCGGAACAAGTCGGTCTTGACGGAGGACACCCGGTCCAGGAACAGGATGCCGTCCAGGTGATCCACCTCGTGCTGGATGGCCACCGCCTCGAATCCCACGGATTCCAGGATGACCTGTTTCCCCTCCCGATCGACGGCGTCGACGAGGACCCATTGCGCCCGCTCGATGTTGGCGGTGTAATCCGGGATGCTCATGCACCCCTCCCGGACGACCTGCCTCCCCCCCTTCGCGAGGATCTCCGGGTTGATGAGGACCAGCAATCCGTGGTTTTCCTCCCGGCTTCCGCGTTTGCTCGCGGAAACGTCGACCGCTACGATGCGACGCAGGACGCCCACCTGGGGGGCGGAGATGCCCACTCCGCCCGGCGACGCTCTCATAGTGTCCAGAAGATCGTCGATTACCCCGGATATTTCCGGCGTAACGCTTTCCACGGGTGCTGATTTTTCCTTCAGCAACGGCTCGGGAAACTTAAGGATCGGAAGGATGGCCATGATGGCGGACGGTTTCCGGATCGGCCCTTACAGCTCCATCGTCTCGATCGGCCGCAGGGTGATGGACACGTTGAGCTCTTTCCGGATGCGGTCGAACTCCCTTTCGAGCTCCTTCATGTCGATCCCTTCCGGGAGATCCACCTCGAGGACCATCACGTAGACAGGCCGATCCTTCGAGCCCACGACCTGGGTATTGAGGTCGGTGATGTTCACCTTCCGCCGCGCCAGTTCCTTCGTGACCATGTAGACGATCCCGGGCCGGTCCGCGCCATACACGGAGATGATGTGGGGCTGGCCGGAAAACGCCTTCTCGTGGACGACCTCGTCGTCCTTCAACGCATGCAGGGTGACCATGAGCCCCATCTTCGAGCGCACCTCCTCGAACGCCGGGTTGAGGTCGCCGACGCCCGCCATTTTCGGATGGGAGATCACCAGGATCATCGCGAATTGTCCCGATAGGATCGTGCAGGTGGAATCCTCGATATTGCATCCCTGCTCGAAAAGGACCCGGCTCACCTCCGCGACGATCCCCGGCCTGTCCCTGCCGACGACGCTAACCGAGAAATGCCCCATTCCGGGATCCTCCTTCCCCTCCTCTGGCTTCGGAAAATCATACCACGGCGCCGTTCCCCGTACCGCCACCTGAGGGTGTCAATCCAGGATGGAGAAGAGGGAGTCCGCCTTCATGATGCGGATCTGCTTCCCCTTCACCCGGATTTTTCCTTCATCCTGCAATTTTTTCAATGTCCGTGAAAATGTCTCGGGGACGGTCCCCAGGCGGGAAGCAAGGACGGTCTTGCTGACGTTCAGATCGAGCACCGCTCCGTCCCGGATCGGCGTCCCCCCGACGGCCAGCTCATCGGAGAGATAGCGGACCAGCCGCGCCTCGACGTCCCGCAGGGAGATGCTCTCCACCAGGTCGGTCATCCGTTTGAGCCACCTGGAAAGGGAGGCCATCATCCGGAGCGCGATCCTGGGATTTTTCTCCAGCAGGTCGGTAAACGGACGCTTCGGTAGAAAGACCACGTCGCAGCCTTCGAGCGCCTCGGCGTGCGCGGGGAACGTTCCGCCTTCGAAGATGGTCGCTTCCGCGAAGGATTGCCCCGGCCCGATGAGGTGGAGGACCTGCTCCTTGCCGTTCTCCGAAAGCTTGAAGATCTTGACCCTGCCCACCCCCACCACGTAAAAGCCGTCGGCGCGCTCCCCTTCCCGGAAGATGGAGTCCTTTTTCTCGTAATGGCGCGGCAAAGCGATCTCCGCCACGCGGCGCAGGTCTTCGGGCGGAAGGTTCGCGAACAGGGGGGTATTGCGCAACACCTCGGGGAGGATCGATGCCATGATATCATTCTCCTGTATTTTTCCCTCGGGTCAAGACGGATCACCGACCGATCGCGGAGGAATCTTCATGGCGAAGATCGGATTCATCGGGCTGGGAATCATGGGCGCGCCGATGTGCCGGAACCTTCTGGCCAAGGGGCACGATGTCACCGTGTACAACCGCTCCCGCGAGAAGATGGCCCCGCTGGTCGCCGCGGGGGCGAAGGACGCCTCCTCGGTGGCCCGGCTGGTCGAGGAGGGGGACATCGTGATCACCATGCTTTCGGACCCCACCGCGGTTTGGGAGGTGGTCGCAGAAACCGCCGGGGTCCTCTCGGCGCTTACGGAGGGCAAGACCTACATCGACATGAGCACGGTCTCGCCCGAATCCTCCCGCGAGATCGCCTCGATGGTCCGAAAGACCGGGGCCGATTTCCTGGAAGCGCCGGTCCTCGGCAGCCGGAAGCCGGCGATGGAGGGGACCCTCGTCATCCTGGCCGGCGGGGACCCGGAGGTCGCGAAACGCATGGAGCCGGTCCTGCACGCCATGGGGAACAAGGTCGTGTACATGGGAGAGGTGGGGCTGGCGGCGCACATGAAGCTCATCATCAACCAGATGCTGGGAACATTGCTGTGCGTGTTCTCGGAGGCCGCGCTCACCGGCATGGCGGGGGGGATCCCCGCGGAAAAAATCCTGGAAGTCATCGAGAGCTCGGTCGTCGGCTGCCAGGCCATCCGGATCAAGGGAAAGGACATGCTGGGAGAGAGAAGGTTCCCGGCGCATTTTCCCCTGAAGCATGCCCACAAGGACATGCGGCTTGCGGTCCTCGCGGGGGATGCCGCGGGCGTCCCCACACCGGTGACGGCGGCCGCGTACCAGCTTTTCTCCATCGCCCGCGAGCGCGGGTTCGGCGACCGCGACGTCTCCGCCGTCCTCCGGGGACTTACGGAGAAATAAGAAGGGGGGCACGTCATGAAGGACCCTTTCGACCGGTTCGTGGAAGCGTTCGGATTGCCCGAATATCCCGTCCTCTTCCGGTATGCGGACGACCTGCCCGCGGGGACGCACCTCCCGCCGGAGGGGGCCCACGTCTGCGTCTTCGCCCTGCTTGCGAAGACCCGCAGGGAGGGGAGCCCCGCGGCATTCTCGCGGTCGCATTACGGCTGCCCGGGCGGCGGATTCTACCTGGGCTTCCTCGACAAGCCGCGGGAAGGGATCGAGCAGTTTCTCTCCTGCGGGATCCCCGGCCGGATGGAGGGCGAGAGGTACCTGAAGACCCCGGAGATCGCCGGTTCCCGGATCGCGCAGGGGGCAGGCGGCCCCGCCCCGAAACCGTTCGCGGTGTTCACCCGCGCGGACAGGGCGCAGCACGGCGGCGACCCGCAGGTCGTCATTTTCTTCGCCTCCCCGGACATCCTGGGCGGATTGCACGTCCTGGCGAATTTCGACCGGAAGGACGAGGGGGTGATCGCCCCGTTTTCCTCCGGTTGCGGCGCCATCGTCACCCATCCGCTGAAGGAAGGGGCCGGGGAGGGCGCCCGGGCGGTGCTGGGGCTGTTCGACCTTTCGGCGCGGCCGTACGTGGAGCCCGATGTCCTGACGTTCGCCGTCCCCTATCGCAGGTTCCTGGAGATGGCGGGCAACATCCCGGAAAGCTTCCTTGCGGGGAAAACGTGGGAAGGCCTGCGGAAACGGGGGCCGCGCCAGGCGCGCTGACCGATTCAGCGCGGCGGGGGAATGCTGCCGGCGTCGCGGTACCGTTCGAGGACCCGCAGCATCGAGGGATCGAAACTGCATCCCTGCTCCATCGCCCGGTCGCAGTGCGGGATCGCCTCCCGGTAGGCGCCCCGCGAGAAGTAGGCCTTGGCGAGCCCCGAACGAGCCTTGGGATTATCCGGATTGATTTCGAGGACTTTCAGGTACTCCCGGATGCCGTCCTCCGTCCTGCCGCAGGAACAGAGCGTGGCGCCCAGGTTCCCGCGGGCGGCCGCCATGTCCGGGTCGAGGGATAGCGCTTTCCGGTACTGGGCGATGGCCTCGTCGGATTTCCCCAATTTCTGGTAGGAAACGCCGGCATTGTAGTAGACGTCCGGGAGGCCTGGGCTGAACAGCTCAGCCTCCCGGTAGAGACGCAGGGCCTCTTCCTCCATTCCCTTGCGGGAGAGGGTTGCGCCGAGGCTCTTCAGGTACACCCCGATCATCTCCCTTTTCCCGAGGGTGCGCAGATAGGGATTCCCGATCCCGATCCGGAATGTCCCCGCGTACCAGGCGTCGCTGCGCTCGGCCCCCTTCTCGCCCGTTTCGATGTTGATCCGCATGCCGTTGCCTTCGTACCGGGCAAAACAGTGGCCGGGAACGTACGCCCCCCGGAGAGGGATGCCCAACCGCTCGCCGAGGGCCAGAAAGAGGAAGGTCAGCCCGAGGCAGTTCCCTCGTTTCCGCGCGATCACCCGGTCCAGGAGATAATTTTCGGGGTCCCCGGGAGCGGGATCGTAGGCAAACCCCTCGTCGGCGAACAGCGCCCGGTTAATGGCGGCTACCGCAAGGCGAGGCTCCCGCGCCCCGACCAGGGAAGCGGATACGCGCCAGGCGATCCGGTTCAGTTCCTTCTCGACAAGGGCGGCATCCGTGGTGCGTCCTGTAAGCTTGCGAACTCCCTCCCCGGCGGCCCCGAAAAGCGTCGGCAACAGGCGGACCTCATCGTCGGGCAACCGTGCGATCCGCTCCAGGTTTTCCTGGAACAGCCGTACATCGTCCTTTACCGGCACGGCGGCGAGTGCAACCGACGGGGAGGCAGACAGGAAGAACAGGCACGCGCCTAGGGACAGGAGGACCGAATGAACCGCAGGTTTATTGAACACCGGTTTATTTTCCCTTACGGGGAGATGCTTCCATAAAACCACGAAATGTTCCTATTATAATCGCCGGGAATTCCCTCCACAAGAACAAGTGGATTTTTCCCGCACGCAGCGGGCGAGGATCCCTCCATGAAAAAAGGCCGGCATCCGGAGGCAACCGCCGGAATGCCGGCCTTTTTCAAGCGAACGGGCTTTTTTTCGTCAAAGGCTACGAACCTGCGTCAATACCTCCCCTGTAAAGAACACCGCCGACGTCCACCGTGGCGGGCTCGTTGGATTCGAATCCCTGGCTCTCCGGCAGCCTGCCGGTTTCCACGGCCTCCTCCTTCTGGTAATCGGAGGATTCCATGCCCTGCGTCTGCTGCTCGGAGGAGCTGGACGATCCTTCCGGAGCGGCCGGTTCCGAGCTCATCGTTTCCCCGGGCTGCGTGGAGTCGTACGAATGCCCCCACCCTGCCTGGGCGGAACCGGCGGCGATAATGAAGAATGCCGCCAGAACGGTCAGCGCCAGAAAATATTTCCTCAACATATTTTCACCTCCGTGTGTACCGGTTTCCCGTTCCCCCTGAAAGGAACGTTTGTTACTTGTTGAGATGACCCCCGATGCGGCAGGGTTCCCCTGATGGATAAAATCACGGAGGGGCGATTGCACCAATGTGGAAAAAAATACGGAGCTTCTATTTCACCGAATGGGAGAACGCCGCCGCTCCCGTGACCTGCCATAAGGATGGAGGAGCCGGAGCGGAGAAAGACATGACTGCGCGATCCCTCACAGGCTCACGCTCCGGAGCCTTAACGCGTTGGTCACGACGGACACGGAGCTGAAGCTCATCGCCGCGGCGGCGATCATCGGGCTAAGGAGAATGCCGAAAAACGGATAGAGGACGCCCGCCGCGACGGGAACCCCCAGCGCGTTGTAGACGAAGGCGAAGAACAGGTTCTGCCGGATGTTACGCATGGTGGCTTCGCTCAGCTTCCGCGCCCGAACGATCCCCCTCAGGTCTCCCTTTACGAGCGTTACTCCGGCGCTTTCCATCGCCACGTCGGTGCCCGTCCCCATCGCGATACCCACCTGTGCCTGCGCCAGGGCGGGCGCGTCGTTGATCCCGTCCCCCGCCATGGCCACCATCCGTCCTTCTCCCTGGAAGCGCTTTACCGCATCGGCCTTCTGGTCAGGGAGGACCTCGGCGACCACCTCGTCGATGCCGAGCTTTTTCGCCACGGCGTCAGCCGTCGTCCGGTTGTCGCCCGTCAGCATCACGATCCGGATCCCCTCCTTGTGGAGCGCCCGGATCGCTTCCGCGGTCGTCCCCTTGACGGGATCCGCCACACCGAGAAGCCCGGCCGCGTTTCCGTCCGCTGTCACGAACATCACGGTCTGGCCGTCCTTCCGAAGCGCTTCCGCTTTCCCTGCGAATTCTCCCGGGTCGATCCCGAGATCCTCGAGGAGCCGGCGGTTGCCGAGACCCACGGAGTGCCCGTCCACGCGACCCTTGACCCCTTTCCCGGTGACCGATTCGAACGAATCCGCGCCGGCGAGTTCGACCCCCCGATCCTGCGTTCCGGAGACGATGGCCGCCGCCAGCGGATGCTCGCTTCCCCGCTCCAGACTCGCGGCCAACCGCAGGAGACCCGCCTCCTCCCAGTCCTTGCCCGCAACCACGGTGACCAGCCGCGGCTTTCCCTCGGTGAGCGTCCCGGTCTTGTCGACTACCAGGGTGTCCACTTTCCGCAGCACTTCGATGGCCTCGGCGTTCTTGAAAAGGACGCCCGCGGTCGCCCCTTTCCCCGTGGCCACCATGATCGACATTGGCGTCGCAAGCCCCAGGGCGCAGGGGCAGGCGATGATCAGCACGGCCACAGCGTTGATCAGGGCATGGGCCATCCGCGGCGACGGCCCGAACAATCCCCAGACGACGGCCGTGACGATGGCGGTTGCCACTACGGTGGGCACGAAATAGCCCGCCACCCGGTCCGCCAGTTTCTGGATCGGCGCGCGGCTGCGCTGGGCCTCCGCGACCATCCGGACGATCCGCGCAAGGAGCGTTTCGCTCCCCACTCGTTCCGCGCGCATTACAAGCGACCCGGTGCCGTTCACCGTCGCCCCCACCAGCCGGTCGCCCGCCTTCTTCTCCACGGGGATCGGCTCCCCCGTGACCATCGACTCGTCAACCGCGCTGCTCCCTTCGAGGACGATTCCGTCCACGGGGACTTTCTCCCCGGGTCGCACGCGCAGCCGGTCTCCCGGCAGGACATCGTCGAGGGAGATGTCCTCCTCGAACCCGTTTTCCCGGATGCGGCGGGCCGTCTTCGGCGCCAACCCGAGAAGGGCCTTGATGGCCGCCCCGGTCCGGCTGCGGGCCCTAAGCTCCATGACCTGTCCCAGCAGCACGAGGGTGGTGATCACCGCCGCGGCTTCGAAGTAGACGGAGACATCCCCGCTCTCGCCCCGGATAGAAACCGGGAAAATCCCCGGGAATAGCTTTGCGATCACGCTGTAACCGTATGCGACGCCGACGCCGAGCCCGATCAAGGTGAACATGTTCAGGCTGCGGTGGACCAGGGATTGCCAGCCCCGCACGAAAAAGGGCCATCCCCCCCAGAGGACCACGGGGGTTGCCAGGGCAAGTTCCATCCATCCCCGTCCCCGCGGCGACAGGATGCCATCCAGATGATGTCCGGGAAGCGAATCTCCCATGGCGGAGATGAGGACAGGCAACGTCAGGGCCAGGCTTACCCAAAAACGCCGCGTCATGTCGACGAGTTCCGGGATCTCCTCCTCTTCGGAGGCCGCCGTCCGGGCTTCCAGGGCCATCCCGCACTTGGGACAGCTGCCGGGCGCATCCCGGACGATTTCCGGGTGCATGGGGCAGGTATACGCTTTCCCTTCCGCAGGGGAAGGCGCTTCCTCCGCCGGCCCTTTCTTTTGAGCCGCATCTTCCAGGTATCGTTCAGGGGATTGGCGGAATTTCTCCAGGCAATGCGCGGCGCAAAACCGGTACTCGTCCCCTTCGTATACGAGCCGATGCGGGCTCTCCGGCCCCACGGTCATCCCGCAGACGGGATCCTTCCATTGCGTCTTTTCCGCCGCTCTTTTCGGGTCGTCCTCATTTGGGATCGGCGCATGACGTCCGCCCATCGGCCTGACCTCCTACCGGGATCGTTTCTTCACCTCAAGCTTCGGAGCGAGTACTTTCGAACATGCACACCACCTGGGATGATTGCCCTCATCTTCCCGCTTCGCAAAGGCGAACCGCGGAACGTGAAAAAAATGGCTTCAATGGCATCCGTCAAGTCGACCCCGATGACCCTCCCCTCGGGTCCTTGTCGCTGCGGCGCACGCGGTCAACAACGACAAAGGGCCGCTTGCGGCGGCCCTTTGTCGCGTCCCGTTACTCGTGCCCGGTTATTTCACCGTGTACGAAAACGACGCAGAGCCTTTCTTGCCACCGGACTCGACCTCCGTCTTGAAGGTATATTTTCCCGGCTTGGGGAGATTGACGTCGGCCCCGAAGTGGCCCTCCATCACCATGAAATTCGTCGTCTCCTCCTTCTTGTCCGGTCCGGTCACCTTCACTGTACCCTTTCCCTCGCTCACAGCGACCGGCTTCTTCGTCCCGGGATCGCTCAGATGAAGGGCGACGTGATGGCTCTTCATCACCATGCCCTCCATCTTCATCCCGGAAGCCTTGGCCTTCTCCATGTGGGCCTTCATGTCCATCAGGCGCACTTCACCTTGCCACGGCCCGACCTTCCCGCCGAAGACCTTGTCGCCCATTTTCCCGTGCTCTTCCATCTTCATTCCAGCCATCGAGCCTTGTCCCATTTCCCCGGACTTCATCCCGGGCATCGACCCATGTCCCTTCTCCCCGGCGATTCCCGCCGGCGGAAAGGCAAGAAATGCCAGAAGAACCGCACACACCATAGAACGATTCATGCCCATCCCCCTCTCCTCCCTATCGGCATTGAACGTCGCCTCCCTGCCTCTGGTAAATTCCATAATCCCCAGGAAGTGTCCGTCCCTGTCCTCCGCGTCCACCCTTCCGGGTCAATGTGTCTCTGGACACGTTGCACCTGCCGTGCCATTTTTCTTTAGATTTATAAGCTATCGGAATAATAAAACTTCCGCTGCGTTACGCCGTATACCTGCGATGCCCGGAGAGTGATTCTGGCGAATATTCTTCAATCCGATAGAGATTATTCGGCAGGTTCGCGGACCGCGGCGGGTCGATATAGGACCCGCTATCCCGGGTGCCGTTGTGCCGCGGGACCGGGGAGACAGTCCTCCCGCCAGGCGCACTCCCACTGGTCGCAGTGGCCACCCACGGCTGTGCCGAAGCAGGGGAAGTTCCTCTCATCCTTCCATCTCCCCTCTGTTGTCGTCGTTCCCTTGTGACGTATATTTCCCGTAATTATTCCCTTGTCGCCACTTTCGGAGTCCACTCCTTCTCGGCGCTCGTCCTCATCCCCTTTCCAGCCCGGGCACGGCTCCGGCGGCTTCCGCCTTCTTCATCTCCCGCGCCTTCCAGAGCTTGTAGATCGCCGGGTACACGAGGAGCTCCAGGATGAACGACGTGACAAGGCCGCCCAGCATCGGGGCGGCGATGCGTTTTATGACGTCCGCTCCCGCCGAGGTGGACCACATGATGGGCAACAGCCCCATGAACGCCGCGGCGACCGTCATGAACTTCGGGCGGGCGCGCTTGACGGCGCCGTGGATGATGGCCTCGTCCAGCTCCGCCGTGTTCCGCAGGAGCCCCTTTCGCCTCGCGTCGTCGTAGGAAAGGTCGAGGAACAGGAGCATGAAGACCCCGGTCTC
>PQAK01000042.1 GCA_003105225.1 Deltaproteobacteria bacterium | reverse complement strand
GCGGCTTCCGACGCGCCTTTCCTGGAGGAACTTTCGAGGATGGGGACCCTGCCGCCGGAGAGAGACGCCGGAGGCGCCGCCCTTTCCGCGGGATTCCCCCCCGGGCCCGTTGCCTACACGGTGCGCATCCGGGTCAGATGAAGGTTCCTCCGCCGTAGGATTCCACGACGCTTTTCAAACGATCCCGGTCCCTGCGGTATTTCTCCTTCATCCCGATCAGCCATTGTCCGTGCGTCTTCCTGGACTCGGGGCCCCGCCAGGAGTGGGCGGGCGCCGCGGTGGCAAGACGGATATCACCGCCCTGTCCGAACGAAACCGTCCCGCTTGCGCCGCACAGGAGACAATAGACCCGGCGGCCGCCCCGGAATTCGAAAAACGTCCCGCCGCATTGCGTGCAGGAGGGATCCGCCGCCGGCAGCGTTCCCCGGGCGAAGAGGGCGCCTGCCAGCCTTGCGGCCGCCTCCCTTCCGTCTTCGGACAGGAGCGCTTCGCCGGGCAGCGCCGCGTGGACCACGGCGCGTCCCCTGACCTCCATCCCCATGCCGCGGATGAAGTTCTCGACTCCCAGGAGGGAAGCCCCTTCCCCGTCCTTGACGCCCGCGAGCGCGACGCCGACCGCCGGCTTCCCCGCGAGCGCCTCGATCCGCCGGAAGAACTGCAGCCCCCGGTCGAGGAAGCGCTGCAGGGAGGAATGCGCGCCGAGCAGGTAAACCGGCGCGGCGACCACCACTCCGTCGGCGGCGACGATCGCCTCCAGCACGGCCCGGAAATCGTCCTGGTGCGGACACTCCCCGGTGAGGCACCGGTAGCAGGCCTTGCAGGGCCGGATGTCCTTCTCCGCCAGCCGGACCATGGAAAGCGCCGCGGGCTCCGGCAGGAGGGCGGCGATCTCCTTCACCATCAGCTCGCAGTTCCCCATCCTCCTGGGGGAACCGATGATTCCCAGGACGCGCTTCATTTCGCCTCCCCGACGCCTTCGAACAACGTCTTGTATTTCCCGCACCGGTCGAATTTCAGGTAGGGGATCACGTCCGCCGTCGCTTCCCGGCTCATGGGCAGAAACTTTCCCCTCGCGCGGACGCAGACCCTTCCCCCGCTGAGCAGCTCTCCCTCGCTGTAGGCGATCCGTCCGGCATCCTCGATCATCCGGCTCCTGACCTCGATTTCCTCCCCCACGGGGACCGGTGCGATGTATTTCACCGTCAGCTCCCCGGTCAGGTACATCCGGTGCGTGCTCCCGAACACCGTCGCCGCCCAGCCCATGGACTCGTCGAGCAGCGCCGCCAGGACGCCTCCGTGGGCGACATCCCGGTAGCCGTTGAGGTGGCGCGGAAGCGTGATCCGGGAGCAGACCTCGTCGTTCTCCACGAAGAATTTCAAGCGGACGCCGCAGGCGTTCTCGTCGCCGCACAGGAAACACCCCGTGGAGTGGGGAAGGTATTCCCTCTTCGCGCCGTTCATGCGTTCTCCTTTCGCAGCGATCCCTGCCAGGTTCCCCGCCGTCGAAGCTCGGCGGCCACGTCCCGCGACATCCCCCGGCTCCCCTTTTCCCACACCGGGGCCAGGAGCAGGTCCGCGGGGGAAGCGCCCATCAGCCGGAGCACCGCGACTTCGGGGCTCAAGCGCTCGAGGAAGTCGGCGCAGGCCGAAACGTATTCCCCGTATCCGGGCACCCGCACCTCTCCGCGCAGATAGGGGGCCGCAAGCCCGCTTCCCGATACGATGTGCAGGTGGTGCAGCTTCACTCCCTGCACCCCGAGATCGGACAGGAAGCCGGCAGCCGCGACGAAATTCTCCGCCGTGTCCCCCGGAAGGCCGTAGATGAGATGGGCGGCGACGTCGATCCCCCGCCGCCGGACCGCCGGGACGGCCTCCGCGAATTCCCGCACCGTGTGTCCCCTGCGGATCCGGGCGAGAACGGCGTCGGAGATCGACTGGAGGCCGATCTCGACGGAAACGTACCGCTCCTTCGAGATCGCCTCCAGCACGTCGAGGACTTCGGGCCCCAGGCAATCCGGCCGGGTGCCGACGATGATCCCGGCGACGTCGGGGTGCCGGATCGCTCCGCGGTACGCGCGTTCGAGCTGTTCCGGCGGCGCATGGCTGTTCGTGTACGGCTGGAAGTAGACCAGCAGCCGGGGGGACGCCTTGCGCCTGCCGAGCGATGCGATGGTCCGGCGCACCTGCTCCTCCACCGGAAGCCCCGGGAAACGGATCCCCTTCGTGAACGACGCATTGTTGCAATACAGGCAGCCTCCCGTTCCCCGCGTACCGTCGCGGTTCGGGCAGGTGAATCCCGCCTCCACGCTGATCCTTGCAGCCGGACCGCCCAGGCGGCGCCGCAGGAACGAGGCATGGTTGTGGAACCGCAACTCGGGATGGAGGAGGGGGAGCAGGGGGACTCCCATCAGCCGCCGATGCGGGACATCGGTTCGGGGGAGGAACCGCCGGCGCAGAGATCGTGCCCATCGGGCTTGGTCGCCACCGCCCTGAGGAAGAGGCCGGCCACTTCCGCTTCCCCTCCCCCTCCCCGCAGCGCCGGCCGCAGGTCGATCGTCTCCCGCGAGAACAGGCAGTTGCGCAGCCGGCCGTCCGCGGAGATCCGGAGCCGGTTGCAGTCGGAGCAGAATTTCCGGGTAATCGGAGAGATGATCCCCAGCGTGCCCGCGAAGCCCGGAACCTCGTACGTGACCGCGACGGAGGACACGCCGGATTCCACCCTGCGGCACCCCGGCAGGGAGAGGATCCGGTCGCGGATACGGTCCGCGGAGACATACCCCTCCGTGGGAAGGCAGCCCATGGGCATCCTCTCGATGAACCGGATCTCCAACGGCTTTTCCCGCGCCATCGCCAGGAAATCGTCGACTTCCCCCGGATGGAGGCCGTGCAGGAGGACGACGTTGATCTTCACGGGACGGAGCCCCGCCCGCAACGCGGCATCGATCCCCGAGAGCACGTCGGGCAGCCGGTCGCGGCGGGTGATCTCCGCATACCGTTCGGAACGGATCGTATCGAGACTGATGTTGATCCGTCCCAGCCCCGCCTGCCGAAGCGGTTCGGCGGCCTCCGACAGCCCGATGCCGTTCGTGGTCATCCCGAGGTCCTCGACCCCCGGGATTCGGGCCAGTCGGCGGATGAACCCCACCACCCCCCGTCGGACCAGGGGCTCCCCGCCCGTGACCCGGACTTTCCGGATGCCCAGCGATACGGCCGCGCGGACGCAGCGGAGGAACTCTCCGTAGGTGAGGATCTCCCCTGCGGGTTTCAGGGGGACCCCCTCGGGGGGCATGCAGTAGACGCACCGGAGGTTGCAGCGATCGGTGATGGAGAGGCGCAGGTAGTCGACCCGCCGCCCGAACATGTCACGCAGCATGGGACTATTTTATCAGAGCGGGCGGCGCAGCTGGAGAAGGGAAGCGCTTCCGCAATTCCTCGCGGTGCAGGCCGATCTCCCTGCGCACCTCTTCCGGACAGGAAGCCTCCCCGCGCGCATCCCCTCCGGGAGAGTCTCCGGCCTGGACGCAGATCGCTTCGGCTGCCGCGAACGCCTCCTCCGCCGCCGCCGGGCGGTTCGCGCGCATCCGGAGGACGCCGAGCGTATCCAGGAGCGTGGCGCGCCGACCGCCGGGTCCGGCAGCCACCGCTTCCATCCGGGCGAGCGCCTCGTCGATCCCCTCCCCGGAGTGGATGGCGGCCCATGCGAGATTGTTGGCGGCCTCCGCATCGCCGGGGCGCGACTCGAGCGCACGCAGATATTCCCCGCGCGCCTTTCCGTACTCCTTTTGCGCCAGATAGACGTTGCCGAGGTTGACGCGCGCCTGGAAATACCCTTTATCCTTCTTGAGCGCCATTTCGTATTGACGCCGCGCGAGGTCGAGCTCTCCCTTCCGTTCGTAGGAGACGCCCAGCTCCACGTGCTCCGCAGCGGTCAGCGGGTCCTTCAGGACGATGATCTTCGGAACGCGGGCGCAGCCGCCCGATGCGAGGACGACCAGCAGGAGCGCCGCAAGGAACGGAAGGAGAGATCCATTATTGGTAGGCGGCCGACGATTGCGGTGGACTGGACGCAGCAGGGGGGTCTGAGCGAGGCTTTCAGGCAAGGGTAGAGCGCAGGCTTGCGGTCTCCAGCAAGCCGAGCGACCGAGCGAACGGCCCCCCTGCGAGGGAAGGGAGCCGCTCTCGCGGCGGCATACCCATACAGGGGTAGCAACTTCCGGCATCACCGGTCCGCCCGCCGGACGAGGAGCGCCATCCGCCCCATCTTGATCCACTGCGCATCCAGCGTGGAGAAGGGGATCACCTTCCCCTTTTCGAGCCCGGAATGCGCGACCACCCCCTCCGGGGTCCACCCGTACGCCACCAGGTAATGGGGCCGGCTCCAGGCCCACACCCCCAGGTCGACCAGCAGGATCACGGGATTGCCCGCGGTGATCCGTTCCCGCAGGCGAGGAAGGTCCAGGTCGACGACATCCGCCGAAAATCCCCGGCGCCGCGCCGCGCCGGCCAGATCGGTGATCAGCGTTCCCTTGAGCCCTTCCGTACGGGTCTCGCGCACCAGTTCCGGAGTGGAGACGTCGCTTCCCAGGAAACGGAGGACCATCGCAAGGGAAGAGGGACCGCAGGTATCCTCCTCCTGAGGAAGGAAAGGGACGCCCGGGATGACGGCCGGCGGAAAATCCGCGCTTCCGGTTCCCCCGGGCGCCGTCGTGCCGGCGCATCCTCCCCCGAAGAAAAAGGCGCCGCCCAGCAGCAGGGCGGCGCCCAGAAGCGGCAACCCCTTTTTCAACGAACGACGACTCGTTTGTTCGCGAGCATCAGGATGAGCAGGATCAGGATGACCAGGACCGCCAGCCCGATCGCCAAGCCCAACCCGTCCGCTCCCGCGGCCACCCGGTCCGTCAGCGAGGCGAGCCGGTGCAGGTCGCGGTCGTTCATCGACCGGATCTTGGCCATCGCCTCCTCGGGGGACACGCCGTAATCCACGAGCATTTGCAGGACGACCTTCCCCTCGAGGAACTCCTGCATCTTGGAAAGATCCTCCGCCCGGAGATCGCCGCCGCCGTGGGAAGCGATCACGCCGGCTTCGGCCGCTCCCCGAAGCGACCCCAGAAGTCCCATCCAGCACGCCAGCGCCATGGCCAGCACGAAAAACCAAGAGGTTCCGCGAATCGATCGCATGGCAATCCTCCCGTTCGACGTTCTTCATCCAGACTACAACAGATATTTCCGGTTCTCTACCGTCTTCCCGTAGTTTGCAGAGAGCCTTGCCTCCGAACGGTTCCCGCCCGAACCCCATGCCCGTGGGAAAAAAAAGCGCCGCCGGGAAACCCGGCGGCGTCATGGGGTTCCCTTCCGCCGCCGTCAGCGCACGACGATTTCCTTGTTCATGAGCTTCATGATCACGATGATCAGGATGATCAGGATCGCCACCCCGATCAGGATGCCGATCGCATCGTCCGCCCCCGCCGCCGCACGGTCGGTGAGCGAGGCGAGCCGGTGCAGGTCCTGGTCGCTCATTGACCGGATCTTGGCCATCGCCTCCTCGGGGGATACGCCGTAATCCATCAGCTTCTGCTGGACCACCTTTCCCTCGAGGAACGTCTGCACCCTGGAAATCTCCGCCGCCCGGAGGTCGCCCCCCCCGGCGTGGGACGCGATCACGCCCGCTTCGGCCACCCCCCGAAGCGATCCCAACGCGCCCATCCACCCCGCCATCAACAGGGCCATCGCCAGAAACCAACCCGCCTTCCGAATGGATGCCATCGCCTTTCCTCCCCTCGAAAGAATATTACGTCCGCTGTTTTCCGATACGAACGTATCTTCGCAGAATACCGGCCTTCCGGTCAACCGGCGGAAAGCGCCCCCTCCGGGAATCGGCGCCTGCGGGCCTCGGGATGTCAGAGCACCCGGACCGGCAGGATGATCATCGGCAGCCCCGCGAAGACCAGCTTCTTCTGGGCGAGAAACGCGGTCTGGTTGTGGAGCAGGCGCGTGACGAAATTCTCCTCCTGAAAGACCAGCTGCCCCGAGAAGAACACGATGTTGGGGAAATCCTTCGACGCCCCTTCGGCGAGGTGGCCGATGATCTCGATGACGTCCGTTCCCACCTCGCTGCGCGCCTCGGCGTAATACCCGTGCCCCTTGACGAACTCCACGTAGTTCTGGAGCTGCTGCTTCAGGTCGGTCCCGAGGTGGACCACCTCTTCCGCTCCCTTGAAAACGGTGCTGTCCACGACTCCCGCCGACAGGAAGATGAAGTTGCGGAACGTCCCGGGGAACGACCGGATGACCGAAAAGAAGACGTGCATCCCCAGGCCGTTGTAGCCCGAAACCATGACGGCGGCCGTCGGGGCCACCCGGCGAAGCATCGGCTCCTGCACGGAGGACACCGTCACGGGGGGAAGCTGGAGGAGGAGCTCGTCCAGCCGCTTCAGCGCCTGCTGCGCGGTCCGGTAGTGGCGCCGGACCAGGAAACACACCGCGATGAACGCCCCCGTGATGAGCAGGGTGATCCATCCGCCTTCCGGGAACTTGATCCAGACCGTGAAGCACAGGATCGAGGCGGTGAGCAGAAACCCGATTCCGTTCATCCCGAGCTTGAGCCTCCAGCGCTTCTCCTTTTCCCGGTCCTTCCACCAGTGGACGACCATCCCGAACTGGGAAAGGCTGAAGGTGAGGAAGACGTTGATCGAGTACATGATGACGAGGTACCGGACCGAGCCCCCCGTGATGAAGAGCATCAGGAACGCCATCCCGCCCATGAAGTAGACGCCGTACTTCGGGACCAGCCGTTCGGAGAGGTGCGCGAACCGGTGGGGAACGTAGGAGTCGATCGCCATGTTCGAAAGGACCTGGGGACCGTCGATGAAGCCCGTCTGTGCCGCGACGAAGAGGAGCGCCGCCTCGGAGACCAGTACGAACGCCAAAACCGCGAGGCCCGTGCTTCCCGGCCAGATGCCTCCCAGCAGTTTTTCGAACAGGACGGCGTTCAGCGTCTTTCCCTGGGTGGGCGCAACCCCGTTGAGCACGTATCCCAGGATGATCCCTCCCGCGATGAAGGAGAGGGAGAACGCCATGTACAGCATCGCCTTCTTCCCCGTCTGGACGCGCGGCTCCCGCAGCGTCTGCATCGAGTTGCTGACCGCCTCGATCCCGGTGTACGTCCCGGCGCCCATCGAGTAGGCGCGCATCAACAGAGCTCCCAAACCCACCCAGCCGAGCTGTTTCGCGGTGGAGGAGAGCTCGGAGGACACCTGGGCGCTCACCGCAGGCAGCTCCGGCACGTGCCGCAGGACGGCATAGAGCACCAGCGGAATGTGGCAGAGCATGAATGCCATGAAGATGGGCGTCAACGCCACCACGGATTCCTTCACGCCGCGCAGGTTGAGCCAGAGAAGGAGGAGCAGGACAAAAGCGATGAAACCGAACTTGTAGGGCTGCCAGTGCAGCGGGAGAAAGCTGAACAGGGCATCGGCGCCCGACGCGATGGAGATCGTGATCGTCAGCACGTAGTCGATGACGAGCGCCGAGCCGGACACCACCCCCGCCCTCTCTCCGAGGAGCTTGGAGGCGACGATGTATCCGCCGCCGCCGGAAGGGAACGCCTCGATGATCTGGGCGTAGCTCCCGGAGATGATGAAGACCGTCACCACGGTCGCTATCGCGACGAAGATCGCGAGGACCGTGTGGCTCCCCAGGGCGAGGAACGCCTCCTCGGGGCCGTAGCACGAGGAGGAAATCCCGTCTACTCCCAGGCCCACGAGCGCGAAAAACGCGATCAGGGACACCTTGTGGAAGATCCGCGGGTCGAACAGGTCCCGCGGGGCACCCAACAGGAACCGCTTCGCCCGCTGGTAAAAGGACGCGTTTTCCATCACCGGTACCGGGAAAGCAGCTCCGACATCCGGGCAAGGGCGTTGCTCATCTCCGCCCGGCAGGTGGCCGAATCCTGGAGACAGAGCCGATCGGCGTGCTCCATGGCGGCCAGCCACTCCATGCGGGTTTCCCTTATGCGCGTGATGCATTCGTTGTACGCATCGGCGAGGGATACCAGCTGGTCCCCCTCCCGAAAGAAAACCGCCTTTACCGGGTCTCCCGATTCGAAGTTTTCCAGCGCCCGCTCCATCCGGTAGAGCGGGCCCGCGATCCGGTGCAACGCGTAGCCCGAAAGGATGCCGATCGCCGCGGTCACGATCAGGGCAAAGGCCAGGATGGTAAAGAACAGGATGGGAGCCAGCAGGGTGGACAGGTTGCGCAAAGCGAAATACACGCCGGAATAGGTTCCCGGGAGCGGGCGGGTGAACAGGAGGTACAAGGCCAGGAAGAGGAGCCCGCCGGCGGCGAGGAGGATCAGCGTCAGCTTCAGGGCGATCCGGCCCACATAGCTCGGATCCGCGATGCGCGGTTCCTTGCCGGACGGAGAGGGGCTCACGGGGCGACTTTCCGGAAAGCGGTTTTCAACGCGCTCCACCGTCTTGCGAATTCCTCATCGGGAAGCGGTTCGTTCCGCAGAAGATCCACCTCTGCCCGGATTTCGTGGATCCTCTGGAGCGTCCGGGTCCGGGCCGCGTCGATCTTCGTTCCGAGCCGCACGATGTCCGTGAGCCCCTCCGCTCCCGTGGGAGTGGAGAGGTCTCCCTGCGCGGATCGATGCAGGGAGTCCACGAGTCCGCCGACACCCCGCCGGATCCTGCGGAGCAGGAGGGCCAGCAGGAGGAGGCATGCGGCCAGCACGCCGGCGGACAGGATCGCCACGTGCCGGATCAGGGGGTCCTCGAGGATCGCGTAGGGCGTCAGGAAATGATAGTGCGCCTGGAGCGATGCGATCCGCAGCGCCGACTTGGCGCAACGGTAAAACGACCATCCGAACAGGGCGCCGCCGGCGAACACGGCAATGGAGAAGGATAACGTCACCCCGAACTGGAACCGCGGGTTCACGAAAATGGTTCGCCGGGGGATTCGGGATGACCGCAGGGGGCTCATGGCACTTTGTGGCAGGCGCCGCACATCGCTTCGAACCCTTCTCCCGAGGGATCGGTTCGGCGAAGGAAAAATGTCTTGTAATGGGGATTTCGACCCCCGTCGGTTCCGATCGGAGTTTGCCCGGCGAATGCCCTTGCAGGGGACGTGTACGGGCCGTGGGCGGAGTGGCATGTAAGGCAAATGATGTGTTCCCCCTCGCTCATGCGGAACTCCGGAGGGATTTTCGCCTCCCGCGCCCTTGCATCGGGATGGATCTTGACCGGATGGGTTCTCCCCCGCTCCTCGTAGACGTGGCACTCGAGGCAAAAATCGACGGAAGAGGTCAAAAACCGGGCGGGATCCAGGTTCGAACCCACATAGAGGTGGCACTTCGGGCACTGGGCGGGCTGCTGGAAATAGCTATGCGGGTTGGCGGGGGCAGTCGACGTCGCAGCAGCTACGGCGTGCAGCAGCAGGGGAAGCGCCGCCAGAAAGGATACCCACGGGAAGGAACGTCTTGCCGGCGCCATCCTCAATGTTGAACCACCCCCCGGGGGATAAACCTTTCCCGCCCCATATTATAATCATTCCGCCAACTTCTAGCCCGCAATTCTCACCAAGCTTCTGCTGCGGCGGCGGATCCGGGCATGTCTACTGCGTTGCGCTCGGTCGGGCTCCTCGACGTACTGTCAAGTACGCCTGCGGCGCCCTCGGTCGCGCGCCTTGTA
>PQAK01000041.1 GCA_003105225.1 Deltaproteobacteria bacterium | reverse complement strand
GAGATCAACACGTACCTCACTTCCGACTCCCTCGGCTACATGACCATCGACGCGCTGCACGCCTGCGTGCCCAGGATGGAAAAGGGATATTGCGATTCCTGTTTCTCCGGGACGTACCCGGTGCCGCTCGAGCTTCCGGAGAGCGAGGAGCAGCTTCCGCTGTTCCGCGGCTCCGTCCGCATATAAAATAACTTCATCCCACGGGCGGGAGGCGAAGAAGCCATGTCCCAGCTGCAGGCCGGCGGCGTCGGCGACCGGGAGCGGTTCCTTGCGCTCCTCAAGGAAAAAAGCTACGAGAAGCGCCAGGTGATCCTTTCCTCGGGGCGCGAGTCCGACTTCTACATCGACTGCAAGCAGACGACGCTCACCGCGGAGGGGGCCGTCCTCTGCGGCCGCCTGTTCTGCGGGATGCTGGAGAAGGGGGAGTGGCCCGAGGCGGTCGGCGGGATCACCCTGGGGGCGGACCCGATCGTGACGGCGGTGTCCCTGACCAGCGCCCTGCGGGGCTGGCCGGTCCCGGCGTTCATCATCCGGAAGGAGCCCAAGAAGCACGGCACCGCGCAGTGGATGGAGGGGACGAAGAACCTGCGGGAGGGGATGAAGGTGGCCATCGTGGAGGATGTCGTGACCACCGGCGCCTCCACGCTCCGGGCGATCGAGCGGGCGGAAGGCTCCGGCCTGACGGTCTCCCGGGTGCTGTGCATCGTCGACCGGAACGAGGGGGGCGCCGCGGTCATCGCCGAGAAGGGGTATCGCCTCGAACCGATGTTCCTGAAAGAGGACGTGGAACATGCATGACCTTCGCCGGCGTCCGTACGGGATCTTCCTTTCCGTGGCGCTTCTTGCAGCGGTCCTGTCCGCCCCGGCCTGCGGGACCCGCGTGGCGACCCTCTATGAAAAGGTGAAGGGATCGCCCACGTACGCCCGGACGACGGAAACGTACACGCGAACGAAGGAAGTGCACGACGGGCTCGACACGCGGTTCATCCTCTCGGCCACCTGGCTCTCTCCCGCGTGGGTCCGGGCGTTCTCGGAGGAATACTCGAACATCTACTACCTCGACGCCGAGCGGAAGGAGAAGGTGATCGCCCGGTGGAAGGGGGAATCCGACCGGTACGTGCGGTTCTTCGTCGCCCTCTTCGTTCCCGACGAGAAGGGGAACGACCTCGAGAAGCCCGGGACGCTCTGGTCCCTGCGGCTGGTCCGCGCGGACGAGAAGGATTTCGAGCCGGCCTACCTCCGGAAGTCGGATCTGCGCCCCGAGGAGATCTCCCGGTTCTTCCCCTATTCCGGGACGTGGTACCGCGCCTACGAAGTGGCGTTCCCGAAGGAGGCGCTGGAGGGGCCGCCGCCCAAGCCCGGCGGGCCGCGCCTCAAGCTCGTCCTCACCGGCGTCCAGGGCCGCGCCGTCCTCGCCTGGGAGTAGCGGCGGCTCCGCGGTATCCTAGAACCTCTCCCGGCGGATGAGGGTGTCCTTGCGGCCGTGCTCGTCGTCGAGGTACGGGTAGTCGATCGTCGTGTGGAGCCCCCGGCTCTCCTTGCGCTGCATGGCGCACCGGACGATCAGCTCCGCCACGGTGCAGATGTTGCGCAGCTCGAGCAGGTCCCCCGTCACCTTGAAGTTCCAGTAATACTCCGAGATCTCCCGCTTCAGCAGCTCGATCCGGTCGAGCGCCCGCGACAGCCGCTTGTTCGAGCGGACGATGCCCACGTAGTTCCACATCATCCGCCGGATCTCGTCCCAGTTGTGGGACACGACGACCGCCTCGTCGGATTCCTGCGCCTTGCCGGGCTCCCATTTCGGGACACGGAGGCGGGGGCGGGGCTTGCCGATGTAGAGTTCGTTCGTCCGCCGGACGGCGCGGGCGGAATAGACCAGCGCCTCGAGGAGCGAATTGGAGGCCAGGCGGTTGGCCCCGTGCAGCCCCGTGCAGGCGCACTCGCCGACGGCGAAGAGCCGGCGGATGTCGGTCTCCCCGTCGAGGTCGGTCCTCACCCCGCCGCACAGGTAGTGCGCCGCCGGCACGACCGGGATCGCCTCCTTCGTCATGTCGATGCCGAACGAGAGGCAGGTCTCGTGGATGTTGGGAAACCGCTCGCGGATGAAGGACGCCCCCTTGCGCGTGATGTCGAGGTAGACGCAGTCCTCCCCCGTGCGCTTCAGCTCGGAATCGATCGCCCTGGCGACGATGTCCCGGGGGGCGAGCTCGGCCATCGGGTGCACCCCCTGCATGAACCGCTTCCCGGCGCGGTTGAGGAGGACCGCCCCCTCGCCCCGGACCGCCTCGGAGATGAGGAAGGACTTGGCGTGGGGGTGGTAGAGGCAGGTGGGGTGGAACTGCACGAACTCCATGTTGGCGATCGTGGCCCCGGCCCGGTAGGCCATGGCGATCCCGTCCCCGGTGGCGATGTCCGGGTTGCTGGTGTAGAGATAGACCTTGCCGACCCCGCCGGTGGCCAGGATCGTGGCGTCGGCGATGCAGGTGTGGATCCTGCCCGTTTCCTGGTCCAGGACGTACGCCCCCAGCGCCTCGTCGGTCCCGTGCGGGTCGAACCCCTCGAGCCGCTGCCGGGTGATCAGGTTGATCGCGGCGTGGTTTTCGTGGAGCTTGATGCGGGGGTTCCGCCGCGCCTGTTCCAGCAGGGCCCGCTCCACCTCGCGGCCGGTCAGGTCCTTGGCATGGAAGATCCGGCGGCGGGAGTGTCCGCCCTCCCGGCCCAGGTCGTATTCCCGCATCCCGCTGCGGCGGGTGAACCGCACCCCCCAGGCGATCAATTCCTTGATCCGCGCGGGGGCGTCCCGGACGACCAGGTCCACCACGTCGGGGTGGCACAGCCCGGCGCCGGCCCGGTGGGTGTCCTCGATATGCGACTCGAAGGTGTCCTCCCCGCTCCAGACGGTGGCGATCCCTCCCTGGGCATAGTTCGTGCTAGACTCCGCGGCCTCCTTCTTCGTGATAACCGTCACCGTACCGGTTTTTGCGGCGCGCAGGGCGAAACTTAACCCCGCGATGCCGCTTCCAATGACCAGGTAATTCGAAACACGTTCCATACCGCTCCTTTCGGCGCCGTGCTCCACGGGTTGACAGGGGAGGGGCGATTCCTTAGAATTGAGGAATTATGATTTATTTCCGCATATTTTTAATCATATCCATGGCCGTTTGTCCAACGGTACTTTGGGCGGACATCTACCGGTTCGTCGACGGCGAAGGAGTCGTCCACTACAGCAACACGCAATATGATGAAAAATATGAGCTTTATCTGCGCGAGGGGATCAAGGAACTGCCTTCGTACCCGAAAGGGCCCGCCCAGGCGGCATGGGTGATGGAATACGCCGACCGGTTTTCCCGCGCGAACCAGTTGTCGCCCGCGCTCGTGAGGGCGATCATCCGGGCCGAATCGAACGGCAACCGGTACGCCATCTCCCGCAAGGGGGCCAAGGGGATGATGCAGCTCATGCCGTTCACCTCCAAGCGCCTGAAGGTCAACGACCCCTTCGATCCCGTGGAAAATATCGAGGGAGGCGTGAAATACATCAAGGAATTGCTGGGCACGTTCGGCGGGAACGTCACCCATGCGGTGGCGGCCTACAACGCCGGGCCCGCCGCGGTCCGGAAGTACGGCGGCATTCCCCCCTACCAGGAAACCCGGGTCTACGTAAAACGGGTGTTGGACTACTACCAGAAATACGCCTCCCAGGAATGAACCGGAAGTCCCGGCTCAATCCGCCCACCGTTCTGACGCTTCTGCGGATCCTTACGATCCCGGTGGTCGTTTTCCTTTTGTACATGCCGGAGGGCCGGCAGATCCCGTTCACCCGGTCTCTCATCACCTTCTCCCTGTTCGTGGCGGCCACCGTGACGGACCTCTTCGACGGATACCTCGCGCGCCGGTACCAGATGGTCACCTCGCTCGGGAAGCTCCTGGACCCCCTGGCGGACAAGCTCCTGGTGTGCGCCGCCATGATCATGCTGATCCCTCCCCACCGGGTGCCCGCCTGGATGGTGGCGATCGTCGTCGCGCGGGAGATCGGGGTGACGGCGCTGCGCGGCGTCGCCTCCACCGAGGGGGTCATCATCGCCGCCTCCCCCCTGGGCAAGGCGAAGACGCTCCTCCTCAACATCGGGGTGGCGGCGCTCATCCTGCATTACCCGCTGCCGGTGATCGGTCTCGATGCGCACCTGTTCGGCATGGTGTTCCTCGTGGGGGGGATCGTGCTGACGGCGTGGTCGGGGCTCGACTATTTCTTCCGTTTCGTGGGGGAGATCTTCAACCGGTAGGCGCGGCCCCCCTTTTTCTTATCTCAAGGTTGTTGCCCCGCCTGAGGACTTAATATAGACTGAATTAAGTCCTAGCTAGCTGTTCCTCCCGGGAGGCAAGACATGCCGCTTCAGGATGCGGTCAAGCCGATCAGCTACGTCAAGGCGCACGCGGCCGAACTCCTAAGGGAGGTCGCGGAAAACCGGCAGATCGTCATCATTACCCAAAACGGCGAGGCAAAGGCCGTCCTTCAGGACATCGGCGAATACGAGCGGATCCAGGAAAGCCTGGCGCTGCTCAAGATCCTTGCATTGAGCAGGAAGGATCTGGAAGCGGGCCGTGTCCGGACGGCCGCGAAGGCGTTCGGAAGGATACGCGATAAGATCCGTCGCAGACGCCGGTCGTAATGCCCCGCGTCACGATCGTCGACGCGGCGGAGCTGGACCTGCTCGAAATCCACCTCTACGTGGAGACCAACGATTCGCCGGCTCGGGCCGATGCCCTGCTCGACGGACTGGAGGGTGCCATGGCAAGTCTTGCCGATATGCCGGAGCGGGGGCATTTCCCTCCCGAGTTGGAGCGGATCGGCATCCGGGAGTATCGCGAAATTCATTTCAAGCCGTATCGGATCCTCTACGCGATCCACGGCGACACTGTCGTCGTCCATTGTGTATTGGACGGGAGGAGGGACATGCAGTCTCTCCTGCAGCACCGATTGCTGCGATAGGTGTGGCTGCATGAGGAGCTTTCCTGCCCCAGGTGTCAGGAGGCATCAAGTGGATTTTGCTATGGGAAGTCTGTAATGTCGAAAGAAGATTATATCCTCTCCGTTCTGTCCCCGAAGGACCGTCTTGAGGCGGCTTTCAAGATTGCCACGGAAGCGTTGAAAAAGACGACGTTGACGACTAAGGACGTGGAGAAGGCGGTCAAGATCGTCCGGAGACGAGCGTACGAAAAGGAAAAGTAAGCTCGTTCTCGCCACCGGGGTGCTGGTGTCTGGATTTGCCTAATAAATTGCGTGATTATATTGCAGTGCCGCGATGGTGCGACATATTTTCAAGTCCCCGGAAGCTTGGCCTTGACAGGTATACCCTGTATTTCGCATACTTTTGAATCTGCGCGGGCGTAACTCAGTGGTAGAGTGCAACCTTGCCAAGGTTGAAGTCGCGGGTTCAAATCCCGTCGCCCGCTCCATGCAAACTCCGGGGATTACGGAATGCCACCGTAATCCCTTGTTCTTTTTCCCATCCTCTTTCATCACGGGACTTTGCCGGTGCTCCAGGCGCTCTTCCTCCTCGGGCGCATCGCCCGGGATTCACCCCTCTTTCCCGGTCGGAGTTTACGGTCGGTTCGATCCCGCATCCCGGAGCAACGCCTTCTCGATGAGAGCGCGCGGAACGTAACGGCCGATCAGGACCGCCCGCGTGTTTCCGCACGGGCATTGCCAGAGAACCGCCTTGCCCAGGTGCGTTCCGATGGGATCGACCGTGGCCAGGTCGTCCCTGCGTCCGCAGATCGGGCAGGGGGGCGACATGGAGCCGATGCGGCGTACGGCAACCGCAAGGAAGACCAAAGCCGCGCCAATGAGACCGAGCCCGAGGAACAGACGTTTGCGCATCGTCTTTTACGAGTCGAATTCCATTCCAAGAAAAGCGAGCAGGATGGCCGCGAGAAAAACGATCAGCCGTACGCCCATGGCGGAGATCATCCCGCCTTCCGGTGCCCGAGGGAACGCCGGATCCAATCCCTCGTCTCGTCCGCCACGATCACCTTCCTGACGAGTTCGCGGGGGGCGCGACCGATCTCCACCGCCCGGAGGATCCCGCATCGACAATTCCATAAAGTGGAATTGCCCGCGATGATTCCGAGCGGAATGACGGTTTCCAGGTCGTCCACGTGTCCGCAGTTCGGGCAGGGAAGCGATGGCGCCACGATGTCTCCTCGTTTGCCTTCCGTAAAAGACGGCAGGAAGCCGGGAATGCTCCGTGTATGCGCATTTAGACGCGCGGGAAGGATAAATGTTTCGGGACCGACGGGCGCGACGGCCGTCAAGGACGCGGGGCGGCGGCCGGCGTCAGGGGGAAAGAGCGCCGATGCGCGCCTCCAGCGCCTGGGCGAACACGGGGTAGGAGTTCGCGAGCACCGGGATTTGCGCACGAAGGAGGGCGACGTCTTCGGGAGGCGGTGAAGGCGTTTCGGGCGCCGATCCCGGAAGGAGCGGGAACCCGGTTTCCTTCTGCGCCTCCGCGTGGGATACCCCGGGGTGCAGGGAGAGCAGGCGCCACTCGCCGTCCCCCGTGTCGTATTCCATCGTGCAAAGGGGGGTGATCAGCCGGGTCGGCCCGCCGCGCCGCCACGGGTATTGCGGGGTGGACGCGGCCGAGGTGACGAAGTCGCACTTCTCCACGAAGAGGCGGGGGGAATGGGACAGCGTGAACAGGACCACGCGCCGGGTCATGTAATAGAGCATCGCCGACCCCGCCCCCCCGGGGAGCCGGACCTTCGGGGAGTCGTACGGCCCGATGCAGGTGAGATTGATGTTCCCCTTCCGGTCGATCTGCGCCCCCGAGAGGAAGAAGAGGTCGAGCTTCCCTCGCTGCGCGAGGTCGAACAGCTCCTTGGATCCCTCCGTGAGCGGGGTCTCCCGGGAGCCGAGCAGGAGAAATTTCCCGTGCCCGGCGTGGGACGCCTGGGCGTGCAGGACCCCCAAGAGCGGCACGGGAGAGAGCGTTCCCACGGCCGTCCGCTCGAAATCGCGGACTTCCTGCGAGATCCGGAAGGCGAGAAACTCGTCGGGAGTGCAGCCGGAAAGGGCCAGCGGCATCGCCTCACGCCCCCTTTCCCGCGGCTGCCCGCGCATTCCCCGTCCGTTCCAGGTACGTTTCCTCCGTCTTCCCGAGGACGTATTCCGCAAGATAGGCGGAAAACCCTTCCTGCGACTTCGACGCCGCAAGGTACGTCTCGACATGGGCCCGGTCGATTCCGTACGTGTTGACGCACGCGCCCGGGTGGGCGCCCCGCGGGGCGACCACGACCAAGTCGATGTGGAGGGAGGAAAGGAAGATCTCGCCCGGGCGGGCTACGAACGCGCCGGCGGGGACGATCGCTTCCACGGTGACGATGGTCCTCTTCGCGGCGAGAACCGCGAGGCGGTCGGATTCCAGCGCGGAGCAGACCACGT
>PQAK01000040.1 GCA_003105225.1 Deltaproteobacteria bacterium | reverse complement strand
GGGATGAACGTCGCCGCGATGCGGCTGGGCGGCCGGGGGGTGAAGATCGACGTCTCCCTCGACGTGAACGAGACGGCCGCGATCGTCTACGACGCGAAGAAGCAGCGGGGGAAAAGCGCGGTCTGGATCCTCGGCGGCGGGTCGCCGAAGAACTTCATGCTCCAGACCGAGCCGCAGATCCAGGAGGTCCTGGGGATCGCTTCGATGGGGCACGACTACTTCCTTCAAGTCACGGACGCCCGCCCCGACACGGGAGGGCTCTCCGGCGCCACGCCCTCCGAGGCCGTCTCCTGGGGAAAGGTGGACCCGGACCGGCTCCCCGACAGCGTCGTCTGCTACGTGGACTCCACGGTGGCGTTGCCGCTCCTGACCGCCTATGCGCTCGCCCGGGCGAAGAAGCGCCCCCACGGCCGGCTCTACGACCGCCGGGAAGCGCTCCTCTCCGCCCTGTCCGCGGGGGTGAAGCGCAAGGACCTGGCGGCGCGAAAAAAGACCGCGAGATAACCCCCGGGCATCGTTTCACAAGAGGTGCAACAGGAGTTTTCCCGTTGCGTATGCGTCCCCTTCGGCCCGGTGGAAGCCGGCGCCGATCCCCAGTTCCCGGCAAAGCGTGGACAGCGCATGGCTGCGAAACCGCCCCGTCCGGCGCGCGAGCGCCAGCGTGTCCACGACGGGATTCCCCGGCCAGTCCACCCCCGCCAGGCGCGATTCCGCCCTCAGGAAGGAAAGATCGAAGGGGGCATTGTGGAACACCAGCACGTCGTTGTCGATGAAGGAGAGGATCCCCGGGAGCAGGTCGATGAACAGGGGCGCATCGACGACCATCCGGTCGGTGATCCCGTTGACGGCGGACGCTCCCGGGGAGATGGGGCGCAGGGGGTTGACCAGCGACACCAGGGAATCGATGACGTTCCCGCGCAGGAACCGGAGCAGCGCGATCTCGCAGATCCGGTGGCCGTCCCCCGCCTCGATGCCGGTGGTCTCCACGTCGACGGCGACGTAGGGGCCGTCGATGATCCGTTGCGTTTCGCCGCCCATACGTTCCATTATAGAAGGGACCGGATTGTGATATACGTACAGGAAATCGAGCGGAAAGGGGACCCCCGATGAAGAGATGGAAATGCTCCGTGTGCGGTTACATCCACGTGGGCGACGAGCCGCCCGATGTCTGCCCGATCTGCGGCGCCCCCAGGGAAAAGTTCGTGGAGCTCCAGGCGGTTTAGCTTCCCATTCCATCGTCCCGATCCCGGCGGGAGGACACCATGCAGAAATGGCGATGCATCGTGTGCAGCTACATCTACGACCCCGCCCTGGGGGACCCGGATAACGGGGTGGAGCCGGGGACGCCGTTCGAGAGCATCCCCGACGACTGGGTCTGCCCGCTTTGCAGCGCCGGCAAGGACGAGTTCGAGAGGATCGAGGAATAGCCGATGCCGACCGAGACGATCGCGCCGAACGTCCACTGGGTGGGCGCCAAGGACCCGGGCCTCACGGTCTTCGACATCGTCATCCCGACGGGGTACGGGACGACGTACAACTCCTACCTCGTCCGGGGGACGGAGAAGACGGCCCTCATCGACTGCGTGAAGCGCCCCTTCGCCCACGAGCTGTTCCGGAACATCGCCGAGTTCCTGCCGTTGGAAACGATCGATTACGTCGTGATCAACCACTCGGAGCCGGACCACGCCGGCGCGCTGGTGGACCTGCTGGAGCGGCACCCCAAGGTGACGGTGCTGCTGTCCCGGTCCGCGAAGACGTTCGTCGACAACCTCGTCAACGCCGGGTTCCCCTTCCGCATCGTCGGCGACGACGACGAGCTGCCCCTGGGCGGGAAGACGCTCCGGTTCATCAACGCGCCGTTCCTGCACTGGCCCGACACGATCCTCACCTACCTGGTCGAGGACCGGATCCTGTTCCCGTGCGATTTCCTCGGGGCCCACTACTCCAGCCCGGAGTTTTTCAACGACGAGCTGCACGAGCCCGGGAAGGCGCGGAAGGCGTTCGAGTTCTACTACGGCACGATCATGCGGCCCTACAAGGAGCACATCCTGAAGGCGTGCGAGCGGCTGAAGAGCTGCCCGATCTCGATGATCGCGCCGTCGCACGGGCCGATCCTGCGGAAGGACCCCCTGTCGTATCTGTCGTGGTACGAGGAGCGGGCATCGATCCTGTCCCGCGTGAAGGAGAAAAAGGCGGCGATCGTCTACGTCTCCGCGTACGGCAACACGGCCGCGATGGCGGCGAAGGTGGCCGAAGGCGTACGCGCGGGGGGCGTCGAACCGGTCCTCATGAACGCCGTGGAGATCCCGATCGACACGATCATCGACGAGTTCGAGGTGGCGGCGGGGTTTCTCATCGGGACCCCGACGCTCAACAGCAACGTCCCGCACCCGATCCTGCAGCTGATCGCCAACCTGGTCGTGCTGAACGTGAAGGGGAAGCCCGCGTCGGTGTTCGGGTCCTACGGCTGGAGCGGCGAGGCGATCAAGACCGTGCAGGATATCCTGACATCCATGCGGCTCAAGGTGTCCCCCGAGCCCGTCCGGGTCCGGATGTCCCCGTCCGCCGCGGACCTTGCGGCCTGCGTGGAGTTCGGGAAACAGTTCGCCGAGATCCTCCAGGGCACCTGAGCGCCCCATTTCGATCCCGCGATCGTCTCCCGCCGCGTGCGGGCGCCCCCTATTTCTTCAGCGGGTCGGATCCTTCCTTGTGGAGCTCGCGGTCGGCGTCCTTCTTGATCTGCTTCTGGTGGTCCAGCGCCTCCCCGCGGATGAGCGCCTTGCACACCGGGCAGATGGAGTCCTCTCCCGGGTCCGGCTTCCCGCACACCATGCAGCGTCTTTTCTGCTCGGTCATCGGTCCCTCCCCGCCGTGTCGGCCTTGGTCGTCTCGAGGGCTGTCTCCACACCTATAGGATACGCCGGAAACGGAAATAATTAACCTTCATCTTAAAAACGTCGCCACCAAGGGCACTTACAGGATAATCGCAAGCTTTACAAGGAGATCCCGATGCCGCTGCACCTGGAGAAGTCACGGATTCCCGACAAGCCCCGCAAGGGGCTCGTCCTGGTCCTGACGGGGGACGGGAAGGGGAAGACGACGTCGTGCCTGGGGATGGCGGTGCGCGCGGTCGGCTACGGGATGCGCGTCGTCATGATCCAGTTCATCAAGGGATCGCTCCATTACGGCGAGCTGGACGGGGCGAAGCGGCTGGCCCCCGAGTTCGAGCTCGTCCCGATGGGGAAGGGGTTCGTCGGGATCATGGGCGACACGCTGGACTTCTCCACGCACTCCCGGGCCGCCAAGGAGGCACTGGCGGCCGCGCGGGAGAGGATGCTCTCGGGGAAGGCCGACATCGTCATCTTGGACGAGGTGAACGTCGCCCTGCACCTGAAGCTGATTCCGCTGGAGGACGTTCTCTCCCTCCTCCAGGAGAAGCCGGAAAACGTCCACTTGGTCCTCTCCGGCCGGAACGCGCACGAAGAGGTGATCCGGCGCGCCCACCTGGTCACGGAGATGCGCTGCATCAAGCACCCGTTCGACCTCGGAATCGAGGCGGAGAAAGGAATCGACTATTGAGCGAGCCCACCGCAAGCGTCGAGGTGAAGGAGGATCTCTCCGACTGCCCGCGGTGCGGCGGGGGGAGGGGGTTTCACGTTTCCTTCCGCAGGCGGGGCGGGAGCCTCGCGGTGATCCTGGTGTGCCCTTCGTGCGGGCACCGGTTCACCGTGGGGGAATGGACGATCCCGGCCGGCGAGCCGCGCCCGTTCGATCCCGCGATCGACGCGGGGCCGTAACGCTCCCCTATAAGGAAGGCGCCTGTCTCCGGAGGGGCGGGCGCTGGCGAAAACTTGATACGGGGACGGTCTTGAAACTTTCAGAAGGGGACGTTCTGAAAACATTGTGGAGAATTCGGGGACGTTCTTTAAGTTTTTATTCGCCATGTATACTTGAAAAACTTAAAGAACGTCCCTGCGTAATATTTTCAGAACGTCACTGAACTTCCCATCAAAGTTTCAAGAACGTCCTTCCTTGATAGTTTTCGCCAGCGCCTGCACCCCCCATCGGCTGCGCCTTCCGTGTCGGGAGCGTCTTACTTCGCGCGCTCCAGCAGCGGCGAGCCGTACAGCAGCCCGAAGTAATCCTCGGTGTTCCGGATGTAGACCTTCCCGCCGCCCGCCATGTTCTCCCCGGCGAGCTGCCCCTGCTTGATCGCGCTGCGCCACCCGAAGTTGATCCGGCTCTCCCGGCGGTTGATGTCGAACACCTCCGCGCAGTCGCCCGCCGCGAAGATGTTGGAGACGTTGGTCCGCAGGTATTCGTCGACGAGGATCCCCGTCCCCGCCTTGACGCCGCTTCCCTCCAGGAAGCCGACGGAGGGGAGCCGTTCCGTGGCGGCCACGATCATCTGGCAGCGGATCTCCTCGCCGCCCGCCGTGCGGACGACGTACGTCTTGCCGTTCAGGTCCAGCACGTCCGCGATATCGGTCGCCTCCAGGGTCCGGACGCCATTGTTCCGAAGCTGCTCCGTGATCTTGACCTCGGCCTCCCCGGAGATCGGGTTGCCGAAGCGGGGGAGGCCCGGGCTGATCCAGACCACCTGCTGGCCCAGCTTGCGCAGCGCCCGCGCGGCCTCGATCCCCAGGTATCCCGGACCGTAGACCACCGCCACGTCGGAACGCATGGCGTGCGCGCGGATCCGCAGCGCGTCGCCGAGGGTGTTCAGCGTGAAAAACGCCCCGGGATTCCTCAGGAAGGCCAGCGGCACGATCGGGCTCCCGCCGACGGCGATCAGCAGGAAATTATAGGTCTCTTCCGTGCCGTCCGAAAAGGCGACCCGGTTCTTCGCGGAATCCACCCGCCGGGCGCGCTTTCCGGTCCGGATCTCGATCTTCTCCGCGGCAAGGGTTTTCCCCTGCGGGTCGTCGATCGCGGTGGGCTCCATCTCCCCCGAGACGATGTCGGGCAGGCAGGGCCGCAGGTACGGCGCGGCGTACTCCTCCGTCGCGATGACCACGTCGGCGTCCGGCTCCAGGTTCCGGACGGCCTTGGCCGCCGCGATCCCCGCGGGACCGCTTCCGAGAATCAGGTATCTCATGGAAAACCCTCCATGGTGTGAATTTCGGCTCAGGAACTTACATCTTAATGCGAGGAGGCGCGCAATGAAAATCGAAATTCACATATCCGACGATAAAAAAACGTTGTCCATCGAGGTGGACGGCGCTCCCCCGTCGCGGATGGACAATTTCGTGCTTCTCACCAAGGAGGGGGAGCAGACGCGCAACCTGGTGTTCGGGAACGCCGAGAACGTCGGCCGCCTGCTGTACAACCTCTACGTCAACTGCTGGCGGCTGGACGAGACCGAAATGCGGGACATGATGGAGCTGGTGGCCGACGACATCCTGGATGTCCGGAACCAGCGCGAGGAGGAATCCCGGAGGACGATCCGCAAGGTGATGTAGGCGGCGGTCAGGCCAGCGGCCCCTGGTGGCGGATGTCCTTCCCCTTGACCATGAAGATCACGTCCTCGCAGATGTTGGTCGCGTGGTCCGCGATCCGCTCCAGGTGCCGCGAGACCAGGATGAGGTCCAGCGCCCGGGGGATGGTGCCCGGGTCGGCCATCATGTAGGTCAGCAGCTCCCGGAACACCTGGTCCTTCAGCTGGTCCACCAGGTCGTCCTTGTGTATCGTGTCGTACGCAAGCGCGTCGTTCCCGTTCACGAAGGCGTCCAGCGCGTCCCGGAGCATCCCCTTGGCGATCTCGGCCATCCGGGGGATGTCGATCAGCGGCTTGACCGGCGGGACCGTAAGGAGGAATTGGGCCCGCTCGCTGATGTTGATCGCCTGGTCGCCGATCCGCTCCATGTCGGTGTTGATCTTCATGGCCGCCGCGATGAACCGCAGGTCGGCGGCGGTGGGCTGCCGCAGGGCGATCATCTCCAGGCAGATCTCGTCGATGTCGATGTGGAGCTGGTTGACCTGGGACTCCATGGCGTCGACCTCGGCGAGCATCTCCGTCTTCCGCTCCACGAGCGCCTGGATGGCCCGGTGGGTCATCTGCTCGACCAGCCCCCCCATCCGCAGGACCGTCTCCTTGAGGTTGCCCAGCTCTTCCCGGTAATGTTTCTTCATGTCCGCTCCCTCTCGTTCCGGTTATCCGAACCTGCCGGTGATGTATTCCTCGGTCCGCTTGTCCGCGGGGTTCGTGAAGATCTTCGCGGCCTTGTCCATCTCGATCAGGTCGCCGAGGAGGAAGAAGGCGACATAATCGGAGATCCGGCCGGCCTGCTGCATGTTGTGCGTGACGACCACGATCGTGTACTTGTCGCTCAAGTCCTCGATCAGCTCCTCGATCTTGGCGGTGGACATGGGGTCCAGCGCCGAGCAGGGCTCGTCCATCAGCAGGACTTCCGGCTCCACCGCCAGCGCCCGCGCGATGCAGAGCCGCTGCTGCTGCCCGCCGGAGAGGCTCGACCCCGGACGGCCCAGGTGGTCTTTCAGTTCGTCCCAGAGGGCCGCCATCCGCAGCGATTTCTCTACGGTTTCGGCCATCTCGGCGCGCGACCGCTTCTTTCCGTTGAATTTCAGCCCCACGGCGACGTTCTCGAACGCGGACATCCGGGGGAAGGGATTGGGCTGCTGGAAGACCATCCCGACTTTCCGGCGCAGCAGGACCGGATCGATCTTCTCCGAGTAGATGTTCCGCCCGTCGAAGAGGACGTCCCCCGCGACCCGGAAGCCGGGGGTCAGGTCGTGCATCCGGTTCAAACAGCGGATGAAGGTGCTCTTGCCGCACCCCGAGGGCCCCATGACCGAGGTGACCGAGTTCCTGCGGATGTCCATCGTGATGTTCTTCAACACCTGGTGGTCGCCGAACCACGCGCAAAGATCCTTGACCTGCAGGGCGTTCTCCATCGCCGTGTTCTCCTCCTACTTCCGGACCCTCGTGAAATACCGCGCGCCGCCGCTGATCGCCAACACCATCCCGATCAGGACGAGCGCGCCGGCCCAGGCCTTGTCGTGCCAGTCGTCGTACGGGGAGATCGCGTAATTGAACACCTGCAGCGGGATGGCCGCGATCGGCTGGTCCAGCCCCGATTGCCAGAACTGGTTGCCCAGCGCGGTGAACAGGAGCGGGGCGGTTTCCCCGATGATCCGCGCCATCGCCAGCAGGATGCCGGTGACGATGCCGGCCGTCGCGGTCCGCACCGTGATGAACAGCGTCGTCTTCCACCGCTCGATCCCCAGCGCCAGCGCCGCCTCGCGGACCGACGCCGGCACGGTTTTCAGCATCTCCTCGGTCGTCCGGACGACGATGGGGATGAAGATCATCGCGAGGGAAGCGGCGGCCGCCCAGGCGGAAAACCGTTTCATGGGAAGGACCCACAGGACGTAGCCGAAGATCCCCATGATGATGGAGGGGACCCCCGTCAGCGTGTCGACGGCGAACCGGACCGCGGAGGCGAACTTTCCCCGTCCGTACTCGGCCAGGTAGATGCCGGCCATTACCGCCATCGGGATCCCTCCCGCCATGGCCAGCCCCGCGATCGAAAGCGTGCCCAGGATGCCGTTTGCGATTCCGCCGCCCGGCTCGCCGACGGGATGGGGGAGGTCGGTCAGCAGCGTCCACTTGAGCTCCCGGGCCCCCTTCCAGAGGAGGTCGAAGAAGATCAGGAACAGGGGCAGGATGACGACGAATGCGGAAAGGGCGAACAATCCCCGGGTGACCCGGTCGGCGGCCCTGCGGCGGAAGGCGATCGATTCCATCTTCACAGCCCCCTGCCCGCGCGGGCGACCATCGTATTGAGGATCCCCTTCGCCGCCAGGTTCGCCACGAAGGTGATGAGGAAGAGCACCAGTCCGATTTCCACCAGGGCGGACAGGTAGAGCTGCCCGGTCGCCTCCGTGAATTCGTTCGCGATCACGGCGGCCATCGAGTAGCCGGGCTGGAAGATCGAAAAGAAGATCTCCGGCCGGTTCCCGATCACCATGGTGACCGCCATCGTCTCCCCGAGCGCCCTTCCCAGCCCCAGGACGGTCGCGCCGAAGATCCCGGGGATGCAGTGCTGTCCGATGACGATCCGGATCATTTCCCAGTGGGTCCCCCCCAGCGACAGGACGGCTTCCTTCTGGAGGCGCGGGACCGTGGCGAGGACCTCCCGGCTCACCGAAAGGATGAAGGGGATGATCATGATGGAGAGCAGGACGCCCGCGGCGAGCATGCTGGGCCCGTAGACGGGCCCCTTGAAGAGGGGGATCCAGCCGAGGTAGTGCGCCGCCGGCTTCATGAGGAGGTCCCGCAGGACCGGGACCAGGACGAAGATCCCCCAAAGCCCGTAGATCACGCTCGGGATGGCCGCCAGGAGCTCCGCCAGGAACGACACCGGGTTTTTCAGCCATTCCGGCGCGAACTCGTTGATGAAGATGGCGGACCCCACCGCCAGCGGGACCGCGATCAACAGGGCGATGAAGGAGGAGACGAGCGTTCCGTAGATGAACGGGAGCGCCCCGAAGTTTTCCGCGACCGGGTCCCAGGTTTTCGTGACGAGAAACGCGGCTCCGAACTTCCGGATCGCGGGGACCGATTCGCGCACCAGGAGCGCGAACAGCAGGACGGCCAGGAACAGGACCCCGAACGCAAAAACCGCGGTCGCCTTCTCGAACAGCACATCCTTCGGGTTATCGCCTCTCATGCGTCTGCTCACGTACGCCTGCTTCCTCGCGGGAAGTTCCGGCGGAGCCGCCGCAGGAGGGGGGCACTGGCGAAAAATTGATACGGGGATGTTCTTAAAACTTTCAGTAGGGGACATTCTGAAAACTTTTCGGAAGGGGACGTTCTTAAAACTTCACTTGGGGACGTTCTTAAAGTTTTTCATTTCTGTATGGGTTACATGAAAAACTTTAAGAACGTCCCAGCATCTCCCAAAGTTTTAAGAACGTCCCTGAACTTCACATCAAAGTTTTCAGAATGTCCCTTGATTAAGTTTTAAGAACGTCCCTCCTTGATCGATTTTGCCAGTGCCCCCCTCCGAGGCGGCGCAGCCGGAACCTCCTGTCTACGTGCGGTTCAGTACAGGCTCTTCCCCCTGTAATTGATCTGACGGATCGCCTGGTCCACCTTTTCGACCACCGGTTTCGGGATCGGCGCGTAGAGCAGCGGCGCGTTCATCTTCTGGCCGTCCCGGATCGCCCATTTCAGGAACGCGACCAGCGCCTTTCCCTTCGCCTCGTCCTTCTGGTTCTTGTAGACGAGGAGCCAGGTCAGGCCGCAGATTCCGTAGGAATCCTTTCCCGGCGCGTCCACGAGCGTCAGCCGGAAGTCGGCGGGCATCGTTTTGGATGCGCCGGCCGCCGCCGCGGATGTGGAATCGAGCGTCGGGAGGACGAAGTTCCCTTCCCGGTTCCGCAAGGCCGCCGCCGTCATTTTGTTCTGCATCGCGTAGGCGAGCTCGACGTATCCGATGGCCCCGGGGGTCTGCTTGACGACGCCGGCGACGCCCTCGTTTCCCTTTCCGCCGAGGCCGACCGGCCAGTTGACCGATTTGCCCCGGCCGATTTTCGCTCTCCACTCCTTGCTCACGGCGGACAGGTAATTCGTGAAGATGTCCGTGGTCCCCGAACCGTCCGAGCGATGGGACACCACGATGTCCGCCGCGGGAAGCTTGGCGCCCGGGTTCAAGGAGATGATCTTCGGGTCGTTCCAGCGGGTGATCCTCCCGAAGTAGATGTCCACCAGGACGTCGGGGGTGATCTTCAGACCGCTTCCCATTCCCTGGAGATTGTAGACGACCGCCACGGCGCCGATCGCCGTGGGGATGTGGAAGATCGGCCCGGGAAGCTTGGCGAGCTCATCCTCGGTCATCGGCGCGTCGCTCGCCCCGAAATCGACGGTCCCCGCGGTGATCTGCCTGACGCCCCCGCCGGAGCCGATCGACTGGTAGTTGAATTTCAGGCCCGGGTGGGAGTTGGAATAATCGTAGAACCACTTGGAATACAGCGGGTAGGGAAACGTCGCCCCCGCCCCCGTGATCGCAATGGAATCCGCGGCCATCGCCGGTTGCACCCAAGCGATGCCGAGCGCGGCCAAGCCGATCCCGAGCCATCGTCCGATCCCTTTTCGCATTGTGCCGATCCTCCTTTTTATGGAGCTGCGGTTTGTTCGTGGAGGAATCTTATGAAATCTACATCAAGGCCGGGTAAGCGGGAGGTTAAGTTCGTGTTAAGACCCGGAGGGGCGGTTGCCCCCCTCCACGAAGAACTGCCGAAGCTTGCCGCCTGCCGTGTTGCGCCGCGGACGTTCCCCGGATAGCTCTACCGTGACGGTGGACAGCCCCTGGGTCGACAGGTAATCCCGGAGGCGCCGGAGGAGTTCCTCGCATAGGGGCCGGCGGTCGTGTCCCGGGGCCTCGTCGACGCGGAGGCGCAGGAGCCGCTTCCCCGCCTGCATCATTTGGTAGCTCCGCACCCCGGGCGTTTCCTCGATCACCGTGGCCAGGATGAGCGGCAGGACAGGCTTCAGGCTGCCTTCCGGGGATTCAAGGAACAGGATCTCGTCATGCCGACCTTCGGGCCTGACAGAGGGCAGCCTGCTGCCGCAAGGGCAGGGGGATGGAAGCTCGGTGACACTGTCTCCGAGATCGTACCGGAGGAGGGGCTGCACGCGGTTCGCAAGGTTTGTGAGCAGCGTGGTGCTCGAAGGTACGCCGGGCGGGACAGGGCGATATTCCGCGTCCACAGGCTCCAGCATCACCCAGTCGGAATTTACATGAAGGCGGCCGTGCCTGCAGTCGAAGGCGATCCCGGGGAATTCGGAGGCCGCATACGTGTCCCTGACGGGGCAGCGGAACGCGGCGGCGATGCGCCTCGCGACTGGGGGGGACAGCCTTTCGGCGCCCGATAGCGCCAGGGCCGGGCGAATCCGCAGCCGGCCGGCCTCCTGTTCCTCCGCCAGTATCGCGAGGGCCGTGGGGTAGCTTCCGAGGATCGCCGGCCGGAAGTCGTTCAACTCCCGCACCAGCTCCGGGAGCGGGTCCAACAGGGAAAAAACGCGGTTGCGGCCGGACAGTCCCGGGAACCGGGACCGGAACAGCGCTTCGATCACGGAGCTCGTGAAATGCCCGCCGGTCGTGATGATCGTCGCCGTCCGGGCCCGGTTGACGAGGAACGTACGAAGACTGCCGGCCCGGATCAGCGAAGGGAGGCGGCGCCACAAGGCAAGCCGTATGTAGACCCGTAGTGCATCCTTGTCGTGCAGGAATACGGCGGGACGGCCGGTTGTGCCGGAAGTGGCGAATGCGACGTAGCGGTCGAGGAAGAGGCGGCCGATCGAGGAGGGATCCGCAACGAACGCCTCGGCAGACTCGCGGGTCGCCACGGCGTCGGTTGTCCATGAGTCGAAATTCGCCATCAGCCCTTCTTTGGTGACAGGCGGAAGGGCCTTCAGGTCCGCTGCATCGGCAGGCAGCGCGGCGTACAGGTCCCGGTAATAGGCGGAACGCCGCCTGGCGAAATCGATCAATCGGGCGAGCCGGACCCGTGGATCCATCGTGACGGTTACCCCGGGATGCGGATCAGGAAGCGGGTTCCCACGCCCAGGCGGCTTTCCGCCCGGATCGTTCCTCCGTGCGATTCGACGATGTGCCTTGCGATGGAGAGCCCCAGTCCCGTGCCGCCGAGATCGCGGGATCTTCCCTTGTCCACGCGGTAGAACCGCTCGAAGATCCGGGGAAGGTGCTCCGGCGGGATCCCCGGCCCGTCGTCGGCGACCTCCAGGAGGCAGCCTCCCTCCAGCGCTCTCCCGGATAGGGTGATGCGCCCGCCCTCCTTGCCGTACTTGATCGCGTTGTCCACGAGGTTCGAGACGGCCAGGGTCAGCTTGCGGACGTCCGCCCGGAGGGGGACGTCCTCGCCTCCCACCACGAGGGTATTTCCCGAAAGGTCGGCCGCGGGGCGATGCAGGGAGGCGACACGATCGAGAAACGCCGGCAGCGGGATCTCCTCGATTTCCAGCGGAGCCTGCCCGGATTCCGCCCGGGAAAGCTCGAGGAGGTCCTCGATGAGCCGGTCCATCCGGATCGCATTCGCGCAGGCGGTCGCAAGAAAGGAGGGATCGATCGGCGCTCCCTCCTTGATGGAATCCTCCATCGCCTCCAGGTATCCCCGGATGTTCGTCAGTGGGGTGCGCAGTTCGTGCGAGGCGTTGGAGACGAAATCGCTTTTTACCCGCGCAAGCCGTTTCTCTTCCGTGACGTCCATGAGGGTGAGAAGGAAATCCGACGACGCCGCAGCGTCGTAACGGACGGTGGTTCCCGTAAGGCGCACGGTGCGATCGCCGGTTCGGGAGGGGATGAACGTTTCCCTGGGGGGCGGGGTCTCGCCCCTTCTCCAGCAGTCGAGGAACGCCATCACCTCGGGATGGCGGATCACATCCGCGACCGGGCGTCCTTTCGCGGGCGCATCCGCCGTTCCGAGGATTTTCACGGCCTCGCGGTTGAGCATCCGCACCGCCCGGTCCGATTCGATGACGACCACTCCTTCGGAGAGATTTTCCAGGATCGTGGCCAGCCGGGTCTTTTCCGCCTCCAACTGGAATATGGTCTGTTCGAGCCTGGATGCCGTAAGGTCCAGCGCAGCCCCCAATTCCTCGAGCTCATCTCCTGTCTTCACCTGGACGCGCTTCCCGAAATTGCCCGCGGCCAGTTCCCGGGCGGCCGCCGTCAGATCCTTCAGAGGACCGGTCACATGTCTTGCCCGCACCGCCGTACCGGCGAGCATCAAGAGGAATGCCGCGAATCCCGTCCCCCAGGTGATCGCCCGGACCCGGCCGAGCCGCCGGGAAAGGGCGGTGACCGGAATGGAGGTGCGGGCGATCCCTACGATGCGCCCCGCCGAGAGGATCGGAACGGCAAGGTATCGCTCCTCCTCCTGCATCGTGATGCTGCGGCGCAGGGAGACCCCGGTCTTGCCGGAAAGCGCCGCCTGAACCTCGGGCCGGTCGGCATGATTTTCCATCGCGGTGATGCGGGAGGCTCCCACCGTGGAGTCGGCGACCACCGTTCCGTCGGGAAGGATGATCGTCAGCCGGATCTCCAGGTCCTTGCCGAGGCGGTCGCCCTCCCTCGCGATTCGCTCCCGGTCCGGGTTCGGGGTTTCCAGAAGGGGATGGAACATTTCCGAGACCAGCCGGGCCTGCCGCTGCAGGTTGCCGTCCACCTCGTCCATCGCGTATTTCCGGAACTGGAGATAGCCGGCCATCCCCGCAAAGGCGAGGGCGGCGCCGGTGATCACGAAATAGGTGAGGAAAAACTTTGTCGCGATGGAGATCCGGGTCCGCAAGCCTTCAGTCCTCCCGCAGCTTGTACCCGAGGTCCTTGACCGTCTCGATCGCCTCCGACAGGAACGGGATCTTCTGCCGCAGCTTCGCGATGTGGACGTCGACCGTGCGGTCGATGACGTGCGTCTCCTCGCCCCAGACCCTTGAAAGGATCGATTCGCGGGTGAGGACCCGGCCGGGCGTCGACAGAAGCGCCTGGAGGATGCGGAATTCCTTCGAGGTCAGCGAGACGGCCTTTCCCTTGAAGCTGACTTCGTGCCGGGAGACGTCCAGTCGCAGGCCCGCGTACTCGTACACCTTCTCTTCCGGCTCCTCCGGCGGCTTCTGGCTGCGCCGGAAGATCGCCTTGATCCGGGCCACGACCTCGCGGGGGCTGAACGGTTTCGGGATGTAGTCGTCGGCGCCCAGTTCCAGCCCGATGATTCGATCCGTCTCGTCGCCCTTCGCCGTCAGCATGGCGACCGGCGTGCGGGCGATTTCCCGGTCGGCGCGGATTTTCCGCAACAGCTCCAGGCCGTCCATCTTCGGGAGGAGGATGTCGAGCAGGATCAGGTCCGGTTTTTCCGCCCGGGCTCTCGACAGGCCCTCTTCGCCGTCGTGGGCGACCGCGGGCTGGAAGCCCTCCTTGCGCAGGTAGTGAACCAGGAGATCGCGGATCTCCCTGTCGTCTTCGACGATGAGGATGGAGCCGGCCAAGAGATCTCTCCATATCGAGCGGTCGCGGGCTATATCAATTATAGGGAACCGCCGGCGGGGGCGCCATCCTCGCGATATCCCCCTCAGGCAAATACGGTATTCCGCATGGGGAAATTGCGACCGCGGCGCTCCTTCCTTCCCCGCCGGTCATCTCATTCAGAAGCGATACGCCACCCGCCGCCTTCGGGACGGCGATCTTCTCCACACGAGGACTGGGAGGAAGGTATATGCGGAATATCGTCTTGATCGCTCATGACGCGAAGAAAACGGACATCATCGATTGGGCCCGCTTCAACCGGTCGGCGCTGGCATCCAAGGAACTTTTCGCGACCCGGTCGACGGGGGAGGAGATCATCGCCGGCGTGGGGCTTCGGGTCAACCTGCTGCGACACGGCCCGGAAGGGGGCGACGCCCAAGTGGGCGCGATGATCGCCGAAGGGAAGGTGGACCTCCTCATCTTCTTCTGGGACCCTCTGTCTCTCCACCCCCACGACGTGGACGTGAAGGCGCTGCTGCGTCTGGCCGTCCTGCACGACGTCCCCACCGCCTGCAACCATCGGACGGCGGATTTCCTGATCTCCTCTCCGCTGTACCGGGACGGCGGACTGCCGGGCGAGGCGGCGATGTGAGGCTGTCAGGAGTATTCCGTGGGGACGACGATCCGGAGGCGGACGTCCGTCATCTCGAACCGGACGGGAAGCGGTCCCAGGTAATCCCCGTCCACCTGGGCGGCGGAAGGGATCCGGGACCGCACGAGCACCGACTGCGCTTCGCGGATATGAACGGCGGGGGAGGAGACGTGCGTCCCGCGCAGCGCGCTCACCGCGAACCGGAGGATGGCCCACCTCCCCGTTTTCCGCAGGGCGACCAGCTGGAAGGAGTTCCTCTCGAGGCTGCCCGCCGGGGCCATCGTGACGAATCCCGCGTACTTTTTCCCCCGGCAGAGGAGCACTGCCTGGACCTCCATCCGCTCCCTGCCCGGAAATTCCAGCCACAGGGGCGGCTGGGACCGGAGCAGATGACCTATCCCGGCCAGCACGTACGCCCCGATCCCCACGATGTTTTTCCCGCGATGTCCCATCCGTTCCACGACTTCGGCGTCGAATCCCGCGGAGGCCACCAGCACGAAGTAGCGGTTTTCCGCCCGGGCGAGCGGGACCTCGATCGTTTTCCCCGTCCCGAGCAGGTCCAGGCACCCCTCCACGGTTTTCGGCAGCCCCACCTCCTGCGCGAGAACGTTTCCCGTCCCGTGGGGGACCACGGCGAGCCGCGTCCGGCTCCCCGCCAGCCCGTTGGCCACCTCGTTGATCGTCCCGTCCCCGCCGACGGCGAGGACCGCGTCCACTCCCGCCCGGACCGCCTCCTTCGCAAGGAGGACGGCGTCGCCCGGCCCCGAGGTTTTCACGATCTCGAAGGGAATCCCCCGCGCCGAGAGCAGGGTCTGTACCCGGTCGATCTTGGAGACGATTTTCGGGCCGGCGACGGGGTTGTAGATCACGCGGAGCATATGGTGCGATTGTAACAAAAATCGCCCGGTTCCCTTGCGAAAAGGGGCCACGGATCGATCTTGCCCCCCATAAAATTTCCTTGACCATATTCGGATTCTTGGATACCGTGGTCCTGTATATTGTATGCAGTATACGTGGTGAAAAAGAATACACTTGCGTGAAGGTCCCTGTTGGAAATTTCATCACATCGGTCCTATCGATGCGCAGCCGGGTAACGATGAGCCGAACAGGCGATTCGCCGCATGCGGAAACGCGCCGTTCATCGGATACCAGAGACCGGAAGGAGGTGCGAAGGGACGGGGAATGAGGCACCGGGGGTGGCGACTTCAACGGACACAAACAACCGTGAGGAGGACGCGATGAGAAAACTGTGGTTCCTGTTTGCAGTCCTGACCTTGACAGTGCCCTTGTTGTTTTACGGATGTTCCGGGGACGATGGCGCCACCGGCGCCACCGGCGCTACTGGCGCCACCGGTGCCACCGGTGCGACCGGCGCCACCGGGGGTACCGGCGCTACCGGAGCCGATGGCCTGACCGGCCCCGCCAGGGTCGACACGTTGCATGGCGAGGCCGCATTGGCCGCCGCGGAACTTTCGGAAGCCGGCAAGTACTATTGCAATATCACGATCACCGGCGCGACCGCCGATGCCGCCGGCGTGGCGGCGGTCACCTTCACCGTCAAGAACGGCACCGCACCGGTCACCGGGCTCACGGCCGTCTCCGCCGGCATCTTCAAACTGGAGCCCAAGGCCGGCAGCCTGTCCTACAACCGGTGGGTCCCCTATATCTATCGCCCCGGCAGAACCGTGAATGCGGGCTATCGGGAAAGCACGACATCGTCGCCCCTTCATGGAACGCTCGTCGAAAACGGGGGCGGGAGCTACACGTACACGTTCGGAACGAACCTGGGGAAGGCGACCTACATCGATAACGTGACGCTCGTCGGATACGATCGCGCCCTGACCCACCGGGTGAGCGTGTACATGGGCGGCCACAACGGCCCGACCGGCGAGGGCGACTTCGACTTCGTGCCGAGCGGCGCCGCCGTCTCCGAGACGCGCAACATCGTCGTCACCGCGACATGCAGGAAGTGCCACGGTCCCGAATTCGCAGGGCACGGCGGGGACCGCGTCACGGTGGAAGGCTGCGTCACCTGCCACAGCCCGAACAGCGCCATGGTGAATACTGCCGCGAACGGCGGCAAAACCGAGACCATCGAAATGGCCGTCATGATCCACAAGATGCATGCCGGCCGGGAGCTCGCATCGAGCAAAGGCGCCGACGGGGAGTTCTATGACAATCCGTGGACTGCCGCGGACGAGACCGCCGACAACTACGCCGAGTACGCCTACACGGTGGGCAGCATCAACGCCACCTGGAGGACGGCGGCCTTCCCGGCGGTGCTCGAAAACTGCCAGGCCTGCCACACCGGCAGCGTCGCGAACGTCGACAACTGGAAAACCGTCCCCTCGCGCGCGGCCTGCGGCTCCTGCCACGACGATATCGATTGGGCGACCGGCGCGAACCATGCCGGCGGCGGCGCCGCGAACGACGCCTCCTGCGCGATGTGCCACCCCGCCTCGGGCGCCGGCTTCGGGCAGTCCGTAACCGGGGCGCACGACTGGACCAAGAAGGATATCCGCAACATCCCGGAATTCGACATCACCTTGACGCTCGATACGCCGTCGAGAGGCTTTTACGTCAGCGGCGAAACGCCGGTAGTCACGCTCGTGCTGAAGGATCACTTTACCGGCGCCACTCTGGACCACACCACCGTGGTCCAGGACAACGCCGCCGAAGGATGCGTCCCCAAAGCGGGGTTTGAAGGCACCGAATGCACCGTTCCCCGGGACGGCCGGTTCATGACGGCCAATGTCTATGTGGCCGGGCCGCGCGCCGAAAAGGTTGCGGTGTTGACCTACGCCGCGCGGGCGACGGTGCGCACGGATACCGCCGGACCGTGGGATTTGAGCGCCGGCGGCGGCAAACTCAGGGTGAAAGTGGACTCCGGCATGTCGATGCTCTCCTACAATAATGCCGTCGCCTACGAGGGCTACGGCGCCGACGAATGGATTACCGGCGATATCACCGTCACGCTGCCGGCTGCGGGAGCGGCGCTGAACGCCCTCTTCGACAATGCGGCCGCTGCCACGGCCGCCGAGGTTGCTGCCTGGCTGAACAACGACGTCACCTTCAGGGAGCGCGCCTTCGCGTACGTGGACGAAGCCCTTCCCGGCAACGCCAACGCTGGTAAGCTGGCGATCCGCAGCCGCGGGATTTCAAAGAAGAACGAGCGCGGCGAGGTCATCGAGACGTTCGCGCAGCGGAACGTTTCGCTCGTCACCATGCCGGTGGCCGGCATGTTCGCCGCCGCAGACACCGGTTCCTGGAAGACTGCCGGCGGCGCCGATTCGGTTCGCAAGATGACGACGGCAAATGCTACCAATCCCAAGGCCGTTTTCTCGGCCGCAAATATCCAGTACACCCTGGATCCGGTCGACGACCTGGCTCCCGGGACCTACATTGTCCATGTCGAGTATGCCGATGCCCAGCGCGGCCCCGGGAATCCTCCCGAGCCGCCGATGGTCGACTACAGGACGCCTTCCGTTGCGGTAGCCACCTTCAATGTGAAGACGGACAAGTTGTCCGCCTCCCAAAAGGGAGCGGATGGGACGGAGAAACCGGTCGCCGGCAACTGCACCGCCTGTCACTGGAGCAGCGCGGGGACGGGATTCGTGCTCGACAATCCGCGCCACAACAAGCTCTTCGACGAGAAGACCGCGGACCGGTGCGGCGGCTGCCACGACTACCTGTCCGGCCAGAAACCGGATGCGACCACGCAGCAGAGGTATGCAGGCTCCCTCTCGAACCGGGTGCATTCGGTGCATAACGGGGCGGCGCTGAACTATCCGACCATCACGGTGGGGCACGAGGAGACCGCCGCCTTCGGCCGCAACTGGCGGATCACCTACCCGATGGACGTCCGCAACTGCGAGTCCTGCCATCCGGCGTCCACGACCAGCGGCACCTGGAAGACCAACCCCAACCGCCTGGCCTGCATGGGGTGCCACGACTCCGATGCGGCGACCGCTCACATGAAAATCCAGACGTACGATCCGACGCCGCTGGCTCCCTGGAGCGGCGACGAGCAGGAATCCTGCAAGACCTGCCACTGATCGCGGTTTCCGCCAGGCGGTAGAAGCATGGCGGGGTAACAGGTTCATCTCCGGAGGAAGGGCGGCACCCCGGTGCCGCCCTTCTTTGTGTGCCGAGCATGTTCGACAGCTTGGGGGTGAAAGTCCCCTACCCAACCTGATGGAGGTGAAGGGTTAGCGAAGCGCAAGGGCGTCGTCGCGAGGCGGGGTCTGAAGGAAGCGTGGAGCAAACGCGCGAGCCGATGGACAAGAACCGGATACGAGGCGCTCTGCGCCGGACGAGCGGGCATATGACCGCGAAGTCCATATCCATCAAGGGCGCAGGGCGTAAATCCGGCGGCTGTGCGCGGAAGGCGGTCGAGCTTACCTCGGGAGATCTGCAACGTGTCCATTGAATCCGGACTGAGGGAGTCGCGAGGCTTCCTGACCGCGTCGCAGAAGTCAGCAGAGGGCAAAGTAGGCATGCAGTCAGGCCGAAGGCCCGAACGGTCCCCGCAAGGGGTTAAAAGGAGCGGCAAGTAGGGCGTGCGCCTCATGGACGGAGAGCGGCAGAAAACAGGAGAGCAGTTGTCCTTTCCGGTGACGGGTAGGGGTGAAGCCCCGAAGGTTTCCGGCGAAGGGACCGAACCGTCCGTGGCGAAGCGCGAATCCGAAAGCCCGGCATCAACCGCGCACCTGATGGAGGAGGTTTGCGAGCGGGAGAACCTGAAGAAGGCGTTGAAACGAGTCAAGTCCAACAAGGGAAGCCCCGGGATCGACGGGATGACGGTCGATGCACTGGGGGACTACCTGAAGGGACACTGGCCAACGCACCGGGAGCAACTTCTCACCGGGACCTATAAGCCCGAGCCGGTACGACGGGTCGAGATTCCCAAAGCGGGGGGCGGGATGCGCAAGTTAGGCATCCCGACGGTTCTGGATCGGTTCATCCAGCAGGCGGTGATGCAGGTTCTGCAAGGCAAGTGGGACCGGACGTTCTCCGATCACAGCTACGGGTTTCGGCCGGGGCGCTCGGCGCATCAAGCGGTGGCCAAGGCGCAGGAATATATTGCCGAAGGCTGTACCTGGGTGGTGGATCTTGATTTGGAGAAGTTTTTCGATCGAGTCAATCACGACAAATTGATGGGGCTGGTGG
>PQAK01000039.1 GCA_003105225.1 Deltaproteobacteria bacterium | reverse complement strand
GACCGGATGGCGTCGGTCAGCTGCAGCTCTCCGCCGGCCCCCGGCTTGATCGCCTGGAGCGCCGGGAAAATCGACGGCGGAAGGATATAGCGTCCGATGATCGCAAGATCGGAAGGCGCCTTCTCCGGCTTCGGCTTTTCCACCATGTCCACGACCTCGTACACCCCGTCCCCGATCTTCCTTCCTTTTATGATGCCGTATCGGGACACGTGCTCCATCGGCACCTGCTGGATGGCCAGCACCGCCCCCGCGCTGTGCTTCTCGTAGGCGTCGATCATCTGCCGGAGCACCGGCACCTTCGAGTCGATCACGTCATCCGCGAGGATGACGGCGAACGGCTCCTCGCCGACCAGGTCCATGGAGCGAAGCACGGCGTGCCCCAGGCCCAGCGGCAGGTTCTGCCGGACATAGAAGAAATCGCCCATGTCGGAAATGGACCGGACCAGGGCGTGCATCGCGCCGTCCCCCTTCTTCGCGAGAGTGGCCTCCAGCTCGAAGGAAACGTCGAAATGGTCCTCGATCGCGTTCTTCCCGCGACCGGTGACGATGATCATGTCCCGGATCCCCGAAGCCTTCGCCTCCTCCACCCCATGCTGGATGAGCGGCTTGTCCACCAGGGGAAGCATCTCCTTCGGAGAGGCCTTTGTCGCGGGCAGAAACCGCGTCCCGAACCCAGCAGCGGGAAACACCGCCTTCCGGATCATCCTTTTTTCTCCCTTTCCGGCGGCTTCGCCCGCCGGAATCTTCCGAAGAATTCGCTTACCGTCCCCGGTTCCCGGGTCCACGTCATGGGCGGAAGGTTCTCCCGGAACACGGCGCCGTACGACCGGGACAGGACCCTGTGGTCCAGCAGTGCCACCACCCCGAAATCGCCTTCGCGCCGCAGCAGGCGCCCCACCCCCTGGCGCAGCGCCAGGACGGCCTCGGGGAGTTGATAGTCGGCGAACGGATCCCGGCCGCGCTCCCGTACGGCCCGCATCCGCGCCGCCACGACGGGATCGGCCGGCGGGGCGAACGGGAGCTTGTCGATGATCACGCACCGCAGGGACTCCCCGGGAACGTCGATTCCCTCCCAGAAGGTTCCCGTCCCGATCAGGACCGCGTCCTCCTCGTCCCGGAAAGCCCGCAGCAGGTGCATGCGGGGGCCGTCCCCCTGCACGTAAAGGGTGAACGGAAGCGTATCCCGGAGAAGCTCCTCCAGCGCGCCCATCGTCCGGTAGCTGGTGCACAGCACCAGCGCCCCGCCGCCGGACTGCGAAAGGAGGGCGGCGGTTTCCCGGGCGGCGGCGGCCGGAAACCCATCGTCGCCGGGATCCGGAAGGCCGGCCGGGACGTACGCAAGCGCTTTCCGGGCAAAGTCAAATTCATTATCCACAATGAGTTCCTTCACGGCAACACCGCCCAGCCCGATGCGTTCCCGGAAGTAGGACAGCTCCCCGGAAACGGAGAGGGTGGCGGAGGTCAAGAGGGCCGATCCCGACGTGCTCCAGAGAACGTCGGAAAGGATCGCGGATACCTCGACGGGCGTGCGGCAGAACGTGACGGAGTGACCCCGGCGCTCCCCCCAGGCCACCGTGCTTCCCGGATCGGGAGACAGCAGCGCCGTGAAATCCTCGACGAACGACCGGGTCCGCCGCAGGAGCGCCTCCGCGTCGCCTTCCCGCGGGTCCCCTCCCGCCGCGGCCGTATCATTCGCCCCCCCGGAGCGGGAATCCCGGCGGGAGGCAATGGCCAGGCAGAGCTCTTCTCCCGCGCGCCGCAGCTCCCCCGCATACCGCTCGAAGGAGGCATCCTCCGAAAACCGGCGGAGAGGGAAACGGCCCTGGCCCTCCCCCACGGAGGCGAACAGGCTTTCGGACGCGCGCCGGAAGGCCTCCGCAGCCGGAAGAAGGGACCTCCCCTCCTCCCCCCCCTTTCCGCCGGAACGGGAAATATCGCGGAACAGCTCCTGCGCGCGCCGGAGCGAGATGCTCAGACCGAAAAACGAGGAGGCGACCTCCTCGACACCGTGCGCCTCGTCCAGGACCACGACATCGGGGGAGGGAAGGATGTCGGGGTGGCCCCCCGATTTCGCCCGCAAGGCAAGGTCGGCAAAGAAGAGGTGGTGGTTGACGACCACCACGTCGGCTGCGGCGGCACGGCGGCGCACCTCCATCAGGTAGCAGCGCTCCACGTCCGCGCAGGCGGTCGGATCGCAAACCTCGGAGCGGGCGTTGACCTCGCCCCACGCGCGGAAATCCTCCGGGACGCCGGGGCACTCCGAGAGGTCCCCCGTGCGGGTGGTATCGGCGAACGCCCGCATACGGTCGAAGTGGACCGCTTCCCGGGCGAACTCGAACAGCGGCTCCGCCGCAAACTTCCCCCATCGGCGGCGGCACAGGTAGTTGGCGCGCCCCTTCACGACGACGCAGGAGAAGGGGGCGGAGAGCGCCTCCCGCACGATGGGCACGTCGTTTTCCACGAGCTGCTGCTGGAGCGTGCGGGTCCCCGTGGAAAGGACCGTCCTGCGCCCCGAGAGAACCACGGGAACCAGGTACGCAAGCGTCTTCCCGATGCCGGTCGCCGCCTCGGCGACGAGGATCTCCCCCCGCGACAGGGCCGCCGCCCATGCGGCGGCGAGGCGCATCTGGCCGGGGCGGGGCTCGAATCCCCGAAGAACCCCGGACAGCGGGCCGCCGGGGGAAAACGCCGCACGAACGCGCCGCTCGAGGTCGGACGGCACGGGGAGCAGGCCTACGGCACCGGAACCGGGACGAAGTTCCCGAGTTCCACCTTCAGGAGGAACACCTTCCGGCGCATCTCCCCCGACGGGCCGAATTGGAACGCCCCCGTCACGCCCTGGAACGTCCGCAGCCGGGGAATCCGCTCCCGCGCGGCTTCCCCCGCGGAGCGGTCCTCCTTGCCGGAATTGAAGCCCAACGTCTCGGCGAACAACATCGCCCCGTCGTATCCCATCGCTTCGAATCGCGACGGGGCCGACCGGACCGCATCCTGGTATTCCGTGCGGAACCTTTCCCCCCGGGTGCCGGGAATCGCGTCGGCATAATCCACGGAAAACACCGCGCCCGCCACGGCGTCGCCTGCCTTCCGGATCAGTTCCGGGTCGTTCCAGCCGGAGAATCCCGCAAGGGGAACGTACACGTTGTAATACCGAAGCTGCGAAGCCAGGAGGAAGACCCGGTCCCATCGGTCGGCGATGAGAATGCCTTCCTGCCGCAGCCGCAATCCTTTCCCCTTCTCCCGGGTCCTGGATTCGCGCGTGAAAGCGGTTTGCCCGACGGCCTTGCGGATCACGTCGGTGAAATCCTTGACGTCGGGCGGGTAGGAAACCGACTTCCCCACGCGGAGGGCGGTCTCCTGCGCCGCCGTGGCGACCGCCTCCGCGAACCCTCTTCCGTAGCCGTTTTCCGGGTAGAAAAGCAGGAGATCGGACTGCCCGATTCGCTGCAGGTAGGACAGGACCGCCCGCGCCTCCGCCAGCGGCGAAAGGCCGAACCCGTACAGGAACGGCTTCTCCGGGATCGCCTTCTGCCCCAGGTAGAGGACCGGGGGCGATTTCGGCCCGTAGACGGCCCCGACGGCCCGCCCCTCCTCTCCGGTCAAAGGACCCAGGAACCCGATGACGCTTCGATCCTGCGCCGCCGCCAGGAACTCCCTGCGCGCACGGTCGGGCTGGCCGCCGGTGTCCACCCACCGGACGACCGGCGGAAGGCGGTCGTTCCCTTTCTGGCGCGTTTCCAGCAGGGCGACTTCCGCGCCCGAGAGAACGGCAAACCCGATGTCCGCCAGCTTTCCGCTGAGAGGAGCCAGCCCGACGATCTTCGGGCGCGATGCCAGGATCTTCTCCAGGCGGAACAGCTGTTCGGCGGCTTCCTGCCCGCCGGGACCTCCCCCCCGCGACGCCCGTTCCAGTGCGAACGCCGCCATGCCGGAGAATCCCTTCCGCGACGCCAGCCTTCCCAGAGCCATGAAGAGACGGGCTTTCACCGGCGGCTCCTCCTCCGCCTCGGACGCCTCCCGCAGCGCCGAGATGTCGGTGATGCCGTCGATCAGGGCGTCCCTCTCCGAGCGGATCCGCGCTCCTTCCTCCGGCGTGTGCGCCGCCGCGGCGGCGCGCCGGAACAATTCCATCGCCCGGCTGACCCTGCCGTTTTCCATGTCCGCGCGGGCCATGAAGGCGAGCAGTTTCGGAGGATCGGCATGGATGTACTGCTGCTCCAGCAGGTAGGCCGCCACCTGCCGCGCTTCGGATTTCCATTGCATGCGGGCGTACACCCGGAACTTGAGATCCATGGCGGAAAGCGCCAGGAACCGGGCGCGGGACAGGAGAATCGCCTTGTCCGCCGCCGAAAGGGCCGGCTCGAACTCTCCCTTGGCGAGCAGGAGCTCCCCCACCCGCATCCAGACGAATCCCTTCCGCTCGTCGTCCCCGTCGCCGTAGGCCAGGTCCAGGAAACGGGAAAGCGCCTCTCCCGCCCTGCCGGCCTGGAAATCCGCCTCGGCCTTCCAGAAGAGGGCGACCGGGAAGCCCCGGGAAGGGGTACGAGGCGCGGGACGGGCGACGGGAACCGTTTCCGCCGCCGGCGAAAGAGGGGGTTCCTGCCCCCGGGATACGGCGATCGGCGCGGCCAGCAGGAAGCATCCGAGAACCCAGGCCGACCTGCGGATCAACCGAAGATCTCCTTTACCTTTTCGAGGAAGCTGCGGGAGATGGGGCCCGGGGAATCGCCCGATAGTTCCTGGAATTCGAGCAGCAGCTCTTTTTGCCTTTTGGAAAGCTTCCTCGGTACGTCGATGACGACGCGGATCACGAGGTTCCCGCGGCGGTGCCCGTTGAGAACGGCGATCCCCTCGCCCTTCATCACGAACTCCTGGGCCGACTGGGTTCCCGGGGGGATGGTCAGCTTCTTCCTGCCGGAAAGGGTCGGGACCTCGATCGCGTCCCCCAGAGCCGCCTGGGGGAAGGTGATCGGCACCTCGCAGAGCAGGTGTTCCCCGTCGCGCACGAAGAAAGGATGCTCGCGCACGGATACCACGACGTAGAGGTCGCCCGGCGGGCCCCCGTTCTGTCCCGCTTCCCCTTCTCCCCGCAGCTTCAGCCGCGTCCCGTTGTCCACGCCCGCGGGGACCTTCACGTTCAGGGACCGTTTCTCCCGGACCGCCCCGCTGCCCCCGCACGCCGGGCAGCGGTCCCGGATGATCTCCCCGGACCCGTGGCAGCGGCCGCACGTCCGGGTCATCGAGAAGAACCCCTGCTGGACGGATACCTGGCCCCGCCCGTTGCAGGCCGCGCACCGCTCGGGCTGGGTCCCCCGTTTCGCCCCGCTTCCCTTGCATTCCGCGCAGGCGGCGGTCCGGGGGACGACGATCTCCTTCTCCGTCCCGAACGCCGCCTCCTCGAAGGCGATCTCCAGGTTGTACCGGAGGTCCGCCCCGCGGCGGGACCTCTGCCGTCCGCCCCCGAAGATCGTGCCGAACCCGAAAAAGTCGTTCAGGATGTCTTCCACGCCGCCGAAATGGAAGTCTCCGAAACCGCCGAATCCCTGTCCGGACGCGCCGGCGTGCCCGTATGCGTCGTACTGCTCCCGCTTCCGGGGGTCCGAGAGAACGGAGTAGGCCTCGTTGAGCTCCTTGAATTTCTCCTCGGCGCCCTTGTCGCCGGGGTTCCGGTCGGGGTGGTACTGGAGGGCGAGCTGGCGGAACGCCTTCTTGATATCGTCGGGGGAGCTGTCCCGCGATACCCCGAGCACCTCGTAATAGTCGCGCTTGGTCACTTCAGTTCCCCCGGCCGGTGGGGTCCGGGTCCGCGCCGTCCCCCCGATCGGGAATCGGGCACGCCGGCGCCGCAGCCACGGTCACCTGGGCGGGCCGGAGCAGCCTTCCGTTCAGCAGGTACCCCTTCACCGCCACCGACAACACCGTCCCCTCGGGCTTCCCCTCCCATGGCACCTGGGCGATCGCCTCGTGGAGATTCGGGTCGAACCTCTCCCCTTCCGCGGAGACCGGCTCCAGCCCGAACTTCCCCAGCTCGGAGAGGAGCTGGTCGTGCGTCAGCCGCACGCCGGCGAGCAACCCTTCCGAAGCGCTCTCCGCCCCGGCCTGCGCCATCGCGCGCTCCAGGTTGTCGAGAAACGGCAGGATGGCGCGGAGAAGCCGCTCGTTCCCGTACGAGACCACGGCCTCCTTCTCCCGCGCGACCCGCTTGCGGTAGTTGTCGAACTCCGCCGCAAGATACGCCAGGCGTTTCTTCATCTCCTCGAGCTCGCCGGCAACTTCCTCGGCGGAAGGAGGCTGCGGTTCCGCGCCTTCCTGCCCGACGGGCCCGGGATCGCCGGCGGGCGCTTCCCGCTTGGAGTTCTTGTCGTTGTCGTCCATGACGCCCCCTCTTCCGTCGATCCTTTAAGGGAATCCAAGCCGCAAGAGACGTTACGGGTCACCGGTGCTCGAAGACGGAGCTTAAGAGCCTGGCGGAATATTCCACGAGGGGGATGACATGGGAATAGTCCATCCGGACCGGGCCGATCAATCCGATGCTTCCCATCGTCGCCTCCCCCAGCCGGTAGCCGGACGCCACCACGGAGATGTCGGGAAGGCTCTCCACCGGGTTTTCCGTGCCGATCGACACCTGGATGGCCTCTTCCTCGAGCGCCCGGTCGAGGAGCCGGACAATAATGCTTTTCTCCTCGAACGCGCGGAGAATCCGCTTGAGCTTCTGTACGTCCTCCACGAACTCCGGCTTGTCCAGGATGTTCGCCCTGCCCTCGACGTACACTTCCGCGGGGCTTCCCTCGTCGAGCGCCCTCGCGCCCAGGAGCAATGCCCGCTGCATCAGCCGGTCGTACCGCGCCTTCTCCTTCTTCATCTCCTGCAGAATCTTCACCCGCATCTGCGGGAGGGAAAGGCCTGCGGCAAGCTCATTCAGGTAGGCGTTGATCTTTACGAGGTCGTCCGCCGACAGGTCCCTCTCCCCCTCGATGAGGCGGTGCTCCACCCACCCCGCCTGGGTGACGGACACGAGCAGGATCCGGTCGACCCCCGCGCGGAGGAGATTCAGGGAGCGCAGCGGCTGGCTCGACAGCCGCGAGACGACCACGACGCACGCCTGCCGGGAGAGGCTGGAGAGCAGGCGGCTGAACTGGCGCACCACCTCGTCCGCGGAGGCCGACCCGGCTTCCCCCGCCGCCATCCGCTGCAGCTGATCGCGCTCGGGCCGCGCGAGCCTGCGGCGGGCCAGGAGGTAGTCGACGTAATACCGGAATCCCGAGCTCGTGGGGACGCGGCCGGCGGAGGTGTGGGGCTGCACCAGGTAGCCCATCTCCTCGAGGTCCGCCATGATGTTGCGGATCGTCGCCGGAGACAGCTGCTGCCCCATTTTCTTGGATATGGTGCGGGATCCGACCGGCTCGGCCGTCTCGATGTAATCTTCCACGACGTGGCGCAGCACCTGTGCCCCGCGGTCGTCCAGAACGCCGTTCACGGGAATCCTGCCTACCTGCGGTTTTTAGCACTCCGGCACCCCGAGTGCTAATCACCAATTTACCAGTGCGGCAGCCGGAGTGTCAAGAACGGCGCACGTCCGGCGCCTCCTGGAACTCCACGGTATCGCCGATCTCCGTGCCGGTCCGCGACAGGGTCCCCTCGGGAAGCTCCAGCGCCCCCTTCGCACCGAAGTACAGCCGCGAGAGCCTGCCGGGGGGAAGACCCGGGCAGGCGCCGACCACCTTTCCCCGAACGTCGAGGAAGAGCACATCGATGGGGTAGCGCATCCCGATGGAGTGGACGCTGGAACAGGGGGTGATCCACAGGCCTTCCCCCTCCGACAGCGGCGGCCGTCCGAGGAGGCCCGCAAGCCTGCGGAAAAAACCGTCCGCCACCCCGATCCGGTCCCCGAGAAGGCTCCCCTTCGTCCGGTTGGCGGCGGTCACCGTGCGACCGCGCGCGCGGCTAGCCGATACCGGGAGCATCCAGCACCTGGCGAACCTTGCGGAGCAGGGAAACGGGAGTGAACGGCTTTTCGAGAAAGGGGATGCCGGTTTCGAGCACGCCGTGGCGCACGATCGCCTCGTCCGTGTAGCCGGACATGTAGAGCACCTTGACTCCGGGAAGGCGCGGAGCCAGGGTCTCCGCGGCCTCCCGGCCGCACATCTTCGGCATGACGACGTCCGTAAGGATCAGGTGAATGGGAGCCGCGTGCCCGCCGCCGATGGAAATCGCTTCTTCCCCGTCGGACGCCTCCAGCACCGTGTAGCCGTTCCCTTCCAGGATGTTCCGGACCAGCAACCGGACCATCGCTTCATCCTCCACCAGGAGCACCGTCTCCCGGCCTTGTGACGGGGACACCGGGGATTCCTCCGGTCTCGCCTCGCCCGGAGAGCCTCCGTATCGGGGAAGATAGACCTTGAAGGAGGCCCCCTTCCCGATTTCGCTGTAGACCCAGATGTAGCCGCCGCTCTGCTTGACGATCCCGTAGACCGTGGACAGCCCGAGCCCCGTCCCTTTCCCTTTATCCTTGGTCGTGTAGAAGGGCTCGAAGAGGCGGTTCTTCGTTTCTTCGTCCATCCCCGTTCCCGTGTCGCTGATGGCCAGCAGGACATAATCGCCCGGTTTGACCACCGGGTGTTGGCGGACGTACCGGTCGTCCAGCGCCACGTTCCCGGTCTCGATCGTCACTTTTCCCCCGTCCGGCATGGCGTCGCGCGCATTGACGACGATGTTCATGATGACCTGCTCCACCTGCCCCGGGTCCACCTGCACGTTCCACAGCCCGGGCTTGAGGACGGTCACCAGGTCGAGGTCCTCGCCGATCAGCCGCCGCAGCATCCTGTCCAGGTTTCCCACCACGGCGTTGAGGTCCAGGACCTTCGGCTGCAGCACCTGCTTCCGGCTGAAGGCCAGCAGCTGGCGGGTCAGCGAGGCGGCGCGCTCCGTCGCCTTCTTGATCTCCTCGACGTCGGCGCGGCGCGGGTCCCCGGGCGCGAGGTCCGACAGGAGCAACTCGCTGTAGCCGCCGATGGCGGTGAGGAGGTTGTTGAAGTCGTGGGCCACGCCGCCCGCGAGCCGGCCGACCGCCTCCATCTTCTGGGCCTGGCGCAGCTGGTCCTCGAGACGCACGCGGTCCGTGATGTCCCGGACGATGCCCAGCAGGCGCCCGTCCTGGCCGGGGACGTTCGCGGTCATCTCGCCGACGAGGTAGCCTCCCTCGCGCGAGCGGAACCGGAACTGCGCGTTGGGCGGGGGCTCCGAGCGGAGGCTCATGGCGAAGAGCTCCTGCGCCGCCGGCACGTCGTCCGCGTGCAGCACCTCCGCGAACGGCTTCCCTATCCACTCCTCACGCGGCCAGCCCGTGAGCTTCTCGAAGGCCGGATTGAGGGCGACGAAGAGGCCGTCGGGCGAGAGGGCGAAGATCATGTCGCGCGCGCTGTCCACCAGCGTGCGGGACTGCTCCTCGGAACGCCGCAGCGCCTCTTCCGAGCTCTTGCGCTCCGTGATGTCCAGGCCCACGACGGCGACCCTGGACACCCTGCCCGCCTCGTCGCGCACCGGGTGGACGTAGTTGATGTGCGTGCGGCCGCTGGCGACGCTGGTGTCCTCGAAGACGGCGGGCTCGCCGGTACGGACGACCTCTGCGATCCTCGCCTTCCGCGACTCGACGAGGTCGGGCGCGCTGTAGTCGAGAGCGTTGCGGCCCACAATCTCGCCACTGTCCAGCCCCACACCCTCCAGCACGCCCCGGTTGGCCGCGGCGATGGTCCCGTCGAGGTTGATCAGGAGAGCGGTCTCCGGGATGGCCTCGAGGAACGTCTTGAGAGTGGCCTCGCTCTGGCGCAGCGCCTCCTCGGCCCGCTTGTGCTCGATGGCCATCGCCACCTGCGTGGAGACGAACTCGAGGATGCTCCGCTCCGCCTCGCCGTAGCGCACGTCCTCCCCGTACGTCTGGACCACCAGCGCGCCGATGGTGCTGGTGCGGGTCTTGAGCGGCACGCCGAGCCAGTCGATGGACGGGGCCCCGATCAACACGACTTCGCCGCGCCGCTCCAGGTCCTTGGCCACTTCGGGAGTCGCCAGGAGCGGCTCGCCGGTGCGCAGCACGTACTCCGTGAAGCCCTTCCCGGGCCGCTTGGGCGCGGGCCGCGAGTCGTACTCGTCCACGAAGTACGGGAAGCTGATGGTGTCGGTCGCCGGGTCGTGGAGCGCGATGTAGAAGTTCCTGGCCGGCATCAGCCCGCCCACGATCCCGTGGATGGCCGCGAACAGCGTCTGCAGGCTCGTCGCGGTATGGGCGGCCGCGGAGATGCGGTACGTCGCCAGCTGGGTCTGTTCGGCGCGCCGGCGCTCCGTGACGTCCGCGGCGGTGACGAGCGCCTCCGTCACCCGGCCATCGCGGACGATGGGCACCACGCGTGAATCGTACGTGACCATCGCGCCGTCGGGCCCTGGGCCGGTCACCTCGTAGCGCTCCGAGACCCCGTCCCGGAAGACCCGCGCGTAGCAGGCCTCCATCGCGGGCCGATACTCGGGGGGGACGAACGTGCAGAGATCCACGCCGTACACCGGGCTCGACTGGAACTGCGCGAAGTGGCGGTTGACGTACGAGATGCGGCGTTCCCGGTCGACGATCATCACGATGTCGGGGGACTTCTCGAACACCGACTGCAGGACCTCCGGGGCGCCCAGCGAGCCCAGGGCCTGCTTGAGCACCGGCTTGCGGCGCGGCGCAGGCTGCCCCGACTTCTTCCGGGGCGTCACCGGCGCGGATCCGGCGCCGCGGCGTCAGGCGCCGCGGCCCGCCGAGGCGGGGCCGCGCGGAATGGCAGTCGAAGACCCATCACGTGGATATGCAGAGTACGCATTTGCGTTCCCCGTCGCCAGTCGGGAGCGGGATCCGCTCCCGACTCCTGGCGGGCGGTCGACGCGGACTACACGTCATACGCCGCCAGCTCGACGCCCGAGAGCGTGAACCGGAGCGCCGGCTCGGCATCGCCGAGGCCGGCGCGGCGGCCGGCCGCGTCACTCACGTGGATGCGGCCGAACACGCCGCGGTCCTGCGCCAGCTTCGACGCCGTGTTCACGGCCGAGCCCGCGATGTCGCGGCTGCCGGGCCCCAGCTGGAAGACCAGCACGGGACCCGCATCCACGCCGATGCGGCACTGGATGCCCTGCCCCGCCAGGGTCCCGCGGAAGGCGCGCGCGAAGTCGAGCGCCACCCGGCAGTCATCGAAGGTGAACAGGCTGATGAGCCCCGCGGTCTTGATCTCGGTGCCCCCCAGGTCCCGCAGCAGCTCTCCGCCGATGCGCTTCATCGCCGCCGCCAGCGCGAGGTCGTTGAGGGCCGCGACCTCGGGGACGTCGAGCTCCTCCCGCTCGCGTTCGATCAGCACCACGGCGAGGTCCTCGTAGGCGGGGCGCGGCATCGCCGACTGGCGGCCGGTGCGCGTGAACGCCCCCAGCCCGTCGTAGAAGTCGGCGCTGTAGGGAGCCGGGTAGTTGAAGTCGGTCAGCGCGAGCCCCTCGAGCCGCGGCCCGCCCGTCACGCGCAGTATCCCGCCGAACTCGGCCGCCAGCTCGCGGCGGGGCGTGAGCGCGAACGCGTGGCCCGCGGGGAGCCGCTCCGCCAGCGTGTCGGTCACTACCAGCTCGCCGCCCTCGGTGTGCTCCTCGGCCACCAGCTCCACGCGGTCCGCGTCGGGGCCGTACATGCCGCCCCCCAACTCGAAGTACTCGCCGGCGTGCGCGCAGAGGCCGATGCCGACCTCGCATTCGCGCCCCACGTGGTCCAGCGCGGCGAGCAGCATCCCGAGCACCCGCTCGGCGGGCACGTCGCCCGGGTAGAACATCTGCGTGTTGTCGGCGGCCCAGACTCCGATGGCGCGTCCGCCCACGGCGCGCCCGTAGGCGTGCACGAACTCCTTGGGGTGGTTGACCATCGCGAGGATGGCGATGAGCGGCAGCTCGCGGGTGAGGCGCGTCAGGCCCGCGGAGTCGGACGAGACCACCGTGCCCTGCAGCGTGTGCGGCGCGAGCAGCGCGCGCGCCGTCTCGCGCGTCTGGTCGCTGTGCGTCCACCGGTCGATGACCGCGACGGGCAGCGTCTCGCCGGCGTCGCGCGGCAGGTCGAAGAAGCCGGGCGGGAATCGGTCGCGTGCGAACTTGGCCATAGGTGCGCCACTATGGCGGCGCGGGGCCCGGGCCGCAAGGCGGGACCGGCGTGGCCGCCGGAAACGCGAAGGCCCCGCTCGTCGCAGGGCCTTCGGTCACGGGCGATCGCCTTCAGCTTCCGTCTGGTGGTCGGCTCCGGCTCACGGCTTCGCCGGCACCGCCGCCACCGCCGGCTTGCCCGGACGGACGTACTTCTCGCGCGGCAGGACAGGTTGCGCGCGAACCCACAGGCGATGCTCGTAGTACTTGACGATGCGGGATTGGATCGAGCGCTGAGTGTCGCCCTTGACGGCCTCGAACGGGGCATAGCGCTGAGGGTCGCTCGACACGGTGAACCACCACCATGTTCCCGCCGGCGGGGTCTCTCGCTTCTGTGGGGAACACGAGTAGGTCCGGCCGCCCTGCTCGAACGTGAAAGCTCCGATCATCGGTGCTACTGGCCCAGCTTGGTCACGTTCTCGGCGGCAGGACCCTTCTGGCCCTGCACCACGTCGAACTCGACGCGCTCACCTTCGGCGAGCGACTTGAAGCCCGAGCCCTGGATCGCCGTGTGATGCACGAAACAGTCCTTCGAGCCGTCGTCAGGGGTGATGAACCCGAATCCCTTCGCGTCGTTGAACCACTTCACCTTGCCCGTCGTACGCATTGCGACCCCTCCGGTGGTTTGTCCCAGCGACGTCCGGCAAATGAAACGGGCCACCGTGAGAGGGGGCCCGGAGACTATCGAACAGCGCGCGCCGTGCGAGCGGCTGCCCCGACAGGAGAATAACCGGTCGCACCCTGGATAGCGAGGACGCGGCGGTCATCGAGCCTGAGGCGGCTCACCGCGCCCCAGCGCGCGGAGCACCTCCTCCGCGGTGGCACGCGCGGCCTTGTTGCGGCGGGAGAAGGTCGCCCTCCGGCCCGCCGCGCGCTCCAGGGCCTCGATCGCTTCCGGCGTGCCGATGCGGCCCAGGGCGCGGAAGCACTCCCGGATGATGTCGGGGTTCCGCTCCCGTTCGGCGTGGTCGGCGACGAGCCCGGCGAGGGGCCGCGCGTTCGCCCCGATGCTGGCCACCACCACGGACCGCATCTCCGGGGGGTCCGACTTCAGCACCTCGCGCAACGGCTCGATCGCGGCAGCGCTCCCGATCTTCGCCATCGCCACGAGCGCCACACGGCGCAGGCGCTCGTCATGGTACTCGAGGAACCGCGCGAGATACGGCACCGCGACGTCCACCCGCGCCTCGCCGACGGCCTCGGCGAGGTTGCGCGCGAGCTGCCAGTCGGTGCGCTTGGAGATCAGAGTGAGCAGGCGGTCGGTGCCCTGGGGGAGGTCGCGCAGCAGGACGACATACTGGACCCGCTCGCCGAGACTGTGCGCGGCGGTGAGTAGGTTCACGAGCAGATCCACCGCCAGCTCCGGACTCCGCCGGAGCACGGTCGCCACGCGGTCCCGGCGCCGCGGCTCGAGCAGATGAGCCGCCGCCTTGTCGAGCGACGCCCGCGTGAGGATGCGCCCGAAGACGATGGCGAAGTGGCCGCGCGTGCGGGGATCGGGGGCCTTCGCCTCCAGGTCCACGAGGGTGCTCACGGCGTCGATCGCCTCGGCCACACGGCCCTGCGAGAACGCGTCCTGCACCTGGCGAGAGAGCTGCGTGAGCCGCGCGAGCGTGTCCTCGCCGTAGGGGGCCGCCGCG
>PQAK01000038.1:29942-30796 GCA_003105225.1 Deltaproteobacteria bacterium | reverse complement strand
CGTCGAGATCCTGCGGCTGGCGATCGGGTATCGGGTGCGGCTGCGATGAGCCGGGCGCGCATCGTCCGAATCGCCGGTGCGCTGGTCGAGGCATGCCCGCTGACCGGCGTCGCCCTATATGAGCTGGCCTGGGTGGGACATAACCGTCTCATGGGCGAGGTGGTCCGTGTCGAAGGGGACCGGGCTATCGTGCAGGTTTACGAGGAGACAACCGGCCTTCGCGTTGGAGAGCCGGTGGAACCATCGGGCCGGTGTCTCGGCGTCCAGCTCGGTCCCGGCCTCCTCGGCTCGGTATTGGACGGCGTCGGACGCCCGCTCTATCGGGTAGCGGCGCAAACCGGGGACTTCATACAACCCGGGACGGCAGCGCCTACCCTCGATCCCTCGACACGTTACGTCTTCACTCCCTCGGTCACGCCCGGAACCGGGGTGGCCGGAGGAGACATCCTCGGCCACGTCGAGGAGCGCCCCGGCTTCCTTCACGCCATTCTCGCGCCTCCGGACGCAAAGGGGATCCTTGCGACGATCCGGTCCGGCGCGTTCACGGTCGAGGAATCGGTGGGGAGCCTGGAGGACGGTCGTGAACTGGCGCTCGCCCACACCTGGCCGGTTCGCGACCCGCGGCCCACGGGCCCCCGGTTGCCGGCGGAAAGGCCGTTTTTGACGGGGCAACGGATCTTCGACTTTCTATTTCCCGCAGCTGAAGGGGGAAGCGTCACGGTGCCCGGCGGATTCGGAACGGGGAAAACGGTCATCGAGCAGTCCCTGGCCAAACATGCCGATTGCGACGTCGTGGTCTTCGTCGGCTGCGGGGAGCGCGGCAACGAGATCGCCGAGGTGCTGGGCGAGTTTCC
>PQAK01000038.1:24185-29820 GCA_003105225.1 Deltaproteobacteria bacterium | reverse complement strand
AACACCTCCAACATGCCGGTCGCCGCCCGAGAGGCGTCCGTCTACCTGGGAATCACGATCGCCGAGTATTACCGCGACATGGGACTGCGGGTTGCGGTGCTTGCCGACAGCCTCTCGCGATGGGCGGAAGCGCTTCGTGAAATGGGATCCCGCCTCCAGGAGATCCCGGGAGAGGAAGGGTACCCCACCTATCTCGTGAACCGGCTGGGAAAGTTCTACGAGCGAAGCGGCCGGGTCGCGCTCCTCGGCCGGCCGGAGCGGACGGGCGCGCTCACCTTCATCGGCGCCATCTCGCCGCCCGGAGGGGACTTCTCCGAACCCGTAACCCAGGCGTCGCTTCGCGTGGCGGGAACGCTTTGGGCGCTGGACGCCGCGCTCGCGCACCAGCGGCAGTTTCCCGCCGTCGACTGGGAGACGAGTTATTCCCTCCACGCCGGGCAGCTGATGCCGTGGTTCTCCCGGCGCGTGGGAACCGACTGGCCCGCCCTCCGGCGCGACACCCTCGATCTGCTGCAGCGCGACCGGGACATCCGTGAGATCGCCGCCCTGGTCGGGCCGGGCGCGCTGCAGGATCCCGACCGGCTTGTTCTCGAGACCGCTCGCACCGTACGCGAGGCGGTCCTGGGGCAAAGCGCATACGATCCGAAGGACGCCGTATCCTCCGTCGAGAAGACCTATCTGCTGGCCGCGCTCGCGAATCGCCTCTTTCAGGCGGCATCGCGCGCGCTCGCCTCGGGAGCACCCTTCGAAACGTTGCGCCTTTCGCCCGCCCGGCAAGCGCTCCTGGCGCTACGGGACGCGGGGCCCGAGGAGCTGGACGATCGTGCGGCGCGCACGGCGGCAGCCGTCGATGCCATCGCGCCCGGGGGGAAAGCGCCATGACGGCCCTCCCCCGGGTGTACCGCGGTGCGGCGGCCGCGGCCGGCCCTCTCCTCTACCTGAAACGGACGCGAAACGTGGCCCTCGGCGAGTGGGTTTCCATCCGTGCGCCTTCCCAGGGGCCCTGGCGCGGGCAGGTCATCGAGGCCGGGGAGCAGGTCACGGTGATCCAGGTGCTTGAGGAGACGATCGGGCTGCGGCCCGCGGGAGTCGAAGTGACCCTGAGCGGCGAAGTCGCCACAACGGTCGTGGGACGCGAGCTGCTGGGCCGCGCCTTCAACGGATCCGGCAGGCCGATCGACGGGTTGCCGCCGCCCGTGGGCGAGGCGGTCGTTCCGATTCACGGAGCCCCGATGAACCCTGCGCGTCGCCTCCGTCCCTCGGATTTCATCGAAACCGGGATCTCCGCCATCGACGGATTGAACACGCTGGTTCGCGGCCAGAAGCTGCCGATTTTCTCCGGGGCAGGCCTGCCCGGCCTGGAGATCGCGACGCAAATCGTGGAAAACGCCCGCGCTCCCCGGGGCGAGCCGTTCGCCGTCGTTTTCATCGGGATCGGGATCACCGCTCGCGAGACGCGGGAATTCCTGGCGCGGTTCGAAGCGAGCGGGGCCCGCGGACGCTGCGTCGTCTACCTGAACGAAGCAAGGGATCCGACCATCGAGCGCCTGCTCGTCCCGCGGATCGCCCTGGCGGAGGCGGAGTTCCTGGCTTTCCGGTGCGGGCTCCACGTCCTGGCCGTGCTCACGGACGTGACCCATTACTGCGAGGCGCTCCGCGAGATCGCCTCGGCCCGCGAGGAGATCCCGGGCCGGCGCGGATACCCGGGGTACCTGTATACCGATCTGGCCAGCCTGTTCGAGCGCGCCGGCATCCTGGCCGGCCGGGAGGGCTCCCTGACCCAGCTCCCCCTGGTCACCATGCCGGACGACGACATCACCCACCCGATTCCGGACCTCACCGGCTACATCACCGAAGGACAGATCGTGCTCAGCCGCGAGCTGCAACGCCGTGGAATCTTTCCCCCGATCGACGTGCTCCCCTCCCTTTCGCGGCTGATGAACGCGGGGATCGGCCCGGGGAGAACCGTTGCCGACCACCGGCGCTGGGCCGATCAACTCTATGCGATCTACGCGCAGGGGCGCGAGGCCCGGTTGATGGTCCCGGTCGTCGGCGAGGGCGGGCTTTCCGCCGCCGATCGCCGGGCGCTCGTATTCGCCGAGCGGTTCGAAAAGGAGTTCGTCGGGCAAGGGGCAAGGCCGCGCAGCCTCGCCGAGACCCTCGAGCAGGGATGGATCCTCCTCGAGACCTTGCCGCGCGAGGATCTGTCACGAATCGACCCGGCAACCTGGGCGCTTCGTGACGCCGGCCGGGGTCTAACGCCATGAGGGCGCTGACCGGAATTGCGCTGACGAGGCTGAATCTTCTCCGGGCCGTCCGGCGATTGGTGCGCATCGAAAAAGGGGTGGAGCTGCTCCGCCGGAAGCGCGAGGCGCTGGTGACGGAATTTTTTCGGGCCGCAAGGCCCGCGGCCGGCGCCCGTGCGGTCATCGCCGAACAGGCGCGGCGCGCTTATCCTGCCCTTCTGCGAGCGCTCGCCCTCCACGGGGTTTCGGGGGTGCGCGCGATGGGCTGGCCCCCCAGGGACATCGCAGTGGACCTCCGCACGGCGGAGATCTGGGGAATTCCCGTTTCGGAGCTCACGGCCAGCCCGGTGCTGCGGCGCACCATGGGGGCGCGCGCGACGGCCCCCGGACTGACCGGCCCTGCGGCTGCCGAGGCGGCCGCCGAGTTCGAAGTCTTCGCAGGCCTTCTGCTGGAAGCGGCGCCGCGGGAGCTGGAGCTGCGCAGACTGGGCGAGGCCCTCGCGCTCACCTCGCGCCAGGTGAATACCCTCGAACAGCGCCTGCTTCCACAGGTGCGGGCCCAGATCGCCTTCACCCGCCGCGCGCTGGAAGAACGGGAACGCGAGGAGCATATGCGGCTCAGACGATTGCGGGGCAGGCGCCTCCAAAGGCGGATCGTCCAGCCGGAGCCATGAAGCAAAAGGGCCGCGGGCGGAAGAAAATCCCTCCCAAGGGACTGGAAAGATGCCGGCTCCCTGGAGGTACCGGTACACGATCCTGCCGGGCGTGGCCCGGGTCGTTCAGCTCTTGAATTCGGTTTTCCGGGGGATTGCCCCAACTAAAGTTTCCCAGTCCCGGAAGGCGGAAATCACGTCTGCAGGAGAACGGCAGATCCCGAGGTTGCGGGCCAATTCCCGATTCCGAGAAGCCCTGCTGACCTGCCCCAGGACCTGGATCTGGATTTCGGGCGCCTCTTCGGGAGAAAGGATCAGGAAGACGGATTCGATCGGCTTTTCGGTGGAAACATCCGAAACGCCCTTCCGGGTCAGCCCGACGGCGACGACCGGTCGACGAAGCCCCTCGATCCGGGCATGCGGCAGGGCGACGCCTTCGTTCAGAAAGGTGGAACCCTGCTCCTCCCGTTTCGCGATGTTGGTCAACACCGCGGCAAGCGCCACCTCGCCGCTCCCGGACACCGCCGCCTCCGCCAGCGTCCGAAGGACGACCTCCTTTTCCACCGGCTGGTCCCAGATGACGATTCGTTCGGGAGCGAGGAATCCGCTCAATGGCGATGCGCCCGGGACCACCGGAAGGGACGGCTCGGGGATGGGCGGTGCCGGCGCCTCCTGCGGGGTTTTGATTTCGGGAGGTTCCTCCTTGCGGGTATCGAGAATCACCACGTTGATCCCCCTCGCCTCGTGGATCAGGCGCTCGACGGTGGTCTTCCTCCAAAGCGTCTTCCAGAGCGGTTTCGGGGTGGGCGTTCCGACGACGATGGTCCCGACGCGGTACTCCTTCGCGAATCGAAGGATCGTGGCCGGGATGTCCTCCCCCTTGTAGGTGAAGACCATCGCGCCCAGCTGCTTGGCGAGCGTCAGGGTGCCGGAGAGGATGCGCTGGGTATGGGCGTCGATGACCGTGGGCTCCTCGGAAGGGGTCTGGACGTAGACCGCGTACCAGTTCCGGTTGAGCCTCCCCGCCAGCCGGGAAGCGTAGCGCAGCAGCATCTCGCTGTTGGGGCCGCGGGAACTCAAGGCGACCATGACCTGGTCCGGCGCCGCGGTCCGTTCCTCCTCCAGCGCTTCCCTCCTCCGGAGGTCGATCTGCGAGGCGAGCTCCCGGAGGGTGAGTTCCCGTAGCTTCTCCAGGTTCGAGGTCTTGAAGTAATTGCCCATCGCCGCCTCGATCCGGTCCGCCTTGTAGATCTTTCCCTCCTGGAGGCGCTTCAGCAGGTCCTCGGTCGTGACATCCACGTTCACGATCTGGTCCGCCTCGGCGATGACGCTGTCCGGCAAACGCTCGCGTACCCTCACGTGGACGGTCCCCTCCACCGTGTCGTAGAGGCTTTCCAGGTGCTGGACGTTGAGCGTGGTGATGACGTGGATCCCGGCGGCGAGGATGTCCTGGACGTCCTGGTACCGCTTCGGGTTCCGGCTTCCCGGGACGTTGGTGTGGGCGAGCTCGTCGATGAGGGCGACCTGGGGCTTCCGGGCCAGGACGGCGTCCACGTCCATCTCCTCCAGGGGAACGCCCCGGTATTCCACGCGGCGGCGGGGAATCGCCTCCAGCCCGCAGGCCAGCTTCGCGGTTTCGGCCCTGCCGTGGGTCTCCAGGTACCCGACGACCACGTCGATCCCTTCCTCCCTGAGCCGGTGCCCCTCCTGCAGCATCTGGTACGTCTTCCCGACGCCGGGGCAGTACCCGAGGTACACCTTGAGGCGGCCGCGCTCGGCGCGGCGGATCATGCGGAGGAAGGATTCGGCCCGTTCTTCCAGCAACGCCGTTTACCGCTTCCCGTCCAGGTCCAGGTTGAGCATCAGCACGTTCACCCGTGGCTCTCCCAGTATCATAAGGCTGCGCGCTTCGGTGTGCACGGCGATCCTGCGAAGGACCTCCTCACGGGACATGCCGCGGGCCTTCGCCACCCGCCCCGCCTGGATCCTCGCGTTTTCGACGCCGATGTGGGGATCCAGGCCGCTCGCCGAAGAGGTCACCGCATCTGCGGGCACCTGCGCATCCGCCGGCAGTCCGTTTTCCGCCCGATAGTCGGCCGTTCGCCGCTTCACGTCCTCGATCAGCAGTTTCGACGTCGGCCCCAGGTTCGTGCCCGAGGAATTGGCGGCGTCGTATCCCCGCCCCGCCGCGGAAGGACGGGGATGGAAATAGGCGGCCCCGGTGAATCCCTGCGCGAGGAGCGATGACCCTGCAACCCTCCCGTCCACGCGGACCAGGGAACCGTTTGCCTTGTGGGGGAACACGCCTTGGGCGACCGCCCAGACAACCACGGGGTAGATCCCGCAGCAAAGGACGACCAGCAGCAGCGTGATCCCGAGAGATGCGCGAAGTTCCGCGATCAGGATGTTCATGGCGGCTCCTTCCTTACGCGAGATGGAGCACGTTCACGGCAAGATCGATGAGCTTGATCCCGGGGAAGGGAAGCAGCACCCCTCCCAGACCGTAGATCAGGAGGTTGCGCCGCAGCAGCGCCGCGGCGCCCAGCGGCCGGAAACGGACCCCCCGCAAGGCCAGGGGGATGAGGGCGATGATGATGAGCGCGTTGAAGATGACCGCGCTCAAGATCGCGCTCTGCGGCGACGCGAGCCGCATGATGTTCAGCGGCGCGATCACCGGGAACACCCCGACCAGCATGGCCGGGAGGATGGCGAAATACTTGGCGACGTCGTTGGCGA
>PQAK01000038.1:0-24105 GCA_003105225.1 Deltaproteobacteria bacterium | reverse complement strand
CCCGCCTCCTTGGCGGCCTGGGTGCCCGTGTTCATCGCCACGCCCACGTCGGCCTGGGCCAGGGCGGGGGCGTCGTTGGTGCCGTCGCCGGTCATGGCCACCAGGTGGCCGGCCGCCTGCTCCTTCCGGATGAGCGCCAGCTTGTCCTCGGGCTTGGCCTCCGCCAGGAAGTCGTCCACGCCCGCCTCGCGGGCGATCGCGGCGGCGGTGAGCGGGTTGTCGCCGGTGATCATGACGGTCCGGATCCCCATGGCCCGGAACCGCTCGAACCGGTCGCTCAATCCCCCCTTGACGATGTCCTTCAGATGGACCACCCCCAGGACCCGCCGGCCTTCCGCCACGACAAGCGGGGTTCCTCCCTGGAAGGATACGCGAATCACCGCATCTTCGATCTCCTGGGGGAAACGGCCCCCGACGAAGTTCTTGACGGCGTCGGCGGCTCCCTTTCGGATCTTCCTGCCGTCGAGGTCGACGCCGCTCATCCGGGTCTGCGCCGAAAACGGAAGGAAACGGGCGAGGGGCATCTCCGAGAGGTTGCGCCCGCGCAACCCGTATCGCTTCGCCAGCACGACGATGCTCCGGCCTTCCGGCGTCTCGTCGGCCAGCGAGGCGAGCTGCGCGGCGTCGGCCAGTTCCTCGACCGCCACCCCTTCCGCCGGGAGGAACTCCGTCGCCTGCCGGTCGCCCAGCGTGATCGTCCCGGTCTTGTCGAGGAGCAGGACGTTGACGTCCCCCGCCGCCTCCACCGCGCGGCCGCTCATGGCGAGGACGTTTTTCTGGACCAGCCGGTCGATCCCGGCGATCCCGATGGCGGAGAGAAGCCCCCCGATGGTCGTGGGGATGAGGCAGACGAGCAGCGCCGTCAGAACGGTGACGGAGAGGGGCACGCCCGAATAGATCCCGAAGAACTTCAGGGTCATGACGACGACCAGGAAGATGATCGTCAGCGCCGAGAGCAGGATGGTCAGGGCGATCTCGTTCGGCGTCTTCTGGCGCTGGGCGCCTTCCACCAGGCGGATCATGCGGTCCAGGAAGCTCTCCCCGGGATCGGCGGTGATCACGACCTTGATCCGGTCGGACAGGACGCGGGTGCCCCCCGTGACCGCGCTGCGGTCGCCGCCCGCCTCGCGGATCACCGGCGCGGACTCCCCCGTGATGGCCGACTCGTCCACCGAGGCGACCCCCTCGATCACCTCTCCGTCGCCGGGGATGAGCTCCCCGGCGGTGACGATCACGACGTCCTCCTTCCGGAGCTGCTCGGCGGGCACGCTCTCCGTCGCGCCGTCCTTCCGGACCCGGTTCGCCATCGTCTGGGTGCGCGTCCTGCGGAGCGCGTCGGCCTGGGCCTTCCCCCGCCCCTCGGCCATCGCTTCGGCGAAGTTGGCGAACAGCACGGTGAACCACAGCCAGGCCGCCACCTGGAAGCCGAACCCCAGCGGTTCTCCCGCCGGACGGAAGAAGAGCCCGAGCGTCGTGACGCACGCGCCCACTTCGGTGACGAACATGACGGGATTCTTCATCAGCGTCCTCGGGGAGAGCTTCCGGAACGACGCAAGGACGGCCTGCCGGAGGATCTCTTTATCGAACAGGGAATGCTGTTTCGCGGCCATGGATACGCTTCCTCTCTAGAAGACGACGTTGGAATGGACCATGAGGAAATGCTCGACGACGGGGCCCAGGGAAAGAGCGGGGAAGAACGACAGCAGGCCGACGATCAGGACCGTGCCCACCAGCAAGAGGGAAAACGTCATTCCCGAAACCGGGAAGCTCCCGCCGCTTTCCGGAACGATCTTCTTTTTCGCCAGGTTCCCTGCAAGCGCAAGGACGGGGACGATGAAGAAGAACCGCCCGATCAGCATGGCCAGCCCCAGCGTCGTATCGTACCAGGCCGAGCCGGCGGCGAGCCCCGCGAAGGCGCTTCCGTTGTTGCCCGCCCCCGAGGAGAACGCGTACAGGATCTCGCTGAACCCGTGCGGCCCCGCGTTGTTCAGGCCCGCGAGCCCCCACCGGCTTACCACCGCCCACGCCGTGAAGCACATGATGTCGAAGATGAGCAGGAGCACGGCGAGCGCGCTGACCTTCACGTCGTACGACTCGATCTTCTTCCCGAGGTATTCCGGCGTTCGCCCCACCATCAGCCCCGCCAGGAACACGGTCAGGACCACGAAGACGAGCATCCCGTACAGTCCCGCGCCGACGCCGCCGAAGACCACCTCCCCCAGCTGGATGTTGATCAGGGGAACCATGCCCCCCAGGGGCGTGAACGAGTCGTGCATCGAATTCACCGCGCCGCAGGAGGCATCCGTTGTCACGGTGGCGAACAGGGCGGAATTGAATATCCCGAACCGGACCTCTTTTCCCTCCATGTTCCCGTAGGCGGGATCGACCCCCAGCGCGTGCAGCCGCGGGTTGCCGGCGCTTTCCGCCCACCAGCACAGAAGCATCCCCGCCAGGAACAGGACGGCCATCGCCCCCCACACCGCCCAGCCGTGCCGCTGGTTCCTCGTCATCCGGCCCAGGTAATAGGTGAGACCGCTGGGGATCAGGAAGATCGAGAGGATCTGGAAAAAGTTGGACAACGGCGACGGGTTCTCGTAAGGATGCGAGGCATTGGCGTTCACGTACCCGCCCCCGTTGGTCCCCAGCATCTTGATCGCGACCTGCGAGGCCATCGGGCCCTGGACGATGGTCTGGGTATCGACAACCTGTCTTTCCGTGACGGGATTTCCCTTGCCGTCCTTGACCGGCTGCCCCTGCGCATCCACCGTGGGAACTTCCACGCTCATCGGCTCGACGAGCCGGGCGGTCTCGTACGGCTTGAAGTTCTGGATCATCCCCTGGGAGACGAGGAAGACCGCGTAGATGAGGCAGATGGGCAGCAGCAGGTAAAGGTGGATCCGGACCAGGTCCACCCAGAAGTTGCCGATCGTTTTGGCGGTTTGCCGCGCAACCCCGCGCACGAGCGCAGCCGCGACCGCGATGCCGGCGGCGGCGGAGGCGAAGTTGTGGAAGGCGAGCCCGACCATCTGGGAGAAATACGACAAGGTAGACTCTCCGCCGTAGCTTTGCCAGTTCGTGTTCGTGGCGAAGCTTACCGCCGTATTGAATGCCAGGTGCCCGCTTACGGGCCCGAGCCGCTGCGGGTTGAGCGGCAGCAGGTGCTGCAGCCGCAGGACGGTATAGGTGAAAACCACCCCGACCAGGCTGAACGCCAGCAGGGAGAGCGTGTACCGCTTCCAGTCCTGCTCCGCCTTCGGGTCTACCGCCAGGAGCCTGTAAAAGAATCGTTCGACGGGCTTGAGGCCCTTGTCGAGGAACGTCTTTCCCTCCGCGTCGAGGACCCGGTAAAGATAGAGGCCCACCGGCTTGGTAAGGAGAAGGAGGATCCCCAGGAAAACCCCGAGTTGCATCCAGCCGAAACGATCCATGGGATTCCCGCTTTCCTAGAATTTCTCGGGTTTGATGACCGAGACGAAAAGATACGCGATCAACAGAACGCCTACGATGCCGACAAGGATGTCCATCATGGATTCAGATCCTTTCCAGCGATAGGGAAAACAGGTAACACAAGCCGAACGTCGCAACGAGCACGATCACGTAGATGGCGTCGATCATGAGGGTTTTGCCTCCATGGACGGGGTGTCCGTTCTCCGGAGGGAAAAGGTGAAGGCGCTCCCCGCCCCTTCGCGGCTTTCCACCCCGACGGTTCCCCCGTGGGCTTCCACGATCTCCTTCACGATGGCCAGCCCCAGTCCGGCCCCCGTCCCCGGCCCCTGGTCGGGAACCCGGAAAAACTGCTCGTAGATGTGGGGGAGATACTTGCCGGGAATCCCGATCCCGGTATCGGAAACCTGAAACCGGACCATCCTTCCTTCCGGCCTGGCGGACAGGGAGATCCTGCCTCCCGGCTGCGTGTATTTCAGCGCGTTCGACAGGAGGTTGGCGAACACGTGGGCGATCCGTGTCGGGTCGGCCCATACCATCGGCAGATCCTCGGGCGCGTCCACGGAGAGAGACACCCCTTGGTCGCGGGCCGCGCTGCGGTACGGACCCAACCCCTCCAGGACCATCCGTTGCGGCGGGAGGGGCTGAAGATCCATGCGGGCCTTTCCGGATTCGATCCGCCCGATATCCAGGAGCTCCTCCACGATCGTGTGCAGCCGGTCGGCGTCCTCGCGGGCCGCCACGAGAAGGTCCGACTGCCGGGACGACAGATCCCCGACCTTCTCCTCCAGCAGCAGATGGATCGCCATGCGGATGGAGGTAAGCGGCGTTTTCAGCTGGTGGGAGACCGTGGAAATCACCCCGCTCTTCAATTCGTCCTGCCGGCGCTGTTGGGTGATGTCCTGAAGAACCAGGACGACCCCCGCGGGCACCCTCCCCGAATCCAGGATCGGCACGGCCCTGGGGCGGTAAAACCTCTCCTCGTTCCCGACAAACCGCTGCAGGACGGCCTGCGCTCCTTTACGCTCCGCGATGCGGCCGCTCGCGAGAGACTCTTCGCAAAGGCTGTCCATCCACGGGTACGGCAGGTCCCGGACCCTTACGTTCGATTTCAGACCGAACGCCTCTTTCGCCGCCTCGGTCGCCACTTCCACCTCACCCTCGGGGTTGATCACCGCGATCGCGTCGGGCAGGCTGTCGAACGCCTGCTGGGTGGACCGCTGGATGCGAAGGAGCCTGGCCTGGTCGGTGCGACGGAATTCCCGCAGGCCGGCGGCCATCTCGTTGAACGCCTCGGTGAGCTGGCCGATCTCGTCGCGGGAGGCGCTCGGCACGACGAGGTCCAGGTTCCCTTTCTGGATCTCCCTGGAGGATTGTATCAACCGGGTGATCGGGTTCAGGATCCATTTCCCCGTGAGGAACAGGAACCCCGCGGCGACGAGCGTTGCGGCGAGCAGCATCATGTACATCTGCCGCCGCACCGACATCGCCTGGAGGCGCGCCCGTGCATCCATTTCCACCATGCTCTGCTGATTCATCCGGAGAATGTCGTCCGCCGTGTCCTGGATTCGCTGGAACAGCGGCTGGATCCCGTTGAAATAGGCTTTCCGCCGTGCTTCGCGCCCGTAGGCGGGGTCCCCCATCACCCGGATGTCCGACCGGTATTGCTGGAAGAGCTCCTTCAAAAGGGCGGCCTTTGCCCCTTCCCCCGGCAGGGTGATGTTGCCCAGCTCGATCCGGAGGGCCTTCTCGAAACGCGCTTCGTTCTGCACGATCTGGTCGTTCCCCTTCTGCTCGGCGCCCAGGAGCACGAAGACCGCTCCGCTGTCCATCCGCTCGAGGGACTCCTTCATCTCCTGGCAGGCGACCACGCTCCGGTAATTCTCCCGGAGAATGACGTCGATCGATTCGCCGAGCGCCGTGATCCTCGAGATGCTGTGGATCCCGATCGCGGCGATGATGACTACCAGCCCGCCGAATCCAAGGGACAACTTCTGTCGAAGACTCAAGATCTCCCTCCCCGACTGCTGATTATCGCCATCCACACGACGATCGGCGTCAGGAGATTTCCCTCGTTTTTCGCGCCCATCGTTGGTCTCACCGTCTTCCGTACATCGGAAAAGCAAGGGCCATGCCCTGGGCGGATTGCAATCAACTATCTGTAAACGCTGGATATTTACGTCCGGACCGCTCGCCGGCGCGTTGCTTATTGCAAGGAAAATCCTGGTATGGCCATTGCAGAATGCAATGTCAGGTAGAGGTGCGTTACATGCCGTACTGTTTCCTGCGGCGCCAAAGCGTCGCCTGATCGATACCCAGTATGTCCGCTGCTTCCTGCAGCGATTTCGAGGAAGCCAGAACGCGCCGGATATGCTCTTCCTCGACCCGATCAAGGGGAATCCGGTCTCCGATTTTCGGTGGGAAATCCCTGGTGACCACGGTCGAAGGAAGGTAATCGATACCCACAAGGTCCGAGGGGCAGAGGATGGATGCGCGTTCGACGACGTTACGCAGCTCCCGGAGGTTTCCCGGCCATGGGTATGCCCGGAGCGCCGCATGCGCCTCGTCGCTGAACCCGAGAAACCGACGGTGATGGAGGCGCCCATAGAACGCCAGCAGGCGTTCCGCGACGGGGGAGATATCTTCGGTGCGCCCACGCAACGGCGGGATCTCGATCTGGATGACGTTCAGGCGATAAAGAAGATCCTCCCGGAACCGCCCCGTCTTGACCTCTTCTTCCAGGTCCCGGTTGGTGGCCGTCATGATGCGAACATCGGCCTTGCGCGTCGACGGATCGCCGAGCCGCTCGTATTCCCGGTCCTGCAGGAACCGCAACAGTTTGGGCTGCAAGGAAAGGGAGAGATCTCCGATCTCGTCGAGGAAGAGAGTCCCTCCCTCACAGGACGCGATCCTCCCGGGGTTGTCACGGACGGCCCCGGTGAAGGCCCCCTTTGCATGGCCGAACAGCTCGCTTTCCAGAAGTTCCGCCGGCAGAGACGGGCATGACACCACGCTGAACGGTTTCCCGGAACGCCTGCTCCAGCCGTGGAGGGCACGGGCCAATACGGTTTTCCCGGTCCCGCTCTCGCCGCGAAGGAGCACCGGGGCATCGGTAGGCGCAACCTGCCGCGCCATTTCCATGGCGCGCTGCATCGCGGGGCTGTCGCTCGAAAAAAGGACCTCGGGGGTCGTTCTTTCCAGGTCCTCCCGGAGAGCCGCCACCTTCTGCTCCAGGGTCCGCACTTCCTCCACTTTCCGCACGGCGAGCCGGATTTGAGCCGGCGTGAACGGCTTCGGGATATAGTCGGTCGCCCCGCGGCGCATGGCTTCGACGGCCGTATCGATCGAAGCATATGCGGTGATGACGACAATCTTCATCCAGGGGCTTCCCGAGAGAAGCGCGGGGATCAGGTCCAGGCCGGTCTCCAGACCCAGGCGAAGGTCGACGAACGCCATGTGAAACGTCCTGCGGGACGCCTCTGCGACCGCATCCTGGAAGTTGCTGACGGCGGTTACGTGGTGGCCGTCGGCTTCCAGGCATATGGCGAGGGTCTTCCGGATGTTGCTCTCGTCGTCGACGACGAGGACGTTGATGGAAGCGCCGGTCGGCGTCAGGACGGTCATGGTTTCCCTTTCTCCCGGTGACGTACCCATTATCCACCATCGGCCGGATTCCGGGGAAATGAGCAGCCGCTGCCACCCTAATCCTTTTCCAGGTCCTTCTTTACAGACTTGATGTATCTCCCAAAGTCGCGATCCTTCTTTCTCCTCTCGGCATGGGACATTTGGTAGAACGCGGACTCTTCCCTGAGCTTTAGGTAATTCTCATAGTGATCCCGGACAATTGCGCCCGAATCAACGGCCTCGAGTACGGCACAGCCAGGTTCGCTTATATGAGAGCAGTTCCTGTAACGGCAACTTGAGCCAAGGGCGATGATGTCGGAGAAACTGCCTCCTATTCCGCTTTCCGCACCTGGAATGCCGAACTCACGCATCCCCGGATTATCGATGACCAGTGCGCCGCATCGGAGGAGAATCAACTCGCGGCGAACGGTCGTATGCCTCCCCTCGCCTGTCCCGCTTACCCAGCTTGTTTCCAGCATTTCTCGGCCGATCAGATGGTTGATGAGCGTACTCTTGCCCACTCCCGACGATCCGACAAAGCAATATGTCTTTTCGGGCAGCAGCCTCTGCGTCAGCTCATCAACGCCGTCTCGCGTGACGTTGCTTACGGTCAGAACCGGGGCCGTAACGCCTGCGGCATGGATTTCTTCCAGTTGGGCATCCAGAACGGCTGGATCTACCAGGTCCGTCTTGGTAAGCAGGACGTACGGTTCTGCCCCGCCATCCCTTGTCATGACGAGATAGCGCTCCAGACGTTTCAGATTGAAATCATAATGGCAAGACTGCACGATGATCACATAATCCAAGTTCGCAGCGATAATCTGGTCGTCAACGGCGTCCCCCGCCGATTTTCGGCGCAGCGTGGTCTTTCGTTCGAAAAGCGAGCGGATCAGCCCGATATCGTCATTCGGGTGTTTTTCCACGCACACCCAGTCGCCCACACAGGGGAGTTCCTGAGACAGGTGGTGGCGATACAGGTAGCTGCCGGCCAGTTTCGCGCGGAACGTTCCCGTTGGATCCATGAGTACCCACTGGCCGCGATCGACGGCGGCAACCCGGGCGACAGCATCCCCCGGCCTGCAATCGGCCCTCTTCTCGAACCAACCGTTCCAGCCCAACCCCTTCAAACCGATGTGTCGATTTTCCATCCGTCACCAGTCACCGAACGGGAACCTGGATGCGAGGCATAACGCTCCGGCGAAACCGCAGGCGCGCAGCGAGAAGGAAGCGAGCCGCCGGTTTCCGCCGGCAGCCAGGTGCCGTCACCGATAAACTTCACGACGATGTGCAACCTTAACAACCACAACAATAAGCGCTTCCTCTGAAACCGAGTAAACCATTCGATTATTATTTCATCATCGTGTATAACATGCACCTAACGCTAATTCGACAGCGAGGCAGCGAGGATCGACCAATACGGCAAAAAAAGGAGGAACAGCATGATTCGGCGCGTGCTGGTATCGTTGGCGGCGGCGTTCTTCGTTTTTTCGGCGGCTGTCGCGGTGGCGGAAGAGAAGCCCGGCGGCGAAGCCTCCCAGCTGGTGGTGGTAACGGCCACCGTCGAAAAGATCGACCTTTCAACCCGGGAAGTGACCCTGAAGGGCATCGACGGCAGTCTGGAAACGGTCAAGGTCGGACCGGAGGCCCGGAACCTCGACCAGGTAAAAGTCGGGGACAAGGTCACGATGAAGTATTACCGGGCGCTGGCGATTGCCGTGACATCCGCGGCGAATGAGCCGTCGATAGCGGAGGCCACGGATGTGCAGCGGGCCCCCCTCGGCGAGAAGCCCAGAGGCCGGGTGACCAAAGTGGTGGAGGCGACGACAACCGTCGAGGCGGTCGACCTTGCGAAACGGACGGTAACGGTCAAGGGACCCAAGGGGAACGTGAGGACCTTCAATGTGGGCGACCAGGTCAAGCTGGACCAGGTCAAAGTGGGCGACCATGTCGTGACGCGCTTCACCGAGGCGGTAGCGATCTCCGTAGAAAAACCGTAGGACTTCCGGGGCGGCATATCTTCGCTCCAGGCGCATTCAACCCTTCCGGAAAAGAATCGAGGGAGCGCGATGCGTGTGCCGTCATGGATCTTCAGGCGATGCCTCCTGGTTCTTCTTTTCATTGCGGTCCCGGTCTCGGGATGGACCGGGGAGAGCGCAGAATCGGGCGCCGCCCCGCCGGAGGCCGCCACGTCCGAAATGGCGAAGGTCGAGGCCGCGCCGGAGGAGGTGGGACAGGCGGAGGCCAAGGCGGAAGGCGGGCAACGGCACCGCCGCCTCCTCATTCTCCCCTTTCCCTTCTACAATGAGACGATCGGCCCGGGGCTGGGCGTCGGCGTCATTGCGGACGGATACATCCAGCCACGGGCCGGACTCGTCGTCGCCTCCCTCGTCAGTTCGAGCAGCTTCCTCGTCTACGTCAAGCTGGGGAACCTTCAGGTCCCCGTCGTCCGACGGCTCCTTTTCGAGCCCGATTTCGAGTTCGGGAAATTACGGGACATCCACACCTATACCGGGACGGACAATCCCGGATTCCCGGGGGAGAGGGCCGGCAGCAACGAGTCCGACAAGAACAACTTCAAGACGTCCGACGGCGACGACAAATGGGTCAACCTGTACACGAAGTTCCTCCTCCCGATCGGCCAGGGGAAGGAATCGATCCTGCCGAGAATCCGGCTCGAACGCGGCCTGCCCGTCTCGGACGAACCGGGAAGCGGCTCGTGGAATCCCTTGGTCAGCGGGAGAAGCTGGATCGAGGTGACGCCGTTCATGCGCAAACAAACGCTGGAGGACGGCGGAGCCAGCACGAAGACCGCAGGGATAGAAGCCGGCCTCCGGTACGACCGCACCGATTTCCGCGCCAACCCGACGCAGGGGAGCATGCTCAGGGGCTGGGTCACGAGGGACTGGGGAGCCCTCGACAGCACGGCGCCCTATACCGTCGCAGGCGGCGAATACGGCCAATATTTTCCCCTGGGCCCGAGCGACCGCGCGCGGCAGCGGGTGATCGCTTTCGACCTGTGGACCGTGAACTGCCTTACGTGGGACGCATCGTCGGTCATCGACGGGACGCCGACGTTCCACCGGCCGCCGCCGTACAAGGGCGCGACGCTGGGAGGATTGGAACGGTTAAGAGCCTATCCGGCCGCCCGGTTCAACGACAAGGCGGGGATCCTCTACACCCTGGAATACCGGTACATCCTCGACTGGAACCCCCTCAAGAACGTCACCTTGAACGGAAGACTTCAGGTCGACTGGTTCGAGATCGTCGGGTTCGGGGAGCTCGGCCGTGTCGCCCCCAACTGGACCGTGGAGACGCTGCACAAAGGGATGAAGGCCGACGGCGGCATCGGCGTGCGGTCGCTCGTGAACAACGTCGTCGTCCGCGTCGACATGGCGGCCGGGCCGGAAGGCTGGGCCACGCAGATGTTCGTCGGGCAGCCGTTCTAGCGCTCCCGCCCGGGGTTGCAGGGGGCTTTCGACCCTCTCATCGGACAGCCCGGGGTCCTTGAACGGCACGTTGTGCGCCGAGTTCTCGAACCGGACCAGCCGCTTAGACGGCGCACGGATGTCACCCTACCGTGACGGCAAGCATCGACACTGAACCGCCGTCGACACCCTCGACCGGAAAGCGAACCGGGTCTCCTTCCCGCCGCAGTGCGATCACGTAAAGCAGAGGAAGATAGTGATCCGGGGTGGGAATGGAAAGATCCGCGTCGCGCCCGAGCGTCTCGTAGGCGATCAGCGGACCGTCGTTGGCGGAAAGCAGCAGATCGCGGGCCTGGTTTTCGAACCGCACGGCCCAGTCGAACGGTTCCGCTCCATGCCGTCCCCACGCGTAGGCGTGCAGGTTGTGCACGAGGTTGCCGCTACCGACGATCAGCACGCCTTCATCCCGGAGAGGAGCAAGCCGTTTGCCGACTTCATAGTGGTATTCCGCCGGCTGCCGCTTGTCGATGCTTAGCTGCACCACCGGGATGTCGGCCCGGGGAAATACGTGACGAAGTACCGTCCACGTCCCGTGGTCGAGCCCCCACCTCCCATCGGGTTCGACGGACATCGGCGCCAGCATGTCCCGGACACGGTCCGCAAGGGCCGGATCGCCGGGTGCAGGGTATTCGATCCGGTACAGTTCCTGCGGGAAACCGCCGAAATCGTGGATCGTTTGCGGAGCGGGCATCGCCGTCACGAAGGTTCCGGGGATGTACCAGTGGGCGGAGACGGATAGGACGGCAACCGGCCGCGGAATCGCCTTGCCGATCGCTGCCCACCCGCGCGAATAGGCGTTGTCCAGCACCGCGTTCATCGGATTGCCGTGTCCGAAGAAGACGGCAGGCATGGGCATTGTCATACTGCCCACCTTTCCGGGGTCGTGTCCTCGTAAGATTGCCCTCCCGCGGATTCCGTTTCAATCACGGATCGGCAATGCGCGTCACGCCGAAAGAGGTCGCGGAGAGCGTGCTATGGCGCTGCTCGGACGGGGCCTCCTTCGTGACCGGCCACGCGCTCCTCGTGGACGGCGGGTACATCGCCCGGTAGCCGCGAGCCGCTTTTCAGTCACCAGCGCCGTGATTCCCTCTTAACGAAAAAGCCCCGAGATATTCCTCGGGGCCTGCAAATATTATGGCTCCCCGGAGGTGCCGGTATGCGAACCCGCCCGACACAGGCAGAGCCGGAGGTCTGTTTCCGGATCGTTCACGTCGCCCGGAAAGGCCGCAACGGTGGTCCTGGAGTTGAATTCGGCCCGGGCACCGGTTCTCATCGTTCTCGGAGATCACGATTTCGTCCGCCTCGAGCACGCCGTCGAGACCTTCAAGCGCATCCCCAACGCCGAGCTGGCCGTGATCCCGGATGCCGGCCACTACGTCCTGTTTTCGGAACAGGAGAGGGTGGTCCCGATAATCAAGCATTTCCTGGAAAAGCCCGGGAGGAAAATCCCGATCGCGACTGCGGGAACGGGCTATCAACCCGGTGAAACCAGATAGGAAGCGGTCTTCCACATGCGCTGCCGGTCGCTGTGCGTCACGACCTTGCTCCACCGGCGGCTGCGATCACTTTCGCCAGATCCTTTTCCGAGGATCCCAAGGCCAGAAGCGACCGGACCAGGAGGTCCGGCGACACCGCGGCCCGATCGACGGCATCGGGCGGGAGTGCGGCATCGGCATCGAAAACATGTCAAAAGGGCGCTAAACATTTCTTTCGATCCTGCCGATCTATCTTCCAATATTCATAACCGAAAGGAGCTATCGGCATGAAGCGATTGGTAACCGTCCTGCTGGCCTGTGCCCTCGCTGCAACGTTCGTACGTTGCGGCGGCGGAGACAGCCCCGCGACTCCACAAGGAACGAATACCGGCACGCTGACCATCAAGGGATCGCCGACGGCGGCAAGCGCCTTTCAGGCCCCGGTTCGTACCCAGGCGGCCGTTCGCCCCTTGGGACCCGGTGTCTATAACGGCACGCCGACCTCGGTTCAGGTCAAGATGCACGCGATTTACCTGAGCCCGTACGACAACTGCTCGGCTCCGGTCCTGGTCCAGGACAAGGATGTGTCGTCCGATTACCAGGAGATCATGGACAGCCCGACCCTGTTCAGCAACGCCGTCGAGCCGGGCAGCTACCGGTGCATGATCATCAAGATGGCCGATGTCACGACATTTGTGCCGGACAATGCGGCGCAGATCAGCACCGGCGGAGTTTGCGTGGCCGGCACCACGTACTATAACGACGGGTTCAAAACCGAAACTCCCGCGGAGGTTTACTGGAATCTCGACAATACGACCCAGACCGGCGAGGGGTCTTACTACACGCCCGTTTCGCAGACGCAATATATCTTCATCACGATGGACAACAACGCCGTCCTCACGGCGAATCCGCAGATCAACCCGCACCAGGTCGCGCAGCTGACCAACTCCATCACGGTCGCTGCCGGAGCGGAAACCAAGGGGCAGTTCGTGTTCGACTTCACCAACCAGTTCTCCATCATGAACGACGGCATGGGCGGCGGGGACAGGTGCTGGCTGGAGGGGCCTACCGCGACTTACGTTGCGATCCCGTAAGGCTTCAGGCGCTCCCGAGGGGAAAAACCGGGGAGGGCGGGACATACCGCCCTTCCCGCTCGTTTTTCCCAATATACCCGGTCGGAGGACCCCCCTTTCTTTCCTCACCTGTTCTCCCCGCTTGATCGCCTCTGCCGTCTTGACGAAACCCTCGTTGTCCCAGGCGTTGATGTTGCCCGGGCGAGCGATGCAGGGCGCGTCCGGGAACATTTCTTTCAATTCCGGTACCAGCGGCCCGTTCGGGCCATTCTCGAAGCTGGTAGTCAGGATGGTCGGCAGCTTGAAGTATTTTCCGCATGCGGCGACGGCCAGCACGTTGTTCTTGAACTCGCTTGGCGAGAAGTCCTGGACCAGGGAGATCAGGCCCGCCTGATGGTCCACCAACAGCAATGCGGCGTCGTCCTTGGATAGCCGGGTGTAACGGACCGGGGTACCCATGATGAACTCCTCCAGTGTTAACCGATTTGGGATTTCTTCATTATCGATTCTCGACGAGAATGCCTGGCTTCAGGTCGGACACGCACGCTGAAATTCCAACCGATCCGGCTCGGAATTCAAGATCGGCGTTGCAACGAGAAAGGGCCGCACACGAACGATCGCATGCGGCCCTGAGATGTCCTGGCTCCCCAAATGTGCCAGTATGCGAACCCGGCCGGGGCAGGTCGAACCGGAGGTCTGGTTCCGGATCGTCCATCTCGCTCAAGTTGGCCAAAATAGGCCCCTTTCGGCCCCTTACCGCAAACAAACCATTGATGTCGCCCTCGGGCCTGACGGGATGTTCGAAAGCGGCACCCATCATTTCAAGTTCTTGCCAAAGAACCCCGTGATCGTGTCGAAGGGGATCTTGTCCACGTGGTCGTACAGGTCGACGTGATCGGCGTTCTTGATGATCATCAGTTCCTTCGGCTGCGCTGCGGCCTTGTGGGCGTCTTCGCTGAAGTATCGAGAGTGGGCATTCTCTCCCGCGATCAGCAGGATCGGACGCGGTGAGATCTCATCGATGTACGTCAAGAGCGGAAAGTTCATGAACGAAATCGGGCCGGTGGCCGTCCAGGCGCCGCTGGAGTTCGGCGAGCGCCTGTGGAAGCCGCGAGGCGTGCGATAGTAGTCGAAATACATTCGAATGACGGGATCGGTGATGCCTTCCAGCGTCTCGGGCAGGATCCGCGGGCCCGGGACGGGGGAACCCTTTTCGGCGTCAGCCCAGCGCTGCCGGCTCATCTGTTCCAGCATCTGCGCGCGCTGTTCTCTGGTACGGGTATCGTAATAACCTTTTGCCATCACTCGCGACATGTCGTACATGCTCGTGGTGACGACGGCCTTGATGCGCTTGTCGACCGCCGCGGCATTCAGCCCCATGCCGCCGAAGCCGCAAATCCCGATGATGCCGATGCGGTCGCGATCGACCGAAGGGTGCAGGCCGAGAAAATCGACGGCCGCGCTGAAGTCTTCGGTGTTGATGTCCGGCGAAGGCACGTTGCGGGGCTCGCCGCCGCTCTCTCCCGTGTACGACGGATCGAACGCGAAGGTGACGTATCCACGCTCTGCCATGGTTTGCGCATAAAGGCCGGATGATTGTTCTTTCACCGCGCCGAACGGTCCGCCGACTGCGAGCGCTGCCAGCCGCTGACCGGCGCGGTTCTTCGGCAGGTACAGATCGCCCGCCAGGGTAATGCCGTAGCGGTTCTTGAATGTCACTTTTTGATGATCCACCTTCTCGCTCCTGGGGAAGGTCTTGTCCCACCCCTGGCTCAGTTGCATGGCGTTCTCCTTGTTCGCAGGCGGAGTTGCTCGAACCATATCGGGCTGACAAATCACCAGCGTTACTGCGCAGGCAATGACCGCGCTTCGAATGAATGCCTTGCGCGACATCAGGTTCTCCATCTTCATTTGCATAACCTCCGGGATACTCTATTCACGGTTCGCTTCGATGTTCGGGGTCGGCATACGACAATCTTAGCCACGCGGCAGATGGAGGGGGTAGAACGATCCTCCGTCATTCTTGCCTAATACTCCATTGTCCGCAGGATCTTGACATTAAAAAGCGTCTGCGGTAGCCTTATTCTCCGAGGCAAGGTAAAGCGAACGGGATGAAATACGACAACACAGGGTTGCCCCCAGACATGATTCGCGCGACGCTGGCGCGTACGATCGGTCACTGGACCGCGGGCACGGAGGATCGGTCTACGCCGATCCCGGATCTCGCGTTCTTCCGCCGCGAGGCACCGACGCCACCGGGCATCTGCCGGGTCGAGCCCAGCGTCGTCCTCGTCGTCCAGGGGGCAAAGCGGATGCTGGTGGGAGACGACGCCTACGCTTACGACAGCGAGCGCTTCCTGATCGCGTCGCTCGATATCCCCGCAAGCTCCGAGGTCGTCAGGGCAAGTCCGGATCGGCCTTGTCTGGGGCTGGTCCTGAAGCTCGATCTGCGCATGTTGGCCGAGCTGGTCGCGCAGGCCCACTTGCCGCCGCCGAAGGATCGCTCGGTCGCCAGGGGGATGGCGCTCGGCACGGTCACGCCAACGCTGCTGGAGTCGTTCAAGCGGCTCACGGACCTTCTCGACGAACCGGATGCGATCGAGGTGCTGGCGCCGCTGGTGCGGCGCGAGATCCACTACCGGCTGCTGACGAGCGATCAGGCGGGACGTTTGCGCCAGCTCGCGTCGGTCGGCAGCCAGAGCCACTTCGTCGCCCGGGCCATCGAGTGGCTGAAGGCGAACTACGCCTCGCCGTTGCGCGTCGAGGAGCTGGCGGAACGCGTTCACATGAGCACGTCGAGCCTGCACCACCACTTCCGCGAGCTCACCGCAATGAGCCCGCTGCAGTACCAAAAGTGGCTGCGGCTGAGCGAAGCGAGGCGGTTGATGCTGAACGAGGGCTTCGATGCGGCGAGCGCCGCGTTCGAGGTCGGCTACGAAAGCCCGTCGCAGTTCAGCCGCGAGTACGCCCGACTCTTTGGCGCACCACCCAAACGCTACGTGGTCAGCTTGCTGCGCAAGGCCGCGTCCGTGTCCCTGTAGCCACCTGTCGCAAACAAACAGGATATTCGTCAAGATACGCGCGCTCATCCTCGGGGTACGGCCGCCACGATGCCGTTTCCCGGAACGGGACGCTTCCAAAGGTGCGCCCAAAGTGATACACTCATCCCGAAAGGAGGAGATGTCGATGCCTGCCAGAAATCCGAGGGTCAACGTGGTCCTCGAAAAACCGTTGTTCGATGCGGTCGGTCACCTCGCCGAAGAGGAAGGCGTATCGCTTTCGACGGTGGTGCGCGATCTCGTCAAGGAAGCGATTGAGATTCGGGAAGACGTCACTCTCGGACGGCTTGCGGAAACGCGTGCAAGGACGCTTAGGCGTTCCCGGGCGCTCTCTCACAAGGACGTCTGGGGATAGCGTGGCGTTTACCGTCAAGTATCACCCCGACGTCAGGAACAACGACCTCCCCCCGATCAACGCGAAGGTGCGGGAGCGCATCAAACGGGCGATCGAAACCCGGCTGATGATCGCACCCCATGAATACGGCCTTCCGTTGAGGAAGAATCTCGGGGGGTACTGGAAGCTCCGGGTGGGAGATTACCGCGTCGTCTTCAAGATCGAAGGGGAAATCGTCTACGTCCTCGCCATCCGTCACCGAAAACATGTCTACGAAGACGTAACAACGCGAATCAAATAAAAGCGGAGAGCGCGCCTCGAGGCGCGCTCTCCGGGACTTTGCTGGCTCCCTGGGCAGGACTCGAACCTGCAACCTAGTGGTTAACAGCCACCCGCTCTGCCGGTTGAGCTACCAGGGAATAAAAATCGGCAGACAGAAAATATAGTCTCCCCTCCGTGCCCCGTCAAGCGGATTGAGAATCGTCCCGAAGCGCGAGGGCGATCGATCGGGTGGGGAGGCCCTCCTGGATCCAGGCGTCGAACCCGCCGTGCAGGGCCCTTACGTTGTGATAGCCTTTCTTGATGAGGATCCGCGCCAGACTGGCGCTGGTGGCTTCGTAAGGTCAGGTACAGTAGAAAACGAGATCCCGGTTACGGGGCAGCTCGTGGGCGACCCGGTGAAACGTTGCAGGGCGGACCCGAACGGCGTCGGGGATCATCACGGACGATTCCTCGAACGAGACGTCCGAACGCAGGTCGAGCACCAGGACATCCTCCCCTTTCGATACCATCCCATGGAGTTCCGCCGGCGTGATCCGGGGGACGGCATACCTGTGGACCAGGTAATACCGGAACGCCGCCCTCCAGGCCACGTAGGCGGCGATCCCCCCCAGGACCAGCCATCCCAAAGCGTTATGGACCGCTCCGGCATGCCCGGGGATGGCGGCGCCGAATACCCAGCCAAGCCCCACTCCGGCGACCGCCCATGCGAACGCTCCCGCAATGTCGAGAAGGAGGAACCGGGAAACCGGCATCTTCGTGACGCCCGCCAGGGGCGGCACGATCGTGTTCACCCCGGGGAGGAACTTGGCGAGGAGGATCGTCGCGGTCCGGCGTCGCCGAAAGTTTTCCTCGGCCCCTTCCACGCAGGCATCCGGGTTGAGCGATATTTTGCACAGGGTGGAAAGAACGCGACGTCCCTTCCACTGTCCCAGGCGATACCAGGCGATATCGGCCGCCACCGCTCCCGCCGCCGCCCCGAACACGGCCCCGCCGACGGAAATGCCGCCGGCCTGCGAGAGCGCCCCGGCCAGCATCAGCACGGGAAATGCGGGAAACGGCACTCCCAGGTTTTCCACGAAAGACGCGAGAAACACCGCGGCGGCCCCGTATGCGGCAAGCATCCCAGGCAACCCGTCCAACATCTCTGCCCCTTTCGAATAATAATCCGTCAGGTAAATAGATGAAGCGGGATCCCGCGGGGATGCGTCGCGGGGAGAACTATGGGGGAGATCCCCGCGTCTTCCGATAGGTGATCCACCCCGATGCCGCCAAAAGGAGGATCCCCAGGGCGAATAAGGGGAGGGAGAACCCGGAAGGCACCCCTTTCCCGTACCCGATCTTCTTCCATTCCAGGATGTACGTCGCGATGACCGCCGCGGCCCCGGCGACGCCTGCCGCCCATCCCGGCAGGCCGGGGGCGAAGGGCGCGTCCTCGGGCGCCCGGAGGAAAAGGACCGCGAAGGCGAGCATCCCCGCGCAGATCAGGAGAACGGACCAGACGGGTCCCACCCAGGGCAGCGGGATCAGGAACAGGATGTCCCAGTCGGCGATGCCGGCGGGCCAGCCGGTCGCCGCGTACAGCCACAGGTAGTAGAAGACGTCCCAGGCGGCGAACAGCAGGAGGAACGCGCCGAGCCGCCGCGCACCGCCGCGGACGGCGAGGAACGCCGCGGACAGCAGCATCACGAGGGTGGCAGCCTCACGGGCGACTTCCACCGCAAGGACCGCGGGCGGGAGGTCCTTCATCGGGAAGAGCGGGCCGCTCCCGATCAGGGCCCGCAGGTAAATGACGACCGCCGCCTCGACGAAGGCCATCGCGGCGGCGAAGACGAGGAGGAGGACGGCCTTAGCCCGCATTTCCCACCGGGCTTACCTTCATCTCCCCTTCGCGGCGTCGCCCCGCAGCACCGTGCAGGTGGAGGACGCCCGCGCCACCAGCTTCCCCTCCTGGTTCACGACGTCGCATTCGACCAGCCCCACCGACTTCCCCCGGTGCGCCACCTTCGCCCGGGCCGAGAGCTTCCCCTCGAACACCGGGCGCAGGTAGTTGATCTTGAGCTCCAGCGTGGTGAACGACTCGCCGGGCCCCAGGGTCGATGCGAAGGCGAACCCCATGGCGGCGTCGGCGAGGTCGCACAGGATCCCCCCGTGAACCGTCCCCATCGGGTTGTGGTGGCGCCGGTCCGCCTTCATTTCGAACAACGCCTCGCCGTTGCCGAACGAGATCGGGCGGAACCCGATGAGCACGGCGATCGGCGGCGTCTTCACTCCTTCGACGAATTTATCGGAAAATGCCCGTTCCATCCTCCCCCCCCGTACTCCGTAAATGCCTGCAGGAAAAATTATCTCACGGGGCGGGGCGATGGAACCGGCTTATCCCTTCTTCCCTACCGCATCGTTCAGCGCCCGGAGGAGCCCCTCGATGTCGACGCCGTCCCTTTTCGCGGTCGTCTCGATCGCTGCCCCCCCGCCGCAGCAGGAGTCCACCTTGTAATCGTTGAACACCTTGATCGTCTGCGGGTGAATCCTGATGACCTCGTTGATGATCATGTCGCGCGTGATCGTTTCCATTCCTTCCCCTCCATCCTTTCCGTTCTTTTCTTCCCCCCGAAGGGACCGGTCCCGGCGCGCCGCTTACGGCCGGGGGGCGATGACCGCCATCATGACGGTCTTGTCCTTGGCCTTGAGGCCGTGCGGCTCGTTCGGCTCGGTGATGACGAAATCCCCCGCCTGCGCGGGCTGCTCGCCGCGTCCGGTGAGGAAGGTCCCTCTCCCCTGGACGATGTGGAGCACGACGCGGGACGGCGCCGTGTGCGGCGGAATCTCCTGCCCCGCCATCAGGCCGAAGACGACGACGCGCATCGCTTCGGAGTCGTACAAGAGCTTGGAGACGGGCCGGTCCGAAGAGAATTCCGCCTCTTTCATCGCGTTGAACATGGATTCCCCCTTTCCTTTTTCCCGCCCGGGAGGGTTCACCGGATCGTGAGCCACAGGTTGGCGACCCCGAGCAGGATCCCCGCAAGCTGCGCCACGCTTCCGGCCCAGAGGAGAACGGCGGCGGCCGGAACGATGAAGCCGATGATCATCCCCGCCGTCGCCAGCGCCGCGATCCAGAAGTGCGCCGCGGCCCATGCCTCGCTGCGCAGCGGTTTTCCGGCAAAGCGCGGCAGGATATGGTACGCGATGCCGAAGATGATCATGATGACGAATCCCGTGAGGTTAAGATGCGCGTGCGCCAGCCTCCATTGCGCGCCGGGCGCTTCCCGGTAAAGGAATTCCCGGGTGACCGGCAGGGCCAGCAGGGTCCCCAGAAACGCCCCCAGGACGAAATAGGCCATCCCGACCTTGAGAAACCGGATCGTCGTGGGGCTCATCGCGCCTCGCCCTTCATTTCAGGCGGTCGAGGAGCGAAGCGCCGGTCAGGAGCCAGGTGTAATCCTCCCGGTTCCGGATGTAGACCTTCCCTCCGCCCGCCATGTTCTCGCCGGCCAGTTTCCCCAGCTTGACGGCGCTGCGCCAGCCGAAGTTGATCCGGACCTCGCCGGTCTTCCCGTCGTACAGCTCCGCGCAGTCCCCCGCCGCATACACGTGCGGTGCGCTGGTCCGCAGGCCGTCGTCCACGACGATCCCGGTTCCGACCTTCACCCCGCTGCCTTTCAGGAACGCCACCGCCGGGAGCCGTTCGGCGGCCGCCACGATCATCGAGCACCGGATGTCCCGGCCGTCCAGGCACCGGACCTCGAAAAAGCTCTCGTCGAGCTCACGGAGGAAAATGATATCGTCTCCCTCCTGGATCCGGACCCCCCGCCGGCTGACCTCGTCGAGGACCCTCGCCTCGAATTCGCCGGAGATCGAGTAGCCGAACCGGGAGGGAACCGGCTTGATCCACACCACCATCCTTCCCCGCCGCGCCAGGGACCGGCATGCCTCGATCCCCAGGTATCCCGGCCCGTACACGACGATCGGACCGGGTACCGCCGCGCGCTCCCGGATCCGCTTCGCGTCGCTCAAGGAATCGAACGGGACGACCGCCTTCGGGTGCCGGTCGAGCGGGGAGGGCAGCAGCGGTTTTCCCCCCGTGGCAAGGAGCAGGGAGTCGTAGCCTTCCGCGGTCCCATCCTCGAAGGACACCCTTCTGCCTTCCGCGTCCACCTTCCGGGCGCGCTTCCCCTGGCGGACCTCGATCCGGTTCATGGCGAGGTCTACCCCCTGCGGGTCGGCAAGCGCGTCCAGCGGGATGTCCCCGGCGATATAGTCGGGCAGCAGGGGCCTGATGTACGGCCGGGCGAAAGCCTCCTCCGTGGCGATGACGATTTCCGCATCCTTCTCCGCCGCGCGGATCGCCTTCGCCGCGGCGATCCCTGCCGGTCCGCAGCCCAGGATCAGGTGGCGCATGAAGCCCTCCGGGGACCGGAGATCAACGCATTCCGTGCCGGTGCTCCGCCGCCGGGGCCGCAGGCTCGGGATGCCCGCCTGCCGGGTGCGTCCCCTCCCCGGCGCCGTGCGCGATGGGCGTTGTCGCGTCCGCGTAGAGCCGCTCCACGAAATGCAGGTACGGCACGTAGGCCTGGACGTAGGCCCGCCCCGCCTCCACGCTGTGTCCCGCGTGCGCCTTCTTCTCCATCGCTTCCATGTAGTACTTGTGGATCCCCGCGTGGATCTTCTCGTTGATCATTTTCAGCAGCGGGCCGGGGTCGCCGGTTTCCAGCGCCTTGTCCGCGGCGGGAATGGCCGGGCCGAGATCGAGCCCGGCGGGCTTCAGGCCCGTGTACGGGGCCCCCTCGCCTTCCCGGTGGACCCGGACCAGCGTCTCGAAGAAGTACATGTCCGCGAGTTCCTTTTCCTTCTCTCCCTTTCCCCGTACCGCCATCGTCAGGTCGAACGCCTTGCGGATCTCCGCCTCCTTGGCCGCAGCTACCCAAGGCAGGATGATCTTCACGTCCCCCTTGGCCAGCGCCTGCCGGGCGAGGTTGATGACCGGACCGTCCAGTGTATCGCAGTGCGCCAGGGCGCTCCCCGGCATGCCCAGGATCAGGATGATGACCGCCGCCGCCACGGTTCCGATGCCCGCCCATCTCTTCATTCTCTCCTCCTCCTCGCGGTTCCGCGAGCCGTCCGTGTTGGATTTCACGCCGTCAGCCTCGCACGGGAGTCGGGTTCATACATTGATGCATATCAATATTATAGCGCATGCCCCGAAGGCGCCGCGCCGTCTTCCCTTTTACGCCAGGGTCTTCCGGAACCGGCGCGTCGTGAACAGGAGGATCGCCAGGCCCATGGCAAGGAGCGCCGCCGCCTGGGGCCACAACGTTTCCAGTCCCGCTCCCTTCAGGAAGACCCCCCGCAGGATCACCAGGAAATACCGCAGGGGGTTGAGGTAGGTCAGGAGCTGCACCGCCTTCGGCATGTTGGCGATGGGGAACATGAACCCGGACAGCAGCACGCAGGGGAAGTAGAAGAAGAAGACGCTCATCATCGCCTGCTGCTGCGTCCGGCTGACCGTGGAGATGAACAGGCCGATTCCCAGCGTGGTCATCAGGTAGAACGTCGTCGCCACGAGCAGCAGGAGCAGGCTTCCCCGGATCGGCACGTCGAACCAGAGCACCCCGATCGCAGCGATGAGAAGCACATCGGCGTAGCCGACCAGGGCGAACGGGAGCGTCTTGCCGAGGGTGAACTCCAGGGGCGTGATCGGCGAGACGAGGATCTGCTCGATGGTGCCGATCTCCTTTTCCCGCACCACCGCCATGCTGGTGAGCATCAGCGTGACGAGCATCACGATCAGGGCGATCACCCCGGGGACGTAGTAGTTGCGGCTTTCCAGGTTTTCGTTGAACCAGGCGCGGGAGACCAGCTCGACCGGCGCCGGCGCCGGGGCGGTCCCCCGCAGGCGCGCGACGCGGTCCGAAAGGACCCGGTCGGAGAACGCCCCCGCGATCCGTCCCGCGTAGTCGAGCGCGATCCGCGCGGTGTTGGAATCCGTCCCGTCGACGATCATCTGGACCCGGGCCGTCCGGCCGGCCCGCAGGTCCTCTTCGAAGCCGCGGTCGATGCGCAGGATCGCCCCGATCTTCCCGCGGTCGAGCAGGCCCCCGACCGTTCCGGGGTCCCGCGTTTCCTCCGTAAACCGGAAGTAGTTGGAGGCGGAGAACCCCGACAGCAGCTCCCGCGAGGAGACGCTTTGGTCGAAGTCCATGACCGCCGTGGGGACGCTGCGCACGTCCGTGGTGACGGCGTAGCCGAAGACCAGCACCTGGACCATCGGCATCAGGAAGACGATCCGGCGCAGTTTCGCATCGCGGAAGAGCTGGAGGAATTCCTTGACGAGCATGTGGCGCAGCCGCTCCCGCATGCGACCGGTCCCTTCCTTACCCGAGTTTCCTTGCGAATTTGCGGTTCGCCAGGAGGACGATCGCCACGCCGAAACCGCAGAGCAGCGCCGCCTCCTCCCAGAGGACGGAAAGCCCCACCCCCTTGAGGTACACCCCCTTGAGGATGGAGACCAGGTAGCGCGAGGGGATCGCGTAGGTCACCGCCTGAATGGCGGGGGGCATGCTCCCGATGGCGTAGACGAAACCCGACAGCAGGAACGAGGGGAGGAAGGTGAGCACCATCGCCATCTGGGTCGCCAGCAGCTGCGATTTCGTGACGATGCTGATCACCATTCCCAGCGAAAGCGCCCCGGCCAGGAAGACGGCCGCCATCCCGAACAGCAGCGCCGGGCTGCCCCGCAGCGGCACGCGGAACAGGAACTCCCCCATTCCCACGGCGATGGCGACGTCGAGCATCCCCAATGCGAAGTACGGCAGGAGCTTGCCCAGGATGAGCTCGCGGGGCGTCACCGGGGTGGAGAGGAGCTGCTCCATCGTCCCCTGTTCCCACTCCCTCGCGATGGTGAGCGACGTCAGCATCGCCGCGATCACCATCATGATGACGGCGATCAGCCCCGGGATGATGTAGTTCTTCGACTCCAGGTCGGCGTTGAACCAGACGCGGGGGCGAACGTCGAGGGGGTCGCGCAGGATCCCCCGGGCGGCGATCCCGGCCGCCCGCACCGCGACATCCCGGGAATATCCCCGGACCGCGGTCTCGGCGTACCCCAGCGCGATGGTCGCCGTGTTGGAATCCGACCCGTCCAGGAGGAACTGCACGGGAGCCCCCCGCCCCGCCGCCAGGCGGGAGGTGAAGTCCCGGGGAACGACCAGCGCTGCCAGCACGCTGCCTTCCTCGATCGCGCCCTCGATCTCCGGGTATCCGCCCGCGCGCAGGCGGATGTCGAAGTACCGGGATCCCTCGAACCGGCTGACCAGTTCCCGGCTCTCGGGGGAG
>PQAK01000037.1:15815-17218 GCA_003105225.1 Deltaproteobacteria bacterium | reverse complement strand
TTTCCATTTCGCATCGGCCTCCCGTCGATTCCTTTGGTGAAGCTCCGACATCCATATGCCCATCAGTCGCGGCACGGAGATGAACCTTACAATCCACACAGATAATATTTTAAACGGACTCCCGCCCGTTCCATCCCTCGTTACGCCTTCCGCGGCCGCAACGGAGCCGGAGCGACCGGCCGGTGTCCGAGTCAGCGTTTCTTGGGCTGGAACAGCCGGATGGGCGCCTTCAGGGTCCGTTCAAAGATCCCCAGCACCTGGGAGCCGAGCGCAGCGGGGGAGAGCACGAAGACCGTCGGGTCGTCGAGCTTCCCCGTCACCTGGACGGGAACCGCGACGAGCGACCCCCGCAGGATGTATCCGATGATGGGGAGCTTCCGGATGATCGTATCGATCGTCTTCAGGGGGGAAGCGAGGACCGTGAGGTTCGTCTCGTCGGCCAGGAAGTCGTACTCCCCGGTGGCGGTGAGGTTCATCGACGCGGCGTCCAGCCTCGCCCACCGGACCCCGAGCTTGCCGTCCTTCACGTCCCCCCGGATGGTCATGGAATTGTAGGCGAACCCGTTCTCTCCCAGGTCCGGGAGCTTTCCGAAGAACAGCTGCGTGACGTTCAGGATGGCCAATACCTTCGACAGCAGGTTCGCCTTGTGGATCCGTCCTTTTTCCGCGCGGAAATCCGCCGTGCCCGCAAGGGACCGGGCCAGCAGGCCGGGCTTTCCCCTGCCTTTGAGGCGCACGTCGATTTTATACGTCCCCGTCATGGCGACGCGTGCGCGGTGGACGCAGTCCAGGGTCTCGTTGATTTCACGGCCGGCCGAAGCGCCGTGGAAATCGAGCTCGATGTCCGTCGGGGTGATCTTGACCGTGCCCGTCGTGTCGACGCCGCACAGGTCGGCTTCGCGGACCGTCGCGGCGATGCTTTCCTTCCCGAGGAGGAAATCGACGCGGGCCGGTTTCCAGGTGAATCTCCGGTAGGTAAAGGATTTCGCGGCCGCTCTCACCGTTCCCGTCACCGGCAGGGGCCACCATTTTGCGGACACGGAAGCGGGAGCGCGCGCTTCGTTGTCCCTGGCGGTCTCTCCGGCGTCCCCAGTAACGGGCAGGGTCTTTACGAGGTTGTCCCAGACGATCCCGTCCGAGGAGAGGTCCATGTCGAGGCGCACCTCTCCCGCCGCCGCGGTGACGTCGCCCGCAAGGGAGAAACGCGTTTCCCCCCACTGCAGCGCCGAGGAGGCCACGGTGACGCGGTCGCCCGCCGCGGTAAGCGATAGCGCGTCGATGGAAAGCGGCCCCAGGAGCCTCGGCAGAAAGATATCTTTCGCCTCGAGATGCCCCTGCGCCCGGGAATCCGCCGGACGGTCCAGCGGAACGTTCACGCGGATATCGCCGCCGATCCAACCCTG
>PQAK01000037.1:11337-15687 GCA_003105225.1 Deltaproteobacteria bacterium | reverse complement strand
CGGGCGCGGGATTCTTCGTCCTGGATGACGAGGCTGCGGATGTCGAGCTCCCCCGGACGCTTCCGCAGGTCGATGGATACCGTGGGGCCGTCCTCGATGCGGAACGATCCCGATGTCGATACGTCGGCTCCCCCGTTCCGATCCACCGCGATCCGCGCCTCCGTTATCTCGACCGGCGCCCGGGGGGTGAGGGCGGCGGGAATGCGCGCCTCCTTCCACACCCATCCGATCGCGTCCTGCCCGGCCCTCCCGGAAACAGACGCCTCGATCCCCGGATGCCCCTTCCGGTAGCCGGTGAGCACGCCCGAGGCCCGCACGTCGGCGTCCAGGATCCGCGCCGTAAGGTCGGATACCCGGATCGTTTCGGCGTCGATGCGGAAATTTCCCGCCGTCGCCTCGACCGGTCCGGGGAGGGGATCCGCGGACATGCGCAGCGATTTCACGGAACCCGACGCCTCGTATCGCCATTCCCGCGGGCGGGCGAGCGGCCCCGCCACGTTGGCGACAGAAAGGTCGAGGGATCCCGCAAGCTCCGGGATGGTTTTCCGCGCCGCCTCCATCCCGGGGAAAGAGAAGATCCAGGTGCGGAGCTCCTCCAGCCGGGCGGTGACCAGGCCGGAGAACCGTTCGAGGGCGACCGGGTCCCGGATGCGAATGCGCGCAGCGACCTCGGAAAACGAAGAGCTCCCGATCCTGCCGGCCAGGTTGGCGACGGCGATCCCGTCCTCCGCGTAGAGGAACCGGCCTTTCTCCAGCTCGATCGGGTAGGGGATCCTCCGGTAGCGTCCGGACAGGCGAAGGTCGGTCACCTCCACCCGCTTCAGCCGGATGCGGTCCAATCGATCCCCCAGGAACAGCCTTCCCTCCGTGCGGCCCCGCACGTTGTCGATCCCGGAGAGCTCTTCTGCGAACACGGGATTCTTCGCGAACCGCTTCACGATCGGCAGGATCTCCGAAGCGTCCGCCAGCACCTTCCCGTCCACCTGGAACGTTCCGCCTTTTCCCGTAACGCCAAGCGTCAGGTTCCCGTCCTCCACGCTCGCGCTCCCGCGCCGCGCCCGGATCCGCTGCGCCGTGAGAATCCCGCGGGAAAGCGTCAGGTCCGCTTCCACCGCCGTGAAGTCAAGATCCGCCGCGGGGACCGAAATCGCCCCTTCCCGGTACCGCCCCTTTCCCTCGAATCGTCCGATCGCCGCGAGGTCGGATGCCGTTTCTCCCCGGTTCTCGAGCGCGAACGAGGAGAGCTTCCCGCCCCGGACATGGGCAAGCACGTCCCGAACCGCTTCGACGTCTCCCGCCAGCGCGAGGAGCGCTCCCCGCGCGGCGGTCAGGTCGATGTCCCCCCCGCGCACGGCAAGCTCGGCCTTATGCGCCCCCTCGTCCAGCAGGAAATTCCCTTCGGCGCGCAGCCGGGGAGTTTCCGCGGCGAGCTCCGTGAGGGAAACCGCCGTCTTTCCTCCCTCTTCGAGATGCACCGTTCCCACGAGCTCGAGGCCTTTTGCGGCAAAGGTCTTCCCGCCCCGCTGCAGGGAAAGGGAGGGGATGGACCCCCGCACACCCGCGTCCAGGGAGCGCAGCCCCGCGGTGGTGAACGATACGCCCAGGTTCGTCCTTCCCCCGAAGGCGGCGGGCAGGGATTTCGCGGGGAGGATGCGCGAAATCGCCTCGAGGTCCAGTTGCGCAATTTCGAGTTCCCCCCGTCCTTCCAGCCCCTTCGGTTCGAAACGCCCCTTTCCCGACAGCTTTCCGAAGAGGTTCGAGGCGCACCGGACCTCGATGCGGACGGTTCCCGGCGGAAACCCGGCCCGGGCTTCGAGATCCCGGAATTCGTGCAGGACGCGGCCCTCGCGGGAAACGACGAGGTGCCCCCTTTCCACCTCGACCGCGAGCGAGGGGGCGTTCGAGGAAAGTCCGGACAGCAGCCGGCGAACCGTTTCCCGGATTTCCGCGAGGGTAAGGGGACGCTCCCGCTTTTCGGGGAGCGACACGTCGAAATCGGGCTCTTCCGCCGTAAGGCCCGAGACGGGATACCCCCCTCGAAGCAGGGGGAAGATCGCGGGATGGACGGTCAAGGTATTTATCTTCCCCGAGACTTTCCCCGGGACCGAAAGCTCCAGCCGATGGAACACGATCCGCGGGCGGGGAAAATAGATCAGCTCCAGGCTGGAGTAGTTGACGGTTCCCCCGAGGATGCGGGAGGCATCGGCAAGAATCCTCGCCTTGACCGGCTCCAGGCGGATCCACCAGGGGGCGAGCGCAAGAAAAGCGGCCAGGAGCGCGGCGATGATGCCGAAGGCTCCCGCGAAGCCGAGATAGAGCTTTCGCTTCGCGCTCATGGGGCGTGCCTGCTCCTTGTATACCATGTGTTTGCGTGGCGTGACGCCTATTTGACGGGGAGCCCCCGCTTTCGGTTCCCCTGCCGGAGGGAGAAAGCGTGACGCCGCACGGGATCATCTAAGGAGTTGCGGTTCCCAAAGACCACTACGGGGGGCGATCATGCGATACCGGCTATTGGGAAAAAGCGGGTTGAGAGTTTCGGAGCTGTGCCTGGGCGCGATGAGTTTCGGGCAGGACTGGGGCTGGGGGGCGACGAAGGAGGAGAGCCGCAGGATCTTCGATGCCTTCCTGGAGGCGGGCGGCAATTTCATCGACACGGCCAACCTGTACACCAACGGGACGAGCGAGAAGTTCGTCGGCGAATTCATCGCCGGGGAGCGGACCCGCATCGTCCTCGCCACGAAGTACACCCTGAACACGCGGCCGGACGATCCCAACGGGGGCGGAAACCACCGCAAGAACCTGGTGCAGTCGCTGGAGGAGAGCCTGAAGCGGCTTCGCACCGATTACGTCGATCTCTACTGGGTCCACGCGTGGGACCCCTTCACGCCCGTGGAGGAGACGATGCGGGCGCTGGACGATGTCGTCCGGGCGGGGAAGGTATTGTACGTAGGGGTTTCGGACACCCCGGCGTGGGTCGTATCCCGGGCCAATCTCTTGGCCGAGCTGAAGGGATGGAGCCCCTTCGTCGGGCTGCAGATCCCCTACAGCCTGATCGAGCGCACGCCCGAGCGGGAGCTGCTCCCGATGGCGGAGGAGCTGGGGCTTACCGTAACCGTCTGGGGCGCCCTGGGAGGGGGGGCCCTGACCGGGAAGTATGCGTCGCGGGAGAAGCGTCCTCCCGATTCCCGGTATGCAACGGCGGTCGATTGGGGCGACATGTATCTGACCGAACGGAACCTGAAAATCGCCGCGGAGGTGGTGAGGGTCGCAGGCGAGATCGGCAAGTCCCCATCGCAGACGGCCATCGCGTGGACGAGGAAGCGGTCCCCGCTGATCCTGCCGATCCTCGGGGCGACGAAGCTGTCGCAGCTCACGGACAACCTGGGCTGCCTGGAGCTCGAACTGCCGGATGAGCAGATGCGCCGGCTCGACGAGATCAGCCGGATCGAGCTGGGGTTCCCCCTGGACTTCCTCGCGATGGCGCGGGAGATCCTTTACGGCAAGACGTTCCCGTTGATCGAAGAACGGCCGGGCCGCATCCCCCGCAAGGCGGCCTGAACGTGAACGGCGGGTCCGGTTCCCTTCGGCGGCCGAAGGGCGCCGGACCCCCTCCCCGGGGACTGGAAGATCCTCGAGGCGACCCACGCCTTCGAGAAGGAGGATTCCGGCACCGCGGTATTCCCCGTGAAAGCCGGGCCCGGCGAGGAAGTCAAGCTCCGGTACCGGGTGCGGATCCGGTTTTAGCCCCGTTCGACCCGGTTTCAGGAGCCCGTTCCATCCGGGGCAGTCCCTGGACACCAGGAGCCCGTGATCGTGATAGAATAACTGGTTTGCATGACACGGAACCCTTGCGTTTCCCCATGACTTAAGGACCTCACAGGAGCCCGGAATCCCGATGGAACTGTTCAGCCGGCCGGCGCACAGGCGCACCGTTCAGGACGAGATGCAGCAGAGCTACCTCGATTACGCGATGAGCGTGATCGTGGGCCGGGCGCTGCCCGACGTGCGCGACGGCCTCAAGCCCGTCCAGCGGCGCATCCTCTACGCGATGCACGAGCTGGGCAACGAGTACGGCAAGCCGTACAAGAAGTCCGCCCGCATCGTCGGGGACGTCATCGGGAAATACCACCCCCACGGCGACAACGCCGTCTACGACGCGCTCGTGCGGATGGTGCAGGACTTCTCCCTGCGGTACCCGCTGGTGGACGGGCAGGGGAACTTCGGCTCGGTGGACGGCGACTCCGCCGCCGCCATGCGGTACACCGAGGTCCGGATGGCGAAGGTCGCCGGGGAGCTCCTCTCCGACCTCGACAAGGAGACCGTCGAGACGATCCCCAACTACGACGGCTC
>PQAK01000037.1:0-11241 GCA_003105225.1 Deltaproteobacteria bacterium | reverse complement strand
CTGGTGAACGGCAGCGCGGGGATCGCGGTGGGGATGGCCACCTCCATCCCCCCCCACAACCTGGGGGAGGTGCTGGACGCCCTGATCGCCCTGATCGCCAACCCGGAAATCCCGGTCGACGAGCTGATGGAACACATCCCGGCGCCCGATTTCCCCACCGGCGGGATCCTCTACGGGCTGGACGGGGTGCGCGAGGCGTACCGCACGGGGCGCGGCAGCGTCCAGATCCGCGCGCGGGCCTTCATCGAGAAGGCGAAGAAGGGGGACCGGGAGTCGATCGTCATCACCGAGATCCCCTACCAGGTGAACAAGGCGCGCCTGATCGAGCAGATCGCCGAGCTGGTGCGGGACAAGGAGATCGAGGAGATCTCCGACATCCGGGACGAGTCCGACCGCGACGGGATGCGGGTGGTCGTCGAGCTGAAGAAGGACGCGGTCGCCGAGGTCGTCCTGAACAACCTCTACAAGCAGACGCAGATGCAGACCTCCTTCGGCGTGCAGCTGCTGGCGATCGTCCAGAACCAGCCGCGCACGTTCAACCTCAAGCAGATGCTCGAGGAGTTCCTGGCCTTCCGCAAGGAGGTCGTGACGCGGAGGACCCTGTTCCTCCTGCGGAAAGCGGAGGCGCGGGCCCATATCCTCGAGGGGCTGAAGATCGCGCTCGACCACCTCGACGCGGTCATCAAGCTCATCCGGGGTTCGAAGGACCCGAAGGAGGCCAAGGACGGCCTCGTGGGGAAATTCGGGCTGAGCGATCTCCAGGCGCAGGCGATCCTCGACATGCGGCTGCAGCGGCTGACCGGCCTCGAACGGGAGAAGATCCTCCAGGAGCTCAAGGACGTCCTTGCGGAGATCAAGAAGCTCAAGAAGATCCTGGCCGAGGAGGCCGAGCTGCTGCGCGTCATCGGGGACGAGTTCCGGGAGATCCGGGAGGCGTACGCCGACGCGCGCCGCTCCCAGATCGTCCGGGAGACCAAGGATATCCGGATCGAGGACCTGATCGTCGACGAGGAGATGGTGGTCACCGTCTCCCACACGGGGTACATCAAGCGCAACCCGATCAGCCTCTACCGGACGCAGCGCCGCGGGGGCAGGGGCAAGGTGGGGATGGGGACCAAGGAGGAGGACTTCGTCGAGAGCCTCTTCATCGCCTCCATGCACTCCTACATCATGTTCTTCTCCAACACCGGGAAGGTCTACTGGCTCAAGGTCCACGAGCTGCCGGAGGCCAGCCGCGCCGCCAAGGGCCGGGCCATCGTGAACCTCCTGTCGCTGTCGCCGGGGGAGGCGACCCCCTCGGTCCTTCCGGTCAAGGAGTTCGTGGAGGGAAGGTACGTGGTGACGGCGACGGCCCAGGGCGTCATCAAGAAGACGGAGCTCATGGAGTATTCCAGGCCGCGGGCGGGCGGCATCATCGCGATGGGACTGAACGAAGGGGACCAGCTGATCGCCACTTCGATCACTTCGGGGCAGGACGAGATCTTCCTCTCCACGCGGCTCGGCATGTCGATCCGGTTCCACGAGGAGGACGTCCGCTCGATGGGACGCGCCGCCGTCGGCGTCCGCGGCATCGACCTGGAGGAGGGGGACGCGGTCGTCGGGATGGAGATCTTGAGGCCCGAAGGGACGCTTCTCACGGCGACCGAGAACGGGTTCGGCAAGCGCACGGCCATCGAGGAATACCGGATCCAGACCCGGGGAGGGAAGGGAGTCATCACCCTCAAGGTGACCGAGAAGACCGGGCCGATCGTCGGCGTGACGCAGGTGTCCGAAGGCGACGACGTCATGCTGGTGACCGACTCCGGCAAGATCATCCGGATGGCCGTGGACGAGATCCGCGTCATCGGGCGGAATACCCAGGGGGTCCGCATGATCGGCCTGCAGGAGAACGAGCGCGTCGCCTCGCTGGCCCGCCTGGCGGAAAAGGAAGAATAGGGCGCATCGACGTCTTCGGTGCGGCGCCCTGTTTATGACGGGAGGCACCACGCGTCCGGCCCGGGTTGTTGTCCTGATATCTCTTGTTGCACTCGTTTTCGGGGGGTGCTCGGACCCGGCGCGGGAGCGGTTCGAGGGGGCGGAGAAGGCGCTCCAGGAGCAGAAGATGGACGCGGCGCTGCTGGCATACCGGTCGATCCCCCGGGATTTTCCCCAGTCCCGGTACGCGCCCACCGCGATGCTGCGGCAGGGGGAGCTGTTCGGGGACTACCACCGGAATTACCCGGCGGCGCTCGAGGCCTACGATTCGCTCGTCTTCAACTACCCCAGGGCCTCGGAGGCGCCGCGGGCCCTTCTGCGGAAGGGGGAGATCCTTCTCCTGCATTTTCTGGACTACGGCGCCGCCGCGGAGGTCCTCGAATCGGTCCGCAGGCGGTTTCCCGGGTTCGCGGCGATGGACGAGGTGCTGCTGCTGCTCGCGAAAGCCTACGCCGGCATGGAGGACCCGCCCCGGCAGGCCGCCGTGCTCGCCGATCTGATCGGGAGGTTCCCCGGTTCCCCGAGGGCCGCGGAGGGACGGTGGATGCTGGCCTACGGGTACCTGGCGCAGGGCAAGTTCATCGAGGCCGACCGGGAATTCCGCAAGCTCCTGTACCTGGCCGCCGACCGCAAATCCGCCGCCCGCGCGCGCTGGGGGATGGGGCAGGCGCTGGAGGGACTGGGGCGGCTTTCCGCCGCCGTGGAGCAGTACGAGGCGATCGGGAACGACGGGGAGGACCCGGCCTACGTCGCGGAGAAGATCGACCGCCTGAAGGACCGATTGAAGGCGCAGTGACCGCCGGGGGGGCCGGAAGGACGCCATGGGAGAGCCGGACATGAGCCGAGGAACGGAACCGCGGATCGCCGTCGTGGGCGGCGGCTCGTGGGGAACCGCGTTCGCCGCGATGCTCAGCGAGCGGCATGCCGACGTCTCTCTCTGGGTGCGGGAGCCGGGAGTGTGCGCCGAGATTCTCGGAGGGCGCGAGAACCGGAGCTTCCTGCCCGGCATCCCGGTGCCTCCGGGGGTCCGGCCGACGACCGACCTGGCCGAGGCCCTGTCCGGACGGGACATCGTGGCCGTCGCGGTCCCTTCCCACCACCTGCGCGCGCTGGCGCGAAGGGCCGCGGCGCATCTTTCCCCCGGAGCCTGCGTGGTGTCGCTCGCCAAGGGAGTGGAGAACGGGACGCTGCGGCGCATGACCGAGGTGCTCGCGGAAGAACTGCCGGGCGCTGCGGGCCGGCTGGCCGCCCTCTCGGGGCCGACCTTCGCCCGGGAGGTTGCGGCGGGAAAGCCCACCGGCGCCACGGTGGCGGCTTCGGACGAGCGGGTGTCCGCGTCGCTCCAGGCCGCCTTTTCCGGGAAGCGGTTCCGGGTCTACGCGGAGACCGACGTGGTCGGCATCGAGATGGGCGGAGCGCTCAAGAACGTGATGGCGATCGCGGCCGGGATGTCCGACGGCCTCGGGTTCGGACACAACGCCCGCTCGCTCCTGATCGCCCGCGGGCTGGCCGAGATCGCCCGCCTGGGGGTGCGCCTGGGGGCGAACCCGCAGACGTTCGCGGGGCTTTCGGGGCTGGGGGACCTGGTGCTCACCTGCACGGGCGACCTGTCGCGGAACCGGACCGTCGGGTTGCGCGTGGGACGGGGAGAGGATCGGCGGGAAGTCCTGTCGGGGATGACGATGGTGGCCGAAGGGGTCAACACCTCCCGGGCCGCGGTCGACCTGTCCCGGCGGACGGGCGTGCCGATGCCGATCTCCGAACAGGTGTACCGGATCCTGCACGAAGGGAAGGACGTCCGGGAGGCGGTGGACGATCTGTTTGCGCGCGCGCTGCGCGCGGAGAGGGACTGATGGCGACGATGGAGCAGAAGGCGTTGAAGAAAGGGATCCGGGAGCTGCTGGCCGCCCGGAATGCGGTGCTCCTGGCGCACAATTACCAGCGCGACGAGATCCAGGAGATCGCCGACATCACGGGCGACTCGCTGGGCTTGAGCCAGGAGGCGGCGAAGACGGAGGCGGACGTGATCGTCTTCTGCGGCGTCCACTTCATGGCGGAGAGCGCCGCCATCCTGTCGCCGGGGAAGACCGTCCTCCTGCCGCGGATGGACGCCGGCTGCCCGATGGCGGACATGATCGCGCCGGACGATCTGCGCGCCTGGCGGGACGCGCACCCCGGGGCGGTCGTGGTGACCTACGTCAACTCCTCGGCGGAGGTCAAGGCCCTCTCCGACGTCTGCTGCACGTCCGGCAACGCCGTGAACGTCGTGCGGTCGATCCCGGCCGGCAAGGAGGTCTTCATGGTGCCCGACCGCAACCTGGCGCACTACGTGGCGAAGGTGTCCGGGAGGCGGCTCTCGTGGTGGGACGGGTACTGCCCCACGCATGAGCGGCTTTCCGCCGCGGACGCCGCCCGGGCGCGGGAAGCGCACCCGGAGGCGGAGCTGATCGTGCACCCCGAGTGCCGCCCGGAGGTCGTGGCGATGGCCGACGCCGTCCTGTCCACGTCCGGGATGTACGGCTACTGCCGCCGGTCGGCGGCGAAGGAGTTCATCGTGGGCACGGAGATGGGGATCCTCTACCGGCTCCGGAAGGAGAATCCCGGGAAGCGGTTCCACATCGCCTCGCGCGCCCTGATCTGCCCGAACATGAAGCTCACCACGCTCGAGGACGTCCGGGACGCCCTTTCGTCGCTTACCCCCGTGGTCACCGTCCCGAAGGAGATCCGCGAGAAGGCCTGCGAGGCCCTGGAGGCGATGCTGCGCGTCCCGCGCGACGCCTCCTGAAAGCCCCTGCCGCGGATGTCCCCTCTTACGCCGTCCCCGTCCCTTTCCTTCGAGCACCTGGCCCGCGCCCTGGAGACGCCGGGGCGGACTTGCCTCCAGGTCCTTCGGGCGCCCGCCGGCGCCCGGTCGTTCCTGGTCGGGACGCTTCTCTCCCGCCTGGCGCGCCCCATCCTGTTCCTGACCCCCACCGTTGCCGAGGCGGAGGAGAGTTTCCGCGAGGTCGCGGCGTACCTCGGGGAGGAGCGTTGCGCCCTGTTCCCTTCGGGGGAGGTCGCGCCGTACGAGGCGATGCCGCCGTATGCGCCGGCGGTCCACGACCGGATGCGGGCGCTCTTCCGGATCGGGGGGCCCCCCCCGGCCATCCTGGTTGCCCCGGTGGAGGCGGTCCTCGAGAAGACGCTCCCCCGGGAGGCGTTCCGGGGCGCGGTGCGCCGGATCGTCCCGGGGATGGACATCGACGTCGGCCTCTTCTCCCGCCACCTCTCGGAACTCGGGTATGCGCGCCTTCCCTCGACGGCGGAGGCCGGGGATTTCTCCGTCCGGGGGGGGATCGTGGAGATTTACAGCCCGGCCCACCCGCTGCCGGCGCGGCTTTCCCTCGACGGCGACCGCGTGGAGTCGCTGCGCTGGTTCGACCCGAAGACCCAGCGGACCCGCAAGGAAGGAGGGGAGCTGACGGTGCTTCCCTGCTCCCAGGTGATCACCCGGCCGGAGTACCTGTCGGCGGCCGCGTCCTTCGCCGCCCAGGATTTTCGGGACGCGATCCGCCAGGGGATCCGGTTCCACGGGGCCGACGCGATGCTTCCCTTCCTCTACGGCCGCGCGGCCTCCGTCTTCGAGTACCTTCCGGAAAACGCCGTCGTCGCGGTCGCCGACTCCGTCGCCTGCAGTTCCCAGGCCCGCAACGCTTTTGCGGAGGCCGAGGAGAATTACCTGGAGTCCGGACGGGAGAAGGGCCTGCCGTCCCCGGCGGAGCTTTTCGTGGCGCCGGAGGAGTTCGTGCGGACGCTCCGCGAGGCCTCCCTCCTGTGCTTCGATGCGCTCGAGGTCGCCCCCTTCGAACGGAAGGACGCCGTGCGCGGGGAGATCGACGCGCAGGGGAACGAGGATATCCGGAGGAGCACCGCCACCTCGGCCTCCGAGGGGCTGCTCCTGCCGCTGGTCACCGAGGCGAAGGAATGGTGGAAGCGGGGGAGGCGCTTCGTCGTGACGTCGCTTTCCCCCTCCCAGTCCGACCGGATGGAGGAGCTGCTCGGCCGGTACGCCCTTCCCCTGACGTCCGGGGCGACGATGAAGGAATCGCTCGAAGGGGGCAAGGGGATCGCCTTGTGCTGTTCCGAGGCGACCCGGGGATTCCGCCTCCCGGAGCTGGGCGTGGCGGTGGTCACCGAGGTGGAGGTGTTCGGCGAGAAGGCCCGGGTCCGCAGGGGCCGCCGCGAGGCGGCGCCCCCCGCGGAGGAGTTCTCGCTCGCGGAGCTGCGGGTGAACGATCCGGCGGTCCACGTGGACCACGGCATCGGGATCTACCGCGGGCTGCTGCGGCGCCCGGCGGGCGGGACGGAGGGGGATTTCCTCGTCCTCGAGTACGCGGGGGGAGACCGGCTCTTCGTGCCGGTGGAGAAGATGTCGCGCGTCCAGCGCTACGTCGCCTCCGAGGAGAACCGGCCCCGCCTGGCGCGGCTGGGGGGAACCGCCTGGCAGCGGGCCAAGCAGCGGGTGCGCGATTCCCTCCTCGAGATGGCGCAGGACCTGATCGCCGTCCAGGCGAAGCGCCAGATGGCCTCCCGCCCGGCGTGCGCCGCTCCCGACGCCGTCTTCCGGGAGTTCGAGGCGGCGTTCGACCACGAGGAGACGCCCGACCAGCAGAAGGTGATCGAGGAGGTGCTGCGCGACCTGACGTCGTCCCGCCCGATGGACCGCCTCATCTGCGGGGACGTGGGGTACGGCAAGACCGAGGTGGCCGTCCGCGCCGCGTTCAAGGTGGTGGCCGACGGACGCCAGGCGGCGGTCCTGGTCCCCACCACGGTCCTCGCGGAGCAGCACTACCAGACCTTCCGGAGGCGCCTTGCCGGCTACCCGGTCCGGGTGGAAAGCCTCTCCCGCTTCCGCTCGAAGACGGAGCAGGCGGCGGCGGTGCGGGACCTTGCCGCCGGAGCGGTCGACATCGTCATCGGGACCCACCGGCTCCTGCAGCGCGACATCTCCTTCCGGGACCTGGGGCTGGTCGTCATCGACGAGGAGCAGCGGTTCGGCGTGGCGCACAAGGAGCAGCTGAAGAAGCTGCGCGCCTCGGTCGACGTGCTCACGCTGTCGGCCACGCCGATCCCCCGCACGCTGCACATGGCGTTCTCCGGGATCCGCGACATCAGCATCATCGCCACGCCGCCGGAGGACCGGCTCTCCATCCGCACCTTCGTGCTGCCGTTCGCGGAGGAGACGATCCGGGAGGCCGTCGACCGGGAGATCCGGCGGGGCGGGCAGGTCTTCTTCGTCCACAACCGGGTGCAGTCCCTCCCGGCGATGGAGCGGTACCTGCGGGAGCTCCTCCCGGACGCCCGGATCGCCGTGGCGCACGGGCAGATGGACGAGGAGGCACTCTCCCTCGCCATGGACGACTTCGCGGCGCGGCGCGCCGACATCCTCCTGTGCACCGCGATCATCGAGGCGGGGCTGGACATCGCCAACGCGAACACGATCCTCGTCAACCACGCGCACCGGTTCGGGCTGGCGCAGCTCTACCAGCTGCGCGGCCGCGTGGGACGGGACCGCCACCGCGCCTACGCCTACTTCCTCCTGCCCAAGGACGTGGCGATGACCCGTCACGCGATGCAGCGGCTGGCCGTGCTCGAGGAGCTGACCGAGCTGGGATCGGGTTTCAAGATCGCCTCCCACGACCTGGAGATCCGCGGGGCGGGGAACCTGCTGGGCAAGGACCAGTCGGGGCAGATCCACCAGGTGGGGTACGAGCTGTACACCCAGCTCCTGGCCGAGTCGATGGCCGAGCTCTCCGGGAAGGCCGCCGCGGAGGAGGAGGAGCCGGAGCTCGATTTGAGGATTCCGGCCTTCCTGCCCGACGATTACATCCCCGAGGCGGGGATCCGGCTGGAATTCTACAGGAAAATGGCCTTGGCGCGCGCGGACGACGGGATCGACGAGCTCGAGCTGGAGCTGCTCGACCGGTTCGGCCGTCTTCCCGGGCCCGCGAAAGCGCTGTGCGACCTGTCCCGCCTCCGGGTACGGATGCGGGATGCGGGCATCCGCGAGTTGAAGCGGGGAGACGGGGCGCTCTACCTCGCCCTTTCGGACCGGGCGGAGGTCGACCGGCGCCTCCTGATCCGCTGGGTGACGCGGGAGAAGGCGGTGTTCTCCTTCGTTCGGGGGGAGGTGCTGGCCATGAAGGTCCCCGGAGAGTCCCCGGAGGCCGTGCTCTCCGCCGCCAAAAACCTGTTGAACCGCTTTTCCCCGGGGCGTAGCATATAATTTTCCTTTATCATCACGGACCCTCGGGGTTCCCGGGAAGGAGATTTCAGGGGATGCGCAAGGCGGCCTGGGTGCTGCTCGTAGTCGCGTTGCCGTTGCTCTCGGCCTGCAGTACGGGGAAAGCCAAGCAGGAGAAGGTCCTGGCGATGGTGAACGGCCAGCCCATCACCGAGACGATGCTCGAGGAGGAGGCCAAATCGCTGCCTCCCTACGTGCAGCCGATGCTGGAAACCCGGGAAGGCAGGAAACAGTTTCTGGAGAGCCTGATCACCCGGGACCTTCTGATGCAGGAGGCGGTGCGCCGCGGAATGGACCGTAGAGAAGACATCCGCGAGCGGCTGAGCATGGCCCGCCGGTCGATCCTGCTCGAGGCGCTGCTTCGCGACGTGACGGAGAACGCGCCCGGCCTGTCCGACGAAGCGTTGAAGAAATTCTACGACACCAACCAGGAAAGCTTCCGGGTGAACGAGCGGGTGAAGGTGAGCCACGTGCTGTTCAAGGATCGGTCGAAAGCCGAGGCGTGGGCCCGGAAGGCGGAAAACGGAGTGCCGTTCGAAGAGATAATGAAGGAAGCGCCGGGCGAGGAGGGCGTTGCCGCCGATCTCGGGTTCATCGAGCGGGGGAAATTCGACAAGGCGTTCGAAGCGGCGGCGTTCGCCGCCACGGCCGGCAAGGTGACCGGCCCGGTCCGGACGGTCTACGGATATCACCTGATCCGGGCGGGGGAGAAGCGGCCAGCCGGCATGCAGACCTTCGAAGAGGTGAAGGGGCAGATCGAGGCCGAGCTGCGGGAGCAGGCGCAGCGGGAAGCGTTCGAATCGCTCCTGGCGCAGATGAAAAAGCAGGCCAGGATCCAGGTGCTGGCGGCGCCCGGCGGAGAGGGCCCCCCGCCGGCGTCCTTGACTCCTCGGGTCCCGGGCAGCGGGGCGCAACCCTCGGGGGCCCCTGCTCCCGGCGGAGGGCGCTGAGGAAAGCGTCTCTATCGGAATGCGCCGCATTTCAGTCCGTCTTTCCTGCATGGCATGCGTCGCCGCGCTGGCGGTCCTTTTCCTTTCCTGCTCGCGGGAGCAGCCGCCTCCGGCCGACGCCGAAATCGCCGTCGCCGAGGTCAACGGGTCCCGCATCTCCCTGTTGGATCTGAAAAACGAGATCGCCGCCCGCCGGGGGCTCGCCCCTTCCCTTGCCGCCAGGAGCGCCGCCCGCCGGGAAATCCAGGAAGCGCTGCGCAGCCTGATCGATCGGGTGGTGGTCCTCGAGGAAGGAAAGCGCCTGGGGGTGTCGGTCGCGGGGTCCGAAGTGGAGAAGGAGGTCGAGCGGTACCGCTCCGATTTTCCCGCCGGGGGGCTGGAGAAGGCCCTTCTCCAGGCCGGGATGGACATGGAGGCCTGGCGGGGGGAGCTTGCGCGGTCCCTCCTGTACCGGAAAGCCGCAGGCGCGATCGCCGCATCGCGGGCCGCGGTGACCGACGAGGAAGTGGAGGCGGCCTTCCGCCGGAAGGAACGGCGGCTCTCGCGCCCCGAAAGGATCCGGGTGCGCCAGTTCCTGTTCCCCTCCGAGGAAAGCGCCGTCGACGCGCGCGGGCGGATCGAGAACGGGGCGGCGCCGGAGGACGTTCTTCTCCGGTTTTCCGCGGGAGACGTCCGCCCCACCGTGGCGGAGCTGGGAGACGTCACCCGCGAGGACCTTCCCCCGGAAATCGCGGAGGAGCTCTTCCCGCTCCGGGAGGGAGGGGTCAGCGGGGTGGTGGTGCGCGAGCAGAGCTACAGTTTCTTCCAGGTGGAGCGGAAGGAGCCGGCCGGAAAGCCGACGCTTGCCGCCGAGGCGCCGCGGATACGGGAAGAGCTGCTTCGCGCCCGCAGGGAAGAGGCGTTCCGTGCCTGGCTTACGTCCCAGGAGGGCAGGGCGAGCATCAAGGTCGAGGAAGCGCTGCTCGAAAAGCTGGCAGGGGGGGGAAAATGATCGGAAAGGTCCGTTTCGCCGTGCTGCTGGCGCTGCTCCTTGCCGCGGCGCCGGTTTCCCCGCTCCATGCGCGGGTGATCGACGGGGTCGTGGCCGTGGTCGGGGAGGAGCCGATCACGTTTTCCGAAGTGCGCGACGCGGCGGCAGAGGGGCTCGGGATCCCGGCGGGGGACGCCGACCTCTACCTGCGCGAGGAGAAGGACAGCCGCAGGATCCTCCACTGGATCGAGGCGCTGGTCGATTCCGTCCTGGTTCGCCGGGAGCTCGCCAAGACCGGCCAGGCGGTCTCCGACCCGGAGATCGCCCGAGCCGTCGAGTCGGTGCGGAAGAGCAACAACATGTCGGAAGCCGATTTCACGGAAGCCCTCGGCCGGGACGGGATCACCCTGGAGGGATACCGCGCCCGGTTGCGCTGGCAGATGGAGCGCGGGGCGATCGTCCGGGCGAGAAAGTTCAAGGAAGTCACGGTGACGGAAGGCGAGGTGCGGGACTACTTCCGGGAGAACGCGGAGCGGTTCCTCGTCGGCGCGCAGGTCCGCCTCGAAACGCTCTTCTTCCCGGTCCGCTCCGGACCGCAGGGGGAGGAAGCCGCGCAGGCGCGGATCGCCGTCCAGCAGGCGGCGGATGCCGTCCGCGCGGGGAGGACGCTCGCGGAAGCGCACCGGCTGGCCAAGGCCGCGTTCCCGGGCGTGGAGCTCCATTCCGCCGATTTCGTCCCGACGGAAGACCTGCTGCCGGAACTTCAGCGCGAAGTCCGGCGTCTCCGGGCCGGGGAGTATTCCCCGCCCTTTTTCACCGGGACGGGGGCGTTCCTCCTCAGGGTCGTGGAGCGCCGCGGGGGAACTCCCGGGGATTTCTCCGCCGTGAAGGAATCCCTCACCGAGGAGCTGACCGACCGACGCAGCGAGAAGGCGTATTCCGACATCCTCTCGGAGCTGAAGCGGTCGGCCTCGATCGACGTCCGGCTCTGACCGGCTTCCGCCGCGCGAACCCGGACCACGGGAACATCATGCTGCCGAAGATCGCCATCACGATGGGGGACC
>PQAK01000036.1:6804-31736 GCA_003105225.1 Deltaproteobacteria bacterium | reverse complement strand
AACCCTGGTGAGAATTGCGGGCTTGGCATGAATCTCCGCCGGGGAGAGCAAAAAAACGGGGGGCCGGTCGCCGGCCCCCTTTGCAGGAATTGGGTTGACGGGTTACGAGCCCCTCGCCTTCTTTATCGGAAGGAACCCCCGCCGACTTTAGAAAAAGCCCTGTCTCAATAGAACTCCTCTTCCTCCGACAAGGACATGGCATAGTGCAGGACCACGAGATTGTGCAGGCGGCCCCGCTGATCGTTGACGTAGTTGCGATAGACGGCCGTTCGCTCGAACCCCAGCTTCTCGAAGGCCCGGATCGCGGCCTGCTGTTCCTCGATCACCTCCGCCAGGAGGTAGTGCAGGGACGCCTTTTCCCCCAGATGGCGCAACTCCCGGATCATGGCCGTCCCCAGTCCGCGGTGCCGGAAATCGGATGCGATGAGGATCCGGATCGTCCCCACCCGCTGCTTCCATCCCGTCTTGTTGCGGTGCAGCGTCGCGTCCCCCACCACGCGCCCCCCGGAAAACGCCAGGACCGGCAGGACCGTGTCGTAGTCGAGCGTCCTCGCCCAACGCTCCACCTCGTCCCGTCGATCGATGTCCTCCCTGAAGTACATCTTGTCGACCGGGGGAATCTGGCGGAAAAATTCCCAGAGCGGGTCCACGTCCTCCGGGGTCATCGGCCGGAAGGTGACGAGGTCTCCGTCCTTGAGGGTCAACTCCTTGGGGTATCGGTCCAGGGGAATCATCTCCATCCTCCTCCGGTCATTGCTCGCTCACCACTCGTCCCGGAACGGCACTTCCGCGACGTCGTACCACTCCGCGAAATCCATGGGGGTGTGGGGGGGAAGCCCCATTTCGTGCAGGAGATCGTCGATCACCCGGTGCATGTAGGACAGGGCATGGTCCATGAACCGGAGCGTGTCGCGCGTATCTTGACGGGGATCTCCCAGCAGGTAGGCTTCATGGGCTTTCGCCAGGTCATGCCGCGCCGCGGGGAGGTCCTTGTCTCCCAGGGCGCGCCCGATCGCGCTCAGGTGCCTTCCGATCTGGTTGTAGGCCCGCAGCACGTCCGGGGGTCCGGCGTCCATCTTCCTCCATTTGCCGAAGTAGATCTGGTCATGTCCGGCCCGGAGATCCGCGTACGCCAGCCCCTCGTAGGGGCACGCCCTCTTCCCCGCAGCGTTTTTCGGAGAATGGTACGTCAGCTCCGCGCCGCAGGTGGGGCAGGTCATGCGGGACAGCGGCATTGGGAAATTATAGCCCACCTCCCGTGCAAAAATGTATAAAGGGGAATCGACCTTACGTCCGAAGGAGGACCCGGGGATGCATGCCGTCATCGTAGAGCGGAAGGGGGCCGTGGCGACCCTGCGGATGGGCCGTCCGGAGCGGATGAACGTGTTCGATTTCGAGATGGGCGAGGCGCTTCTCTCCTCCCTGGCGCCGCTGGCGCACGATCCGGGCGTGCGGTGCATCGTCTTTACCGGCGCGGAGAAAGTGTTCTCGGCGGGCGGCGACGTCGGGATGATGGGAAACATGAAGGACCGGGCGCCCCACACGTTCTATGACCTGACCGTCCGGCTGCACGCCTTCGTCTCCTCGCTGCGACGCTGCCCCAAGCCGGTCCTTTCGGCGGTAAACGGAGTGGCGGCGGGGGCCGGCATCTCCCTGGCGCTGGCCGGCGATCTCGTGGTGGCCGCCGAGTCGGCGCGCTTCGCGCTGGCCTACCAGAACATCGGGCTCTCCCCCGACGGGGGAGCGACCTTCTTCCTGGCAAGAGCCGTGGGGACGCACCGCGCGATGGAGCTGACGCTTACGGGCAGGACGTTATCCGCGGCCGAGGCCGCCTCGTGGGGGCTGATCCAGCGGGTTTTCCCCGATGGCTCCTTCGCCTCCGAAACGGAGGCGCTGGCGGCGAAAATAGCGGCCGGCCCCACCCTCGCATTCGGGAAGACCAAGGAGCTGTACAACCGGGCGGTGCTTCAGCCGCTCGAGGCGCAGCTCGAAGAGGAGCGCCAGGGGATCGTGGCATCCTCCCGGACCTGCGATTTCCGGGAAGGGATCCGGGCGTTCCTGGCGAAGGAGAAGGCGATCTTCCGGGGGGAGTAGTCACGCCCTTTCCGGGCCCTCCCCGGCGCGTTCCTTCCAGACGCGCGCGAGTACCTGCAACGTCTCCCGGGTGTTCCGCTCCGCCGGCAGCGATTCCGCGGCCTTCCTCGCCTCCCGTCCCAACCGGCTCCGGGTTTCTTCCGAAAAGAGCGCCTCCATCCGGCCGGCCAGCGCCGCATCGTCCATCGGATCCTCCAGGAGGAATCCGGATTCCCCGTCGCGGAGGAGCTCGGAAACGCCGTTCACGCGGGTCGTGACGACCGGAATCCCGGCGGCCATCGCCTCCAGGCAGGCGTTGCTGAAAGGCTCGTACACCGTGGGGAATACGAATGCGTCCGCCCCCAGGAAATGATCCTCCGGTTCCCGGATCGGGCCCGTAAAGAGCACCCGGTCACGCGCCTCCCCCGCCATCTCGCGATAAGGGCCCGGGTCTCCCTTTCCGGCGACGATCACCCGGAACGAACATCCCTTCCCTGCGAGCCGGGCCGCCGCCCGGACCAGGGCGCCCACCCCCTTGCGGGCGAAGCCGGAACCGACATGGAGGAAAACGGGAACCCCCGCCGGAAGGGCATAGCGGTCCCGCAGGATGCGCCGGGCCTCCGCCTTCCGCCCCTCCGGAAACCGGGAGAGATCCACCCCGTTGTATACGACGGTGATCCGCGCGCGGGGCACCCCGTAGTGCCTGGCGATCTCCTCCTTCCCGCGCTCCGAGTTCGCGACCACGGCCCGCAGGGACGGGGACCGGAACATCCCCCGCTCCAGCGATAGGTAGGACCGGTTGAGCGGACGAAGGAAATCGAACCTCCAGGACAACGGTCGGAGCACCCTCTTCCGGATCAGCCACTCCGCATGGCAACCGTCTCCCGCCCGGTAGACCTCCGCGCCCGGGATCCGTTCGAGGGAAAACAGGAGCCAGTCCGGATGCGTTCCGGCCCACGACCGGACCGCCCGGGCGAACCGCCACAGGCGAACGGATACCGGACGATGCGGGACGGAAAGTTCCTCCCACGGGAACCGCGCGGCTCCACCTCCTTTCCAGGAGGAGGAGAGCAGCCGGACCTGGGCGCCCGATGCCTGCAAGCCGGCCGCCAGCATGTCGAGATACCGCTCCGCTCCTCCGTGAGGGGAGTACCGGTACCGGACGAGGGCGATCTTCATCCGTTCCCGCCCAGGAGATCCGTGTAGATGCGTTCCAGTTCCTTCACCTGTTTCCGGATATCGAAACATCGTTCGATGTGCGAGCGGCCGGCCTCCCCCATCGGGATCCATGCCTCCGGGGAGGCGACCAGCGAAGCCAGCTTCTCCGCCAGCCCGTCGACGTCCCTTTCCTCCGCAAGGAGCCCGCTCTTCCCTTCGAGAACCACCTCCGGGATATCGCAATGCCGCGTCGCCACGATCGGCATGCCGGAAGCGGAGAGCTCCGTGAGCGTAACGGGAGCCCCCCCCTCGGCGTCCCCGTCTTCCGCGTGGATGCTCGGCTGCAGGAAAATGTGGGCCGATCGGATTCGATCGAGATAGTCCTGATACGAAAGAGTGCCCGACCACGTGACCCGGGATTCGATTCCTTTCTCCGTGATGAAGCGCTTCATCCTCCGAACGACCTCGTTTTCCCGTTTCCCCCTCCCCCCGATGATCAGGAGAAGCTCGCTGCGCGGAAATTCCCCGGCGATTCGCTCGAAGGCCTGGAGCCCGTACCGGAAACCTTTCTTTTCGACCGGCCGCCCGGCCATCAGGATCACGACCTTTCCGTCGGGAGGGGGACGGCGAGGGAGAAAGGGGATTTTCCCGATGTCGATCCCGATGCGAAGCACCCGTACCCTCTCGCCGGGCGCTCCCAGGGCCACCACCTTTTTCCCCATCTCCGGCCCCTCCACCAGGAACAGGGAGGCGCTTCCGCAAAGATGGTGGAAGTCTTCCCGAAAGGCGGGATCGTGTTCCCTGCCCCAGATATCCGAACCGTAGAAGGAGGAAACATGGGGAATCCCCATTTCCGCGGCAAGCGGGATATTCCGGATCGCCATATCCGAAAAATGGGAGTGAAGCAGGGAAACCTTCTCCCGGCGCACGGCAGACCGGTGCAGCGGGAACGGTTTTCCGGTCATCCGCGAGAACGCTTTTTCCATGGTTCGCCTGGCAAGGGGAAGCCCGTAGATGCTGTACACCGGAGAAAACGGGAACTGGTGCAGGTTTTCCGTCCGCTTCGTCAGAACGATCGGACGAAACGCGGAAAGGAACACGATCTGGTGATAGATCCAGCTGCCCGAGTTCGGAAGGAAGGGATTGACGGCGTGCGCGACCGTTCGGATCATGGTTCCCGGGACGGATCGACTTTCCGAATGGGACGCGCCGGGACACCGGCCACCACCGTACCGGGATCGACGTCTTTCACGACCACCGCTCCCGCTCCGACCACGCTTCCCTCCCCCACCGAAACTCCCGCCAGCACCACCACGTTCGACCCGATATAGACGTTCCGGTGGATGCGGATCCTCTCGCTCCGGGAGGGGAAATGCTCCTGGAGGGGAATATTCCCCACGTTGACGTGGGTGGAAATCGTGATGTGGCTCGCGATCGTGACGTCATCCCCGATGGTAACGGGGGCCTTCAGGTCCAGGGTGGCCCCGTGCCCGAGGTAGACGTTCTCCCCGATCGACAGGTTGGAGAAATCCTTCCCCGCGTTGATCAACAGGATGGGAGGATAGACGCGGGAGCCGCTTCCCACCCGGGCTCCGAAATGGCGCAGCAAGGCCACCAGGAACCGGTTCGAGTTGGGAAGGAAGAGGAGACGATGCAGGCGGCGGGTCGACAGGGTCCAGGCGAAGAATGGAAGCAGCCGGTCGCGCATGTCAGCCGGTCCCGGCCCACGATGAGGATCGCTTCTTCATGTCTCCCCTAGGATAGTTCCGTTCGGGGGACCTGGCCACCTTTTCCCGCCTCGGCCGGCCCGCCGAGGAGCCCGGAATGCAGCTCGATCACCCGGTTCTCGAACGTTTCCCACGAGAAGGAGGCCACCCGCGCCCGCCCGGATTCCCCCATTTCGCCCGCCGTTTTCCGATTCCGGTAAAGATACAACAGTTTTTCCCGAATGGCATCGGGATCCCGGATCGGAACGATAAAGCCGTCGGTTTGATCCCGCACCACGGATCCCGCGTTCAGGGTGGTGATCACGGGCAGTCCGGCGGCCATCGCCTCGTAGGTCGACTTGGCGCTTCCTTCCGTGATGCTCGGGAGGACGAATACCGAGGAATCGGAATACAGGCGGGCCACCCCTTCCTTTCGGTGTCCGAGGAACCGGATGGAGGACCGGTCCCTGTACGGTTCCAGGAACGGTACGATTTCCTCGTGGATCTCCCCCACGACCCGGAGCTCCCCGTCCGGAAGATCCAGCCCGGCCCAGGCATGCAGCAGATCCAGGAATCCTTTCCGCAGACAGACCGTTCCGACGAACAGGACGCGGAAGAGGCCTTTCGCGCTCGGGGGCCGGAGGGAATATTCCCCCGGTTCCACCGCCCTCGGCAGGAGCACCAGCTTATCGGAGGGAACCCCCTGTTCCAGGAAAGAACGGACTCCGAACTCGGACTGGACCACGATCCGGTCGGCCAGGTCGAACTCCCTGGGCGCGATCACCTCGTCCCGGTATCTCCAGTCGATGTTCCGCAGCCAGCGGCTCCCGCCATCCCTGGGAAAGGGGACCCCCCACCGCTCGTATTCTTCCGTGAGGAGCCGCCATGCGGTTCGGGGATGGGGCGCCGGCCTCTCCACGATCGTTTTCGCCCCGATCCGCTTCGCCTCCTCCAGCGACCGGATGCATTCCGTCGTCCACCCGTGGAAGAGGTTGCATCCCCGCCTGCGCAGGTAGGAGACCCCGCGCCGGTCCAGGGTCATTCGCTTCAAGGTGTAATAGTAGCGGGACTTGAGGAACGACAAGACCTTCACCGGCTGGAAGCGGATCGGCCGGATGCACCGGGAGGGAATCTCCGTCTGCCGGTTCCCGTAGCAGAGGACCGCGTCGAGCACACCCCCCCGGTAGGCGGCCCGCGCGGTATGGAAAAGGACATTGGCCATGCCGGTCCCGCCGATTCGGGAAAAACAGGATATGACGACCCCCACGATCCCCCCGGTCTTCCGGAATTCTCTCCGCCTACGGTTTCGCCAGCAACCAGACGAAACGGTCGGCGAACCATGCCTCGTGACGTTCCCCGATCCGGTAGACCCGCCTCCCTCCCGTCCGGACCTTGTAGAGAGTGAGCGTGTCGACGAACGGGTAATACCCGTAACTGTTGGTGGCCTCCACCCGCATGCCCGCTTCCTTCCACTTGGCTTCGAGCTGCCGTTTCACCCAGAACCGGAAATGATATCCCTCGTCATCCGGCGCCCTTCCCTTCAGCGCCTTCAACCGCCTCCGGTAAGCGGCGTTGTTCGGCGTCGTGAACAGGACTTTCCCGCCGGGAGCCAGCACGCGGGCGATCTCGGAAAAGGCATGCTCCGCCCGGACGAGATGCTCGGCAACCTCGATGAACGTGACGCAACCGAACGATCCATCCCCGAACGGGAAGTCCCCGTTGAGATCCACCGCCAGCGCATCCATCCCGAGCGCGCGCAGCGACTCCACGTTTCCCGGGGAGATGTCGATGCCGGTGACCTTCCACCCCGCGGCGGAAGCCCTTGCCGAAACCCCTCCCCCCCCGCATCCCACGTCGAGAAGCGCGCCGTTCCCGAAGGGAGCCGGAAGGAGCTCGAACGCGAACCGGTGCCATTGCTGCGAGGTCTGGAAGCCTCGCTGCGCGGAGAGCACCTCCGCGGGGATATCCGGGATCTTCCCCTTCAAGGTCCCGGCCGGCTTTCTGCCGGAGTCCGCTCGCGGATCCCCTTCGACGAAGCGATCCGGGAGTAGAAGGTCTCCGTCCGTTCGCACATCGCGGCGATCGTGTACCGGGCGAGCACCAGGTCCCGCCCGTCCCGCCCCAACCGTCCCCCGAGCGCGGCGTCTCCGGCCAACCGCGCCAGCGCCCCGGCAAAGGCGGCCGCGTCCCCGGTCGCGCAGAGAAGCCCGGTTTTCTCCGCGTGCACCACCTCCGGGATCCCTCCGATGGGAGAGGCGATCACCGGCCTGCCCATCGCCAGCGCCTGGAGGATCACCTGGGGGACTCCTTCGAACCGGTCGGAGGGCAGCACGATCGCGTCCGAGGCGGCGAGGATCTCCGGAACATCCTCCCGATACCCCGTCATCGTGACCGTATCCGACAGGCCCTGTTGCCGGATCGCCGCGGCGACCTTCTCCCGCTGTGGCCCCTCCCCCGCCACGAGTGCGCGCACGGGGATCCCCCGTCCCTTGAGAAGACGGACCGCTTCCAGGAAGAGGTCGTGCCGCTTCCAGCTGCGCAGCACCCCGACCATCGAGACGACGAAAGCGCCCTGCGCCATGCCGAACTCCTTCCGGATCCCGGTTCCGTCGACCGCCGGCGAGAACCTCTCCGGGTCGACGCCGGTCGGGATGGAGACGACCCGGTCGGCCGGGATTCCCTCCGCGAGGAGGTGCTCCCGGATCATCTCCCCGGTGGTGATGTAACCGTCCGGCCACCGATAGACCAGGTTGAAGGCGTGCCTGCGGATCGGGACGGAGATGTGCCGGGTCCGGATCAGCAGGGGCGCCCCCGCGATCTTCGCGGCGGCCGATGCCACCCAGGAGTCCTTCCCGCTGTGGGTGTTAACGATCTGCACCCTCTCCCGGCGGAAGAGGGAGAAGAGCGCCCGGATCGACGAGAGATCGGCGGAGGATCGGATCGCCACCGGTGTCGCCGGGATCCCCGCCTCCCGCGCCTTCGGGAACAGCGCCGCCTCCGGTCGGCAGGCGATCCGGACCCGATGCCCCCGCCGCAGCATCTCCCGGCACTCCAGCAGGATCCGGTGCTCCTGTCCGCCGAACCCGTCCGACCACTCGGTGTGGACGATGGACCACATCCTACCCCTTCCCGCCCGATAGAATGGGATCCCTCACGGGGAACCTAGAGCGTGCACTTCCAGATCCTGTGGAGGGTGTTGTCGAGATTCTTGACCAGTCGCCTCGAAAGGGTGCTTCCCCCGAACTCGCACGTCTTGCAGATGAAATCGTGTCCGCTCGGTTTTCCCAGGTAGATCATCTCCAGGACCTCTTTCGCCCTCTCCGAGTTCCAGACCTCCACCAGGGAACGCTCCCGCACGTTTCCCAGCACCACCTTGCGGGCCATGTCCTCGCAACACAGCACCACATCGCCGTTGTAGGCGACCACCATGTCCCGGATCGGCAGGTTTTTCCGGCATCCCCGGAGCCGGTTTCCCGGGTACTTCCACGACCACCTGCGCAGGTCCGGGAGCAGTCCGGTGCGGGAGTTCGGAAGGAAAAGCTTCAACCGCACCCCCTTCCGCTTCCAGTACCGCTTCACCCGGAGCGCCTCTCCGATAGGCCATTCGTGGGGGATGGCGCGGATCTGCACCAGGTTCCTCGGATAGCGCCCGATCAGGTACTCCACGTTCCGCAGCACCGGACCGATCTCCATCCCCATGACCTTCCGGTAAACCCGGGGGGTGATGCCGTGGCAGCTCACGTAGATTTCCCCGCGGAATCCGGTCTCGATCAGCCGGTCGACTCTCTCGGGCGTCAGAAGGTAGGCATTGGTCTGCAGCACGAGGACGAGTCCGGATTCCAGGACGTACGAGATCTTCCCGATCACGTTCGGGTCGACGAACGGTTCTCCCATGTAGCAGAAGATCACGTGCCCCCGGACATCGTGGTCCTTCTTGATGCGGGAGAACTCATCGATGATCTTGCGGAAGAGAGGCTCGTCCATGTATCCCATGGGCAGGGACTGCTGCAGCATCCTGTAGGGGCACGTCCGGCAGGCGGCGTTGCAGAACGAGTGCACGTCGACGAGGAGGCTCGAAGGGTACGGCATCCTCGTGATGCCGCCGATGGTGAATGGGGAATACCGGGATGGTTCCGTCAATGCCGCGGACCGCCTTTGAAAATATTCCCGCTTCCGGGGATGCCGGATCCCGTTCCCGATTCCCGGTACATGGACCCTTCCCAGGATACCATGGTTTCCCGGGGCTACTCCTTCGCGAGCGTCCGGTTCACGGCGTCCGCCACTTCTTCCAGGGTGATCTCCTCCATGCCGGCGTTCCGTCTCCCCCGGTCTTTTGCGCGCCGGATGCATTCCCATTCCTTCTGCACGACGACATGGCGGCCGACATGACGCGTCCCCGCCGGACGGTCCGCGGCGTACCCCCAATCGATCCCCTCCCAGGGAGCCCAGTTGTAGGCCCCGGTCGGTCCGAACAGGGCGACGGTCGGCGTCCCCACCGCCGCCGCGATATGCATCGGCGCCGAGTCGACCCCCACGAAGAGGCGGGCTGCGGCGATCAGGGCGCCCAGTTCCTTGAGAGAGAGGGATCCCGCAAGCAGGACGCCCGCGGTCCCCGACATCTTCAGGATCCTCGCCGCCATCTCCGCCTCCTCGGGAGCAGGCCCCGATGTCACCACCGGGACGATCCCCTTGCCGGCGAGGAACGCAACGACCCCGGCCATCCCCTCGTCGGTCCAGCACTTGAACGTCCACCGGGAGGTGGGCTGGATGACCGCCACGTCCGCGTTTTCCGGGAGACCCCCCCCTTTCGCCTTGAGCATCGCCTGCTCCCGGTCCCGCGGGGAAAACACGAACCGCAGGGAGAGATCCGCGTGGGGGATGCCGGCGGCAGCCAGGACATCGAGGTCCCGGAGAACGGCGTGCCGGTACGGGGGCGGCATCGGACCCAGGTGGGTAAAGAACCGCTGTTTCCCGGAGAGGCCGGGACGTGCGGCGGCGGCGCCGACCCGGTACGCCGCGCCGGACAGCAGGGAAAGGATCGCTCCCCGGTCCCCTTCCGTCAACTGGACGGCCAGGTCGGGGCGGCAGGACCGGACCTCCGAAAGAAACCGGGCCTCTTCCCGGAGGCGCGCCATCCCCCCCCGGTCCCGTTCCGAACGGCGGAAGATCACGATCCGGTCGATATCCGGGTTGCCGGCCAGCATCTCCTGCGTCCCCTCGTTCACCGCCGCGGCGATCCGCGCGGAGGGGAATGCGGCGCGCAACGCGCGGAAGACCGGGGTGGCCAGGAGGACGTCCCCGACATGCCGCTGCTTGAAGACCATCACCGACCGGACGTTCCGGTCGAGGAGACTATCCCCCATCCGGCTCCCTCAACTTCGAATACTTGGCGAAGGTATAACGGGCGTACAGCAGAGCGAGGCGAAATCCCAGCGCCCCGTCGAGAAAACCGCCCCGGAGAAGATACATCTTGATGAAGGTGAACGGGGGGCGGAAGGCCAGGTCGAGCGGAGTCGTCCGCCTCCCCTCCTTGCGCATTTCTTCCGCGCCAAGCGCCGCGTACCGCTCCATACGGACCAGGAAGTCGGAGGTGTCCCGGTAGGTGTAGTGGAGCAGGTCCCCCCGGAGGGTCCCCACCCGCCCGGAGAGGCGCACCCTTTCGTGCACCGACCGTTCGTCGAACCTGCCGGCGTCCTTTCGCCACAACCGGATCGTGTAGTCCGGGTACCATCCTCCGTGCCGGACCCAGGTCGTTCCGAAGTAGTTTTTCCGGGGGACCCGGAACCCGTCGGCGGGCACGGCCGTCAAATCGAGGCGTTCGATCTCCCGGGCCAACCCCTCCGTCACCCGCTCGTCGGCGTCGATGCTGAAGACCCAGGGACCGCTCGCCTTGCCGAGAGCGCTGTTCTTCATCGGCCCGAACCCCTTCCATTCCTCCGTAAACCACCGGACGCGCGGATCGCTGCGGCAGATCTCCTCCGTCCTGTCGGTACTCCCCGAATCGACGACGACGATCTCCTCGGCGATGGCCAGCGACGCCAGGCAATCCCGGACGTTTCCCTCCTCGTTCTTCGTGATCAGGATCGCGCTGAGGCCCTTCACGCCGGCTTCCCGATGAGCTCCGCCATCGCCTCCGCCACCGCCTCCGCGGGGATGCTCCGACGGCATTCCTCGTCCCGCGCGCACCGCTTCCTCAGGCACGCCGTGCAAGGCATCGGGGCCTGGAGAAACCGGTGGCGGGGGCCGAACGGCGCGTTCCGGTCGCCGTCGGTGACCCGGAAGACGGATACCGTCTTCGCCCCGGCCGCCGCGGCCACGTGCAGCGGCCCGGTGTCCGGCGCCATGAGATGGCCGCAGATCCGGTACACGGCGGCGAGCTCCCCGAGGGAAAGTTTCGGGAGGAGCTCCACCCGCCCGCCGGCGCCTCCGCGGATCCGTTCCGCCTCGATGCGTTCCTCCTCGCTCCCCCAGGAAAGGAACGCCCCCATCCGCGGGTAGCAGCGATGCAGGCCGCGCAGCGCCTCCGCCCAGAAACCGGGATCCATCTTCTTGGTGTGCCAGGTGGTACCCGCATGCACGACGACCAGGGGAGACGACGAGGGGAAGATTTCGCCGACGACCTGCGCGGCGCGCCGCGCCTGGGCCTCCGTGGAGGCGATTTCGGAGCGGAGGGCGGACAGGTCGAACTCGACGCCGAACGGTGCGGAGACGATCCGGAGGAGCTTCTGGCTGATATGCCGGTCTCCCGGCCGAAGCGCGACTTTCCGGTTCGTGAAGAGGAGGTTGGGCGCCTCGCGCGCGCCGTTCCGGTCGAACCCGTATCGCAGGGGAGCCCCGGAAAGACGGGTGATCACCCCGCTCTTGGAGTTCCCCTGGAGGTCGAACGCGACCTCGTAGTCGCCCTCGCGCAGATGCGCCACCCCCGCGGACGCCTCCCGGCGGGCCGCCGGCGCGTTCCATTCCCGTTTCCATCGCTTGAGATCGAGCGCGACCACGCGCCGCAGCCGCGGGTTCCCGTCGAGCAGCCCCGCGAACCGGCGGTCGACCACCCAGTCGATCTCCGCGCCGGGAGCGACCCTGCCCAGGAAGTCGATCACGGGAAGCGCATGCGCCACGTCTCCCAGCGCGGAAAGCTTGACGATCAGGATCCGCCGGAACACCGGGGGGGTCACGCGCTCTCCGCCATGAGGTCGCGCGCCGCGGCGATCACCATGTCCGCCGTGACCCCCAGCATGCACTCGTGCCCCCGGTCGCACTCCCTCCGCATGCAGGGGGAGCAGTCCACGCCGATGCGCACGATCCTGGCCCTGCGGGTCCACGGGGATGTGGTGCGCCAGTCCGTGGGCCCGAAGACCGCCGCCAGCGGGACGCCGAGCGCCGCCGCGATGTGCATGGGCCCGGAATCGTTGGTGACGAGGAACCCGCAGAGCGAAAGCAGGGCCATCAACTCCCGCACCGTCGTCCTCCCCGCGAGGTTCACGGGCCTGCGCCGCATGGCCGCCTCGACCTCCGCGGACAGGGGCATTTCGGGGCCCGACCCCATCAGCACCACGGAGGCGCCCCACTCCTCCGAAAGGGCATCGGCCACGGCAGCGAACCGGTCGGGAAACCACCGCTTCGCCGATCCGTACGTCGCCCCCGGATTGATGCCGAGGATCCTCCCTCCCTTCGGGATTCCCATCGAGGCCAGCCGATCCGACACGGCCTCCCGTTCCTCTCCGGTCACCCCGAGACGCATCGCGGGGTTCGCCGGCCTGGGAATTCCCAGTTCCGCGACCAGGTGGAGATAATATTCCGCGTGGTGCAGGCGAAGGATCTCCTCCGTCACGGGAACGGCCCGCGACAGGAGAAGCCGCCTCCCGTCGGTCGCATAGCCTTCCCTGCCGGGAATGCCCGCGAGAAAGGCCAGGAGCGCCGCGTCAAAGGCGTTCTGAAAAAGGAGCGCCGCGTCGAACCGCCTGCGGCGCAGTTCCCCCGCCATCCGCAGCATCCCGCCCGCCCCGGCGTGCCGGCCCTCCTTTTCGTAAACGAGGATGTCGTCGACGTGAGGGTGATGACGGAACAGCTCCGCGACGAGGGGCTTCGCGGCCACGGCGATCCGGCTTCGCGGAAACGCCGCCCGGACGGCCCCCAGGGCCGGAGTCGTCAACACCGCGTCCCCGAGCCAGTTGACGGCGCGCACCAGCAGCGCGGCGGGCGGGTCCGTCTTCATCCTGGAGCGCATGAAAACAGGATATCACCCCCCGAAGAACCGCCGGATCTGCCGGATGACCTCGTCCTGGTCCTTTCGGGAGAGGAACGCCGACATCGGAAGCGAGAGGATCTCCCGCGATACGGAGGAAGCCTCCGGGAAATCCTTCTCCTCGTACCCGAGGGCGGAGAAGGCCTCCTGCCGGTGCAGCGGAACCGGGTAGTGGATGGCCGTCGGAATGCCGTTTTCGCCCAGGTGGGCGGCAAGCTCGTCCCTGCGGGGGGTCCGGATCGAATACTGGGCGTAGACATGGGTGTTCCCGGGCGCGATCACCGGAACCCCGACGACATCGCCCAGCGCCCCGGAATAGGTCGCGCCCACGGCTGCCCGGCGCTCCACTTCCCCGTGGAAATGGGGGAACTTTGCCAGAAGGACGGCGGCCTGGAGCTCGTCGAGCCGCCCGTTGATGCCGATGGATCGATGGCGGTACCGCTCCCACTGGCCGTGGTTCCGCAGACCCGCGATCCGGTCGGCTACTCCATCGTCCGAGGTGAACACCATGCCTCCGTCCCCGTAGCACCCGAGCGGCTTGGACGGGAAAAAGGAAGTCGCTCCCACGTGAGGGAATCCACAGGAACGTTTCCCGTTGCGGAGGGCGCCGAAGGACTGGCAGCCGTCCTCGACGAGGAACAGGCCGTATTCCGCCGCGATACGGGCCAGGGCTTCGAGGTCCGCGCATTGGCCGTAGAGGCTGACCGCGATGATGCCGCGCGTCTTCTTCGTCAACGCCTCCTCGACCTTGCGGGGGTCGATATTGTAGGTATGGGGATCGATATCGACGAAGACCGGAGCGGCGCCGGTAAGCGCGATCACCTCGGCCGTGGCGATGAAGGTGAAGGGCGTCGTGAGGATCGCGTCGCCGGGCCCCACCCCATACGCCATCAGCGCCAGAAGGAGGGCATCGGTGCCGGAGGAACAGCCGAAAGCGTGACGCGCCCCCACGTAAGAGGCCAGGGTCCGCTCCAGTTCAGCCCCCTTGGGACCGAGGATGAACTGGGAGCTGCGGAGCACCTCGTCCATCCCGGCGCGGATTTCAGCTTCGTAAGCCGAAAACTGGCTTTGCAGGTCGATGAATTTCATCGGAGTTTCCGCCTTCTTCGGGATGAACCCCTGCTGACCGGGTCCCTCTCTTTGTACCACACCGCCCCCCGATTTCCAATTTCATCCGTTTTTTCTGTCATCCCCCGGGAGAATTCTGGTATAAATACATGTTTCAAGGAGGGATGGCCGAGCGGCTGAAGGCGGCGGTCTTGAAAACCGCTGAGCGGCGACGCTCCGTAGGTTCGAATCCTACTCCCTCCGCCAGGACGAGCGGGGGCACTCCTCTCCCTCATCCCGGGAAAAGAAGATGCGGGAATGTCCCCGATGAACGGAGAGGTGGCCGAGTCGGCTGAAGGCAACCGCCTGCTAAGCGGTTGTACGGGTAAAACCGTACCGAGGGTTCGAATCCCTCCCTCTCCGCCAAGTATCCTGTTGCCGGAGATCCGGGGAGCGAGAACCCGACCGACCCTTTTCCTTGGTTCGAATCGCCAGAGTGATCGCGGAGAGGTGTCCGAGCTGGCCGAAGGAACGCGACTGGAAATCGCGTAGGCGGCTTATACCCGCCTCGAGGGTTCGAATCCCTCCCTCTCCGCCACATGGGGGACATTCCTGGCCGTTATCCTTGACCGTCTCAGGAGTGTCCCCCGCCATGAATCCGGGGATTCGAACCACTTGGACAAATGAACCTTCGACGTCACGTGAAGAACGAAAAAGGAGGAACGATGAAGAAATTCGCATTGTTGACCGTCGCCCTTTTGGTGTTCGCCCTTGCCCTGCCGGCCTGTAAGAAGAAAGAGCAGGCTCCGCCGCCGCCGATGCCCGGCCAGGGGATGCCCGGCCAGCCCGGAGGGATGCCTTCGATGGGAGGCGGACCGGAAAAGAAAGTCGTCGTCCCCGAGGGGGTGAAGGGAAACTGGAAAGCCGTCAAGATCGAGGTGGAGTACAAGGAGAAGAAGTCCAAGAAGGTGTTTTCCATCCCGTTGAATTCGGAGTTCAAGGTTCCCGACTCCGACCTCCTCGTCAAGATCGGCGAGTTCCTGCCGCACTTCACCATGGCGGCCGACTCGATCACTTCGACCTCGAACAATCCGGAGAACCCCGCTGCCCAGATGGAGGTCCTGCAGAACCAGAAGGAGATCTTCCACGGGTGGCTCTTCGCGAAGTTCCCTACGGTCCACCCGTTCCAGAACGACAAGTACGGGATTACGCTGGTCGAAGGGGTAAAGAAGTAACGCGGCCCCACGGGGGCGACGGGCGATCTGGGGGGAACTTCCTTCCGCGCGGGAGCGGCGTCAGGGAGGTTCCCCCTTCGTTTTTTCGACTACGGCCAGCATCTGGCCGTGGATCCGCCCGTTGGAAGCCAGGATATCGGGCTGATGGATGTCGTAAGGCGACCCGTCGAGGCGCGTCGCCACCCCCCCCGCCTCCGTAAGGATCAACAGGCCCGCCGCCGTATCCCACGGCCGGAGTTTCAGCTCCCAGAACCCGTCGAACCGGCCGCAGGCCAGGTAACACATGTCCAGCGCCGCCGATCCATCCCGTCGGATCGCCTGCCCGGTGAAAACGAATTCGCGAAAAAACTCCAGGTTGTTGTCGCGTGATGTCTTCACGTCATAGGCGAATCCCGTCGCCAGCAGCGACTGGCGCAGGTTCTCCGTCGCGGAGACATGGATGCGCTCGCCGTTGCGGAAGGCCCCTTTCCCCGGCGTCGCGGTGAACGATTCCTCCAGCAGGGGATCGAACACCGCTCCTGCCAGCAGCTCGCCTTTCCGCTCCACGGCGATCGAGACGCAGAAACAGGGGTAGTTGTGCGCATAGTTCGTCGTCCCGTCGAGAGGATCGACGATCCACCGGTACGGGGAGGGGGACCGGATCTCCGGGCTTTCCTCCGAGAGAATCCCGTGATCGGGGAATGCGGACCGGATCCGTCCCATGATGTATGCCTCGGACTGGCGGTCCACCTCGGTCACCAGGTTGATCTCCCCTTTGTAATGGATCGACTGCCGGCGTCCGTAATTGCCGCGCAGGATCTCCCCCGCCCCCCTTGCGAGATCCTCCGCGAATTTCCCGAGTTCCCCGATCTCCATCGCCCCTCCCATGCCCCGCCGCCTCCATCCTTTCCCCGGCATTATAGTATGGCGATGCTCCTTCGGCGGGAAGCGATTCCCTTCCGGGCTTGACGAATAACACGCTTTTTAATATCGTGTTACGAGAAGCCAATCCGGAGGAGACAGTGGGCGGGATCACCCGATTCGGCGTTTCGCTGGAGGGAAAGCTCCTGAAGCAGTTCGACCGCATCATCGAGCAGAAGGGGTATGCCAACCGGTCCGAGGCGATCCGGGACCTGATCCGGGAGAGCCTGGTCCGTGAGCAATGGGAGATCGGCTCCGAGGAAGCGGTGGGCACGATCACGCTCGTATTCGATCATGACACGCGGGAACTGAGCGATCGGCTGACCGACCTCCAACATGCCCACTACGAGGAGATCGTCTCCACGCTTCATGTGCACCTGGATGCCCATCATTGCCTGGAAGTGCTCGTGCTCCGGGGAAAAGCCGCCGACCTGAAGGCCATCGCCGATCGGCTCATCGGAACCCGGGGCGTCAAGCACGGGACATTCTCCGCTACGGCGGAGGGAAAGGCGCTCGCGTAATATTTATTTCCGATATTCCGAGGGAGGCCGGATGGCACGCCGATGGAAAGCGTCTCGCGCGGCGGCGCTCCTGGTGGGGATTACGCTGATCACCACCGCATGGGAGGCGGAGGCCGGGCATCCGATGGGAACGGAGGACGCGGCGACGATCGGGAAAGGAAGCGTCGAAGTGGAGTTCAACCATGAACGGTCGCACGACCGCGAAGGCAGCCGCATGACGAGCGTCGGGAATATTTACACGTTGGGACTTTTTCCGAATGCCCAACTGGAGTTGTCGTTCGCCTATCTTTTCCTCCAGCCGGACACCGCAAGTCCCGACAGCCGCGGGTTCGGGGATACCCAGGCGGCGCTGAAAACCTCCTTCCACGACGGCAAGGGGTGGATGCCTGCCCTCGGCATCAAGGCGGGCGCCCTGCTGCCCACCGGGGACGAGGCAAAGGGGCTGGGGGACGGCCGGACCAAAGGACAGATGACGTTCATCGCCGGCTGGGAGGTCGAGACCATCCGGATCCACGCAAATGCAGGATACGAATGGACGATGCATGCGGCCGCAGGACGCGCCCGGGACACCAAGGCCCGCTGGAGCCTGGCGGCGGAATGGGAAATCCGGCGGAACTGGATCCTGGTAAGCGAAACCCTGTGGGAGAAGGATAGCGGAACCTCCAAGCCCGGCTCCGAATTTCTCATCGGGGGCAAGAAGGACCTTGGTAAAAACCTGACGCTGGACATGGGGATCCGCTGGGGGTTGAGCGAAGCCTCTCCCACCGTCACTTACCTGGCGGGCCTCACCCTTGCGTTCCCGCACGCCTCGAATTAGCCGGAGGGATCCTGTGCACATACCCGACGGATACCTGGGGCCGCCGACGTACCTCGCGGGATACGCGGCATGCATCCCCCTGTGGGGAATCGCCGCCAGGAAACTGAAGGCCGGCCTGGACGCACGCCGGGCGCCCCTTCTCGCGATCTCGGCGGCATTTTCCTTCCTCGTGATGATGTTCAACATCCCCCTTCCCGGGGGGAGCACCGGCCATGCCATCGGGGGGGTCCTGGTCGCCATCGCCGTGGGCCCCTGGGGAGCGCTGCTGTCGGTCAGCATCGCCGTTGTCATCCAGGCGCTGCTCTTCGGAGACGGGGGGATCACGGCCATCGGCGCCAACTGTTTCAACATGGCGTTTCTCATGCCCTTCTCGGGGTATTACGCCTATCGGGGCCTCTGCCGGGTCTTCCCCTCGGTAAAGGGGAATGCCGTGGCCGCCGGAATCGGCGGCTGGCTGGGCCTGAACGCGGCGGCGCTTTCGACGGCCGTGATGTTCGGCATCCAGCCGCTGCTGCACACGGGAGCCGACGGCCGGGCGCTGTACGCCCCCTATCCGCTTTCCGTGGCGGTTCCCGCGATGATGCTGCAGCACCTGACGATCTTCGGACTCGCCGAGGCGCTGGTCACGGGACTGGTGGTGCATCACCTGCAGCGGTCCCGCTCCGCCTGGATCCTCCAGGCAACGTCGGAGAAGGCATAGGCCGGTGAGGGAATTCCGGAAATACTGGATCGCCTTGCTGGTGATCGCCCTGCTCACCCCCGTGGGCCTTTATCTCCCGCAGATCCTCAAGGCGGGTTCCGCCTGGGGAGAGTGGGGAATCGAGGAGATCCGGCAGGTGCTCGGCTACGCCCCCGCCGGGATGGAGAAGGAGGCCGGCAGGTGGAACGCCCCGCTTCCCGGCTACGCGTACCCCGGTCGGGGAACCGCTCTCCTGTCCCGTCAGGGTTTCGCTTATGTCCTGTCCGCGATCGTCGGGATCGCGGCGTGCGGCGCAGGAGGATATCTGCTGGCGCGCTGGCTGGCGAGGCGCCGGCGATGACGATGGCGCGGGAACAGCGCTTCCTCGAGACCGCCCGGGTCCGGGGCCTGCGCCCAGCGGGGCGAAGCCACCTCGACAAGACGCTGCGGGAGATCTCCTCCTTCTTCTCCCGGTCCCTCTTCCGCGAAGAGACCGCGCGCCGCGACGGGCTGCTGCAGAAAGTGGACCCGCGCGCCCGACTCCTCGCCCTCCTTCTTTTCCTGCTCAGCGCAAGCACTGCGGGATCGATCCCGGCATTGCTCCTTCACGCCGCCCTTCCCGTCCTGGCGCTCTTCCTCTCCCGGATCCGGCCGAAAGAGTTCCTGGGGGCGGGATTCCTGTTCGCGGTTCTTTTCTCCCTGCTGATGGCGGCTCCTTCCACGCTGAACCTTTTCTATGACGGGGCGGTCGTCTATCCCCTTCTCCCCCTCGGCGAGGGAAGGTCCATCGGACCGTACCCCGTTCCGTCCGTCGTGGGAATCACCCGGGAAGGGCTGCTGACCGCGGCCACGTTCCTCCTGCGGGTTCTCTCCTCCACCGCCGCGGTGCTGTGGCTCACCCTGTCCACCCGGTGGGTGGACCTGCTGCGGGCCTTGCGCTTCCTTCGCCTTCCTCCCCTCTTCCTCCAGGTAACCGGGATGACGGTGCGGTACCTGCACGCGTTCCTGCGGCAATCCGAGGAGATCCACCTCGGGAAAAAAAGCAGGACGGTATGCCGTCCGGGAATCGGAAAGGAGCACGAGTGGATCGGGTCCCGGATCGCGGGGGCGTGGGAAAAGAGCTTCCGCCTGATGGAGGAGGTGGGCGCCGCGATGCGATCGCGCGGCTTCACGGGGGATGCGAAATTCCCCCCTTCCCCCTGGCTTCGTCCGCGGGAGTGGGCATTCCTTGCCATCGTCCTGTTCTTGTGCGCGGGAGGCCACCTTGTCTGAACCGGCATCTCCCCTGATGGAGTTGTCCGATGTCCATTACGGCTACGAGGCGGGGAACCCCGCGCTGTCGGGGGTATCCCTTTCCGTTTTCGCCGGGGAACGGATCGCGGTGCTGGGAGCGAACGGGTGTGGAAAATCCACGCTTCTCATGCTTCTGGGGGGGCTGATCTTCCCCCGGAAAGGAACCTATCGGGCCTTCGGCCGCCTGGTCACCGACCCCCTGTTATCCCGCGACCCCTTCGGCATGTTCTTCCGCAAGGAGATCGGCATTCTCTTTCAGAACCCCGACGCCCAGCTGTTCAATCCGACGGTCGAGGACGAGATCGCCTTCGGCCCGCTCCAGATGAACGACCCTCCGGAAGAGGTACACTCTAAGGTAGCGGAGGCGATGGAGCGCTTCGGTCTGCATGCCCTCGCCGGCCGGCCCCCCTTCGCCCTTTCGGGAGGAGAGAAGAAAAAAGTCGCCATCGCCTCCGTGATGGTGATGGATCCGCAGGTCCTTCTGCTGGACGAGCCGACGGCGGGGCTCGACCCGCGCAGCAGCAGGGGGCTGGTGGATCTCATCATGGAGATGGAAACGAGGGGAAAGACGGTGGTCACCGCCACGCACGACCTGCACATCGTCCCCGATATCGCCCACCGGGTGATCGTGTTCGGGGAGGACCGCCGGATCCTCGCCTCCGGCACCCCGGAGAAGATCCTTTCGGACCGCCCGCTGCTGCTGGCCGCCAACCTCGTCCACCTTCACCGCCACGCGCACGAGGACTACTGGCACGAGCACGAGCACGAGCATCCGGAGGTGTACCACGTCCACCGGCACCCCGACGATCCCCCCGCGGAAGGCGAGGAGCAATGAGCCCCGCCGGCCGCTCCCCCCGCCCGGCCGCGAAGCCTCCCGTCCGCCTGCGCTACGGCCGGACTTCGATGCTCCTCCCGGAGGGTGCCTTCCGGAGCATGACCCTTCTGTCGGCGCGGTCCCCCTCCCTGCCCCCCTCCGGGGAAGACCTGTTGCGGCGGCGGATCGAGCGGCCCATCGGCTGCCCTCCGTTGCGGCAAATCCTTTCTCCCGGAGAAACGGTCGCCGTGGCGATTTCGGACATCACCCGTTACAGCGCCACGGAAACGATCCTTCCCCCGCTCCTGCGCGAAACCGACGCAGCGGGCATCCCCAGGAACAAGGTCACCCTGTTCGTCGCCCGGGGAACGCACCGGGCGCTTTCGGTGGAGGAATTGCGGGCGGTGGTCGGCCCCGAGATTTCCTCCGGCGTGCGCGTGGAGCAATCGGACGCGGACGGGGATACGGTCCATGTCGGCACCACGTCGAGCGGGACCCCGGTCCATATCTGCCGGCCGCTCTTGCAGCGCGACCGGATCCTGCTGACCGGCACGATCTCCTTCCACTACTTCGCGGGCTTCGGCGGCGGGAGAAAGGCCCTGGTTCCTGGCTGCGCAGGGAGGAAGACCGCGGAAGCGACGCACTTCCGCATTTTCCGCACCGACGGACCGGGAAAACACCCCCTCGCGCGCCCCGGCATCCTCGCGGGAAATCCCGTGCACCAGGATATCCTCGAGGCCGTCGCCATGGCCCCGCCGTCGTTCCTCGTCAACACGCTCCTCACCCCGGAGAAGGAGCTTTTCGACGCGGTGGCCGGCCACTGGCGGGACGCCCACGAAGAGGGGTGCGCCCGGTACGCCAAGGTCTACCGGGTCCGCATCCCGCGGAGATACCCGCTCGTCATCGCGTCGGCCGGCGGGTTCCCCAAGGACATCAATTTCATCCAGTCGCACAAGGCGATGGACCAGTCATTCGCCGCCGTCGAGCCGGGGGGCGCGCTGATCCTCCTCGCCGAATGCCCGGATGGATTCGGGAGCACGCAATTCTTCCCCTGGTTCCGGTTCTCCGATCCGGCGGAAATGGAGCGGGAGCTTCGCGCGAACTACCAGATTTACGGCCAGACCGCCCATGCCGCATTCGTCAAGGCGAGCGCCTGCCGGGCGATCCTGATCTCCTCGCTGCGCCCCGGGGACGTCCTTCGGATGGGGATGACCCCCGCGGCGTCCCTCGAGGAGGCCATCGAGGCGGCGCGCCGCCACCTGGGCGGACTGCCCTCTCCGCTGGTCATCCCCGACGCCGGGTACGTCCTGCCGGACCCCCCGACGACGCCGGAGGCGTGAGTCGCCGCTCCCGGCTCAGGCGTACCAGTCGGCCCTCGACAGCGGCAAGCCGCTTGCCCCCCGGTCGGGCTTGGAAAGGAGCGCCTGGTAGACATTGTTCCGTCCGGTGCGGAACTTGTGGGCCGCGCCGGCCATGTACAGCCGCCACAGGCGGTAGGCCGTCTCGCCGGCGGCGCGGCAGGCCTCCTCGCGCCGGGCCTCCAGGCGCCGCACCCAGTGCATCAGCGTAAGGACATAGTGCTCTCGCAGGCTCTCCACGTCCCTCACCTCGAATCCCTTCGCCTCCGCGGCGCGCAGCGTGGAGCTGATCGGGAGGAGCTCCCCGTCCGGAAAAACGTAGTGGTCGGAAAACGACGGCCCGGGGATCGGCGGGGCGGCGGGGTTGCTGGCGATGCCGTGGTTCAGGAAGACGCCCCCCGTGCGCAGCAGCCGGAACGCACGCCCGAAATACTCTTCCAGGCGGGACTCGCCCACATGCTCGAACATCCCCACGCTGACCAGCTTGTCGAACGACTCCCGCCCGTCGATGTCGCGGTAGTCGCAGACCGTGACCCGGCACCGGCCGGCAAGGCCCGCCTCCCGGATCCGCTCGTTCGCCAGCTCCGCCTGGGGGCGGCTCAAGGTGATGCCGACCGCCTCCACACCGTACCGGAGCGCGGCGTAAAGAACCAGCCCGCCCCAGCCGGCCCCGATGTCCAGCAGGCGCTCGCCGCGCCGCAGCCGCAGCTTGCGGCAGAGGGTGTCGAGCTTCCGCTCCTGGGCGGTGTCGAGATCCTCCTCCGGCGATGCGAAACAGGCGCAGGAATATACCATCCTCGCATCCAGCCACAAGGCGTAAAAATCATTGGATACATCGTAGTGGTAGGTCACCGCCTGGCGGTCCCGCACGCGGGAATGCCGGTCGCCGTGCAGCCGCTCCGACGGGCGGACGGCCCGGCCGCGCGCCGGGGAAGGGAGGCTGGAGAGCCGCCACGCGAATCGAAGCCGCTCGCCCACCCCGGGATCGAGGCGCACCAGATGGTCCGCCAGCGAAAAGGCGCTCCCGATGTCACCCTCGATGTCGAAGTCGTCGACCAGGTAGGCTTCGCCCAGGGAAAGTTCGCTGGGGGATTGGAACAAGGCGCGCAACGCCCCGGGGTGCTTCAGGACCATCGTGAATCTCCTGGGCTCTCCCCGCTCCTCCTCCAGGGTGCTGCCGTCCCACAATCGGACGGCGAAATCCCGGGGATGGAGACCTTCCAGAAGGTCGCGGAGAAACGACAGGCACTTTTGCGAGATGGGATCGGGGGATGCTGCCAGCGGCTCCGCCATGGACGCCTCCACGCTGCTGATGTCTGCCCGCGCGAACCCGTTTCATGGAGATTGCATTGAGTGGTTGCCGGACTCGTGCATGCGGCGGAGAAGCCGTAGTGGTTATAATACTCCAACTCCCCGGGAACGGGAGGGGGGGAAATCCTCCCGCACCTTGACGGGGAGGGACAGGAGGCGACGCCGATGCACCGGATCTGGAACCCCGCCGATATCCCGCCGCGGCTTCTTGCGCAGGGGGTCACGGCGAAAATCGCGTCGGGGGAGAAGCTGATGTTCTCCCTCGTAACCCTTGAGCCGGGCGCCGTGGTGCCGGAGCACTCCCACCCGCACGAGCAGATGGGGATGATGGTGTCGGGGGAGATGGAGCTGACCGTTGCGGGGGAAAGCAGGCGGCTGTCCGGCAACGATATCTACCTGATCCCCGGCGGAGTCCCGCACCGGGTCGTCACGGGCCCGAACGGGGCGGTGGCGCTGGACGCTTTCTCTCCTCCCCGGGAAGAATACCGCTAGCCCGGGCCGGCCCCGCGGGAGGGGTCCGGCCCGCCGGTTCCCGCGTCGGGGCTATACGGCCCGGACCTTGACGGTCTCCTGGCGTGCGCCCCTGCGCTTCGCCTTCCCCTTCTCCCCGGCGGCTACCCACCGGTTGATCGCGGAGAGATACGCCTTGATCGCCGCCTCGATGATGTCGGTGGAGCTCGCCCCGCCGGCGAAGATCGTCCCGTTCGACCGGATCCGGACCGGCGCCTCGCCGATGGCGTCCTTGCCCGACGTGACCGCGTTCAGGCCGAAGTCGATCAGCGTGAATTTTTGACCGACGATCCGCTCGATGCACTTGTACGCCGCGTCGATCGGGCCGTTCCCCGTGGCCGCCTCCTCGATCACCTCGCCGCCGCACCGGACGCGGAGCGCGGCCATCGGCGTCGCCTTCGTTCCCGACAGGATCTGGAGGTGGACCAGCTTGTACGTTTCCGGGACCTTGAACAGCTCGTCCTGGACGAGGATCTCGAGGTCCTCGACCATGACCTCCTTCTTCTTGTCGGCCAGCTCGAGGAACTTCTCGTAGATCGCGTCCAGCTGGGCGTCGGTCAGGGCGTGCCCGAACGAAGCGATGTGGTGCTTGAGCGCCGCGCGGCCCGAGCGCGCCGTCAGGGTGAACGTGTGGGCGGAGACCCCGACGTCCTCCGGGCGGATGATCTCGTAGGTGGAGCGGTCCTTGAGGATCCCGTCCTGGTGGATGCCGGAGGAGTGCGCGAAGGCGTTCGTCCCCACGATCGCCTTGTTCCGCTGGATCGGAAGCCCCATCAGCTTGGACACCATCCGGCTGGTCTTGGCGATCTCCCGGACGTTCACCTCCGTGAAGAGGCTCCCGAAGACTTCCTTCCGGGTCCGGAGGGCCATGACCACCTCCTCGAGCGCCGCGTTGCCGGCCCGCTCCCCGATCCCGTTCATCGTCACCTCCGCCTGCCGCGCCCCCGCCAGGATCCCGGCCAGCGTGTTCGCCGTGGCCATGCCCAGGTCGTTGTGGCAGTGCATGGAGAGAACCACCTTGTCGAGCGCGGGCACCTTTTCCTTCAGGCGCCGGATCCGGTCGGCCATCTCCTGCGGCGTCGCATACCCGACCGTGTCCGGAACGTTGATCGTCGTCGCGCCCGCCTTGGCGATGGCCTCCACGCTCCGGCAGAGGAACTCGAAGTCGGTGCGCGAGGCGTCCTCCGTGGAGAACTCCACGTCGCGGCACAGCGACCGGGCATACTTGACCGTGTCCACGCACCACTGCAGGATCTTCTCCCGGTCGG
>PQAK01000036.1:0-6727 GCA_003105225.1 Deltaproteobacteria bacterium | reverse complement strand
CGGAACTTCTTCTGGATGTGGATGTCGGAAGTGCCCAGGAACGTGTGGATCCTCGGGCGTCTTGCCGCCTTGACCGCTTCCCACAGGGTGTCGATGTCCTTGCGCACCGCGCGCGCGAGGCCCGTGATCACCGGGCCCTTCACGACCCGGGCGACCTCCCGGACGGACTCGAAATCGCCCGGCGAGGAGGCCGGGAACCCCGCCTCGATGATGTCCACCTTGAGCGCCGCCAGCTGTTTTGCGATCTCCACCTTCTGTTCCCTGGCGAGCTTCGCCCCGGGCACCTGCTCCCCGTCCCGCAACGTCGTGTCGAAGATGAATACCTTGTCCCCCATGTCTCCCTCCTTTGATTTTTCCTCCGGGGACAGTCCCGTCCCGGCATCCTGCCCGGGATGCGGGAGAGGAGCGTCCCCGCCCAAAAAAAAGGCCGCCGGGAGCGGGATTCCCGACGGCCTTGCAAACGGAAAGGCCGCGGGAACCGTGCCGGTTCCCGCGGCCTGCGATGAGCGTTTCAGACTATGGCGTCAAGCGCTCCCACAGCGGCGGGCCGGCCCCCCGGGTAGGGCGAGTAGGGCGAGTCCGCCGAGCCGTGTTTCTTTCCCCATGAGCGGCGCCATTTCCATAGTATCTATCAGGTTACGGAGGGGACCGCGTGTTTGTCAAGTGCCATCTTTGTGGAGATACACTTCTTTCGGCGAGGCGATCCCCCCGGAGACCAGGATCCGGACCGCCTGCTCGACGGTCAGGTCCAGGCGCACGGCCTTCTCCTCGGGGATGAAGAGCACATCCCCCAGGTAGAGGTTGTTCGTGGGCACGAACACCACGGCGAGCCGCCGGCCCTCCTTCTCCACCGTCTCGGTGCGGAAACCGAGGGCGTAGCTGTTCTCTTTCGGGTACTCCACCAGGAGGACTTCCTTGAAGGACCGCGTGTTGTCCGGGGAGAAGGCATTGGTGAGCTGTTTGAGCGTGGTGTAGATCGTCCGGTATCCCGGGATCCGGTTGATCAGGGTGTCCAGCGCCCCGAGCACGCGCTTCCCGACGACGTTCCGGGCGAAAAGGCCGACGAGGAGAATGATCACCAGGCCGGCCAAAAACCCCGTTCCGGGGATGTGCGCGCTCCTGGGAAGCGCAACCGCCAGGATCCCGTCGATGACGGGGGAGAAGAGAGCGTCCACCTTTTCGAAGAACCAGATCAGTATGGCGACGGAGAGCACCAGGGGGCCGATGACGAAGACCCCCGTGAGGAAACTCTTTTTGAGGTCGATGCGCACGGATGTATTCTATCCCTTGCGCCCCGATTCACAAATACCGTCGCTTTCGGGCGCCGCGGAGGGTAAACGCCCATGGATCACGTGGTGGTGATGGCAGGCGGTTCGGGGACGCGGTTCTGGCCGGAGAGCCGCCTGCGCCGCTCCAAGCAGTTCCTCAACCTCACCGGGCAGGGGCCCATGATCCGGGAAACGATCCGGCGGCTGTTCCCCCTCCTGCGGAAGGAGACCGTCTGGGTGGTGGCCGGCGAAAAGGACGCCCCGCATCTCTCGCCCCGCGCCCTCGGCATCCCCTCCCGGAACGTCCTGCTCGAGCCCGAAGGGAGAAACACCGCCCCCGCCGTGGCGCTGGCGGTCGCCCATATCGTCCGCCGCGACCCCGGTGCGGTGATCGCCGCCACACCCTCGGATCACGCCGTCGCGGACGAGCGCTCGTTCCGCGCGGTGCTTCGCGATGGGCTGCGCGTGGCGGGGAAAACCGGCAGGTTCGTCACCCTCGGGATCCCGCCCGGCTACCCGGCCACGGGCTACGGCTATATCGAGCGCGGAACCCCTTTCGGGGACGGAGGCAAGGCCGTCTACAATGTCCGGCGTTTCACGGAGAAGCCGGCTCTCGCCGCCGCGCGACGGTTCGTGAAATCCGGCCGGTATCTCTGGAACAGCGGCATTTTCCTCTTCCGGGCGGACACGTTCCAGGACCGCCTGTCCCGCTTTCTCCCGGAAGTCCGCGCGGAGCTGGAATCGGCGTTCCGTTCGTTCGGAAAGAACGGATTCCGGGGGAACCTGCGGGCGGCCTATCGCCGCATGCCGTCCATCAGCATCGACTACGGGATCCTGGAGAAGGAATCCGGGATCCTCGTCATCCCGTCCGATTTCGGCTGGAGCGACCTGGGCACCTGGCGGTCGCTCCACGAGTTCCTGGGAAAGCCGGGGGAGAACGTGACGTTCGGGAACGTCATCCTCTCGGACTGCCGCAACACCTTCGTCCGGTCGGACCGCGGCATCATCGCCGCGGTGGGGATGGAGGACGTGGTCGTGGTCCGCAGCGGCGACGCCGTCCTCATCTGCCCGAAGAGCCGGTCGGAAGAGGTGAAACGGATCGCGGAGGCAGTGCGGAAAAAAAATCCCGATCTCGCCTGACGCCTACTCGAACACGTCGCCGAAGAGGGTGACGATCCTGCGGACCTCGAACTCGCAGGTCCCCTTCGGAATGGTGACCGTCACCGTGTCGCCGACTTTCCGGTTCAGGAGCGCGCGTCCGATCGGCGCGGCCACGGAGACGAAATTTCTCTTTCCGTCCGCGACTTCCGGGATGACCAGGGTGTAGCGGACGGTATCGCCGGTATCGAGGTTTTCCACCGTCACCTCGCTCCCCAACCCGGCGCGGTCCCGGGAGATGCTCGAAATATCGATCCGGGAGAGGTCCGCGAGGCGCTTCTGGATCTGGCCCATCCGCGCCTGGAGCGTGGACTGGCGCTCCTTGGCGGCATGGTATTCGGCGTTTTCGGACAGGTCGCCGTGCGCCATCGCGGCGCTGATCTCCTTCGGCAGATTGATCCGGAGCTCGGTCTCGATCCGCCGCGCCTCCTCTTCCAGCTTCTCCCTGGCTTCCTTGAGAATATCCAATGCCCGCAACGACCTCCTACTGCTCCATCGTGAATTCCTGCATGTCGAACCAGAATCCGTTCTGGCCGATGGAATCGATCTCGGCCTTCAGGATCTTGGCATGCATGTCCTCTTCCTTGGCCAGCGCCAGGAACAACTCCCGCGCCTCCTTCGATCGGGCCCCCTTGGACAGTTCCAGGTACGACTGGTTCGCGGCGATCTCCTTGTCGATCGCCACTTCGAGGATCCGGACCTCGTCCGCCCGGGCCAGTTTGCCCGCATCGATCTTTTCCAGCCGGGAACTCTTGGGGATCACCGCCGCCACCGCCTCGGCCTCGCTGGAATGAGGGATCACCCAGGATTTCCCCTGCAGGTACGAGGAGAGGTGATCCTCGAGCTTGTTCATGTGCCCCACCTCGTCGGACGCCAGGTTGATCAGGACGTTCTTCGCCTTGACGTCCTTTATGATCTTGGCCAGGTGGAGGTACGTCGTGATGGCTTCTTTCTCCTTGTCGATCGCCTTGTGGAGCACTACGACGATTTCCGGCACCTGCATGGGTCTGTCCCCCTTATCGTTGATGTCGCTGCATGGTGCGATCCGCGAAATCAGTGGAACACCAGTTTCCCGCCGTAGTGGCCCTCCACCACGCAGGCCCCCGTGCATCCCGCGAGCAGCGCCAGGCGAAGCCATCCCAGGCCCGACATCGGCAATTGGGCGACCCCCGGGTCGAAAGCGCGCACCAGCAGGGCGCAGAGGGAGAGCCCGACCAGGACGAACCCGGTGACGATCTTGATCCGGAACACCGAGGTCATGTACCCCTTGTACCGGATCTTCCAGTCGAGGTACCCCGTGATCATCGTCACCGGAGCGGCGAGAAAGCCGAAAGCGGCCATCAGGTACGCTCCCCTCTCGAAGAGATCGTTCCCCGTGATCAAGTACAGGACCAGGGATGCGAACGCCACGGGGAAGAGCGCCTGGGGGAAGTGGACCAGGATCGGATGGAAATAGATCCCCTCCGGCAGCTTCACACGGACCCTCCCTGGAATTCCGCGAGGCGCACAACCTTCCTCGCCGGAGATGCGGTTTTTAGATGCCGTCGCTGCCGAACGGTTCCGGATTTTCCCGGAGCCGGGAACCGGTCGTCATTCCTCCAGCAGGCGGAAGAATTCCTTGGGGGCGTCGCATACCGGGCAGATGTCCGGCGGCTCCTCGCCTTCGTGGACATACCCGCAGATGACACATTCCCACCGTTTCATTCCCGTCGGAAATTGTATCAGACCCCCGGCGGCGGCGTCACGAAATGTTCTTCCGGCATGCGCTCGAATGCCGGGATAAATCGGTTTCCCGTAAATGGAATCTCAAGTGGGGAATAAGAGTCTCACCGAAATCCGGGAGGGGGAGCCGGGATGACGAACGCGCAGATCGCTAAAATCTTCGGGGAGATCGCCGACCTCCTGGAATTGAAGGGAGAGAGCCCGTTCCGCATCCGGGCTTACCGCCGCGCCGCCATGAACGTGGAGGCCATGCCGAAAGACCTCTCCACCCTGGGGGAGGAGGAACTGACCGCCATCCCCGGCATCGGGAGGGACCTTGCGGGGAAAATCCGCCAGTACGCGCAGACCGGCCGGGTCGACCTTTACGAGGAGCTGAAGAACGAGGTCCCGGCGGGGCTGCTTTCCATCCTTCGAATCCCCGGAGTCGGGCCGAAGACCGCCAGGATGCTGTTCGACAAGCGGAATGTGAAGAGCATCGAGGAACTGGAGGCGCTTGCCCGGGAAAAGAAGCTGTCCGGCCTGCCCGGCATCCAGGAGAAGACCGAGGAAAACATCCTCAAGGGGATCGAGCAGGTGAAAAAAGGCCGGGAGCGGTTTTCCCTGGGCATGGGGCTGCCGGTCGCCCGCAATCTCCTGCGTCTCCTGCAGGAATCCGATCCGCGCGGAAAATTCGCGCTGGCGGGCAGCATCCGCCGGTGGAGGGAAACCATCAAGGACATCGATATCCTGGCCGCGGGGAAACGGCCGGAGAATATCGCGAAAGCGTTCGTCCGCCTCTCGGCCGTAAAGGAAGTGCTGGAGCAGGGAACGACGAAATGCTCCGTCCTCACCCCGGAGGGGATCCAGGTGGACCTGCGCGTCGTCGAGGAGAGTTCCTTCGGGGCCGCCCTCCAGTATTTCACCGGCTCGAAGGCGCACAACATCAAGCTGCGGGAGATGGCCTCCCGCCGCGGATGGAAGATCAACGAATACGGCCTGTTCCGCGAATCGGACGGCAAAAGGATCGCCGGGCGGGAGGAGGAGGAAATCTACTCCGCGCTCGGGCTTCCCTGGATCCCGCCCGAGCTGCGGGAGGACGCCGGTGAGATCGAGGCGGCGCTCGAGGGAAAACTGCCCGGCCTCCTGGAGCTTGCGGACATCCGCGGGGATCTCCATGCGCACACCCGGTGGTCCGACGGGAGCCACGAACTGGATGACCTGGTCGCGGCGGCGAAGGCGCGCGGCTACCGGTACCTCGCGGTCACCGACCACTCCAAGGGACTGGGGATCGCTCACGGGCTGGACGAGAACAGGGTCCGGGAGCAGATCGCCAGGATCGACGCCGCCAACCGGAAGCTTTCCGATTTCCGCATCCTGAAAGGGATCGAGGTGGACATCCGGGGCGACGGCGCCCTCGACCTGGACGACGAGGTCCTCTCCCGGCTCGACATCGTCGTGGCATCCATCCATTCGGGATTCCGGCAGGGGAAGGAGCGGATCACGAACCGGCTCCTGTCCGCGGTACGCAACCCGTTCGTGAGCGTCATCGCCCACCCGACGGGCAGGCTCATCGGAGAGCGGGACCCCTACGAGGCGGACCTGGAGGCGGTTTTCCGGGAAGCGGCCCGCCGCGGCATAGCGATGGAGATCAACGCAAACCCGATGCGGCTGGATCTTTCCGACCGGCACGCCAGGATGGCGAAACAGGTCGGCATCCCCCTGGTCGTCAGCACGGACGTCCACATCACCGCCAACCTGGACTACATGGAGTACGGCGTCGGGGTGGCGCGGCGGGGATGGATCGGGAAGGGGGACGTGCTGAACACCCTGGGCACCGCGGCGCTCCTGAAGCGGCTCGCGGCGATGCGGCATACCGAACGGCCTGACAGGAAGCGCAAATCACGGTAAACGCTGACAGCGTAGCCGCAATCGCTCGCTGCGATCCGCGCGGAGTCAGGGCTTCGTGATCCGCTCCATCCCGCCCATGTAGGGGCGCAGCGGCTCCGGGACGAGAACGGAGCCGTCTTCCTGCTGGCAGTTTTCGAGGACCGCGACGACGGTGCGCCCGGCCGCCAGCCCGGAACCGTTCAGGGTATGCGCCAGCCGGGTCTTTCCCGTGCCGGGATCGCGGAACCGGATCTTCGCGCGCCTCGCCTGGAAATCGGTGAAGTTGCTGCAGGAGGAGATCTCCCGGTACCGGTCCTGCGAGGGCAGCCACACCTCGATGTCGTACGTCTTCGCGGAGGAGAACCCGAGGTCCCCGGTGCACAGCGTCACCACGCGGTACGGCAGGGCGAGGCGCTGCAGGATGTCCTCCGCGTCGGCGGTGAGCGTCTCCAGCTCCGCCCAGGACTCCTCCGGGCGGCAGATCTTGACCAGCTCCACCTTGTTGAACTGGTGCTGGCGGATCATCCCCCGGGTGTCCTTGCCGTACGACCCGGCCTCCGCCCGGAAGCAGGGGGTGTAGGCCGTCATCTTCAGGGGGAGCGTCTCCCCCGGCAGGATCTCGTCCCGGACGATGTTCGTCACCGGCACCTCGGCGGTCGGGACGAGGAAGTAGTCGGTCCCCGCGACCCGGAAGAGGTCTTCCTCGAACTTCG
>PQAK01000035.1:2490-10723 GCA_003105225.1 Deltaproteobacteria bacterium | reverse complement strand
CCAGTTCCCGTAGCGGGGCCGGACGGAGCCGTCCATCCCGTTCCATCCCCAGTTGTAGTCGATGATCCGGATGACCGCCTCGGCCCCCGTGCACTCGACGAACTGGCCGTGCCCGAGGAACTTCTCCCGGGCGTAGAGGGCCGCCATCGCGCCGATCGCCGCGAAGGTGCCGCCGACCTGGTCGCACAGCCACCAGCCGGACCGGGTCGGGGTGCCGCCGAACGCCACCGGCGCGCCGGTGCCGTGGACGAAGCCCATCGAGCACTGGGCGGTCGGGTCGAGGTTGCCCGGGTCGTCCTTCAGGGGGCCCCACTGGCCGCGCTGGCCGACCCACAGGTAGACCAGCCGCGGGTTGATCTCGGAAAGCTGGCGGTAGCCGATCCCCAGCTTGTCGTAGTGCCCCGGGGGGGCGTTCTCGATCAGGATGTCGACCTGCGGGATGATCTTCTTCAGCAGCGCCCGTCCCTCTTCCGTCTCGAGGTTGAGCGTGACGGAGAACTTGTTCCGGGCCTCGGCGAGGAACCGGGCGCCGCACTTCTCGCCGTTCTTGGCTTCGAACATGTACTCCTGGCGTCCGAACGGGGTCAATTGCCGTGTCGGATCGCCTCCGGGCGGCTCGACCATGATGACTTCGGCGCCCAGTTCCGAGAAGTGCGAGGAGCACCAGTGGCCGATGTTCATGTTGGCCGTGCAGTCGAGAACCCGGATGCCGTCGAGCGACTCCGGCTTGTCGGCGTTGAACTGCTGCCGGACCGCCGACTCGACCCAGAGGGAATACTCCTTCCGCTTCTCGTCGACTCCGGCGTACACCTCTTCGACCGTCGGCGTCGGGATCGCGGGCCACGGAAGAACCTTGATCGTCGGCCGTTTCTTTTCCGTACGCCACTTTTCAGCCATTCTTCCCCTCCTCGTAGATTTTGCGGGCCAATGCACTTTGGTTCCTTGCGAACGCGAAACCGAAATCCTTACTGCCTCTTTTCCTTGCCCCTCATCCCCCCTTTCCGCTTTCCCCAGAATCGAAAGGCAAAACCGACAGCGATGCCCATCCTTGGCAACAAAGGGGAAACCGCATTAAAATCAGGAAGTTCCACCGGAACCGCGGGTGGACTTATAGAAACACGTTTTATTTTATATCGCGTACCCGCAATCAATGTCAAGCCAAAAAATCGTTATAAAACCTTTTTTTGCCTTTTCAGGATCATGTGGCTTCCGACGGTGCCGTACGCGATCCCGTCCCGGTTGGGAGCGATGAGCGGGATGGACGCCACGAGTTCCCACCCTTCCTTGCCCGCCTCGTGCAGCCAATCCATCTCCACGGTGAGCCCCTCGGATGTCTCCTTGAACATGACGATTCTTTCCATGTATTCAAACGCCATCTCCTAAACCCCTCCCTCGATGAGTTTGCCGGGCGCCGGTATCCCCGTCGCCTCCGCTATCCTCTCCCGGATCCTGAAAAACATCTCTTCCTTCTCCACTCCCTGCCGGAACGCCATCCGGAGCGACAGGACCGTCACCTCGTCGTAGAGCCTTCGAACCCCTTCGCCCGCCTGGTCGCTTCCCGCGTTTTTCAGGATCAAACCGTGATTTGCGGTAAACCGCTCGTCGGTCAAAAGCGCGATCTGCTTCCCCACGTCGGAGAGATCCGCCGTGGAGCCGGACAACAGGTACCTCGCCAGGTGGCGGGACATCATCGCCTGGTCCATTTTCGCGTTGTCTTCCCGCAGCCGCGTAAGCCTCTCTTCCTCCGGCATCAGTTTCCAGACCAGGAAGGAAACCGCCGGGGTCATCGCCATCCGGCCTACCGGGTACCGCTCGATGAAGAACGTGATCGCGCGGTCGCTCACCTCCTCCGCGATGGCGAGGATGATTTCCCTCAGCCCGTTGGAGGGGATTTCGAAAAACGACGGGAACCGCGAGATGAAGGGCACGACGATCGCCCGGGTCTCCTCGGTGGTCAGGAGGTCCAGGTGGACCAGCGCGGAGAGACGCAGGTCTTTAAGCGTCATCGTTTTCAGCGTGTTGCGCAGCTCGCGGACCTTCCAGCCCGGGGGCGCCTCGCGAGGGTACCGCTCCATCTCGGGGCCCAGGAACGTCTCCGGATCCGCCAGGATGCCTGCCGCCCGCGCGGCGCGCTCCCGGATCGATTTCAGATCCGCCTCGCACGCCTCCGCCGATCCGGAGGAAACGGCCCGGTCGATCATCGGGGCGATATCGCCCGCTACCTTCCGCAGTTCGTCGGGCGAAAGCTTCGCCAGCCGGTCCAGGAGGTCGAAGTAGAGAGCGAATTCCAGCACCCCCTCGTTGAACCCCGGATCCGAAAGCATATACGGACGGAAAAGCAGCCCCGCCTTCGCGATCTCCCGGCGCAGCTGCAAGGGGGTGACGTGCTCCAGCCCGGCGGCCAGCTTGGGCCACTTTTCCCGGACCGCCATCTCCTGGTACTCTTCCTGCGTCAAGCAGGGGGGATCGAACCGCTCGCCGTCCTTTTTCTTCTCGAGGAGCTCGGCGATGGCGTATTCGGTGTATGCGGGGAGGAAATTCTTCACGAAATCGCGCAGCTCGGATTCCGTCCAATATTCGGTATAGTTTCCGAGGAGTTCCTTGCGCTTCTCCTCGTCCATACAATCCCCGAAAATGCGGACCGTGAACCGAAGGTTCCCGTCGGTGAAGTCGTCCAGGTTCCCCATGATGTTCGCATGCCTGTCCTCCAGCCGGCTCCGGACGAGCTCCGCGTACGTCTTCATCCGGTCAGCCCCTCGCACGGACCGATCAACCGGACGACATTCCGGAGGAACGCTTCCCTCGACTCCTTCGGGAATTCCCAGGTGACCGAGAGCATCGCGCCGGTAAACGGGAATTCCCCGTCCTCCTCCTCCCCCCCGCACGATCCTCCCTTGACCGTCTGCGGCATCGACGAGGGCCTGCCCAGCCCGGACGCAGCCTCGGCGATCAGCCTCTCCCCGGCCCTGCTCGACGGGACAAGGAACGTGCACCCCGTGGGGAGGACCGCAAAAGAGCAGGGGACCAGATCGTCCCCCGGAATTTCGGCCAGGAAGTCCACGGACCATTGGGCTGCCGAGGACCTCACCGAAGCTTTTCTGCAGGAAAACGTCATGGACTCTCCATCAAGCGCTGGTATTTGGTTTCGGAGCGAAGAAAAGCCTTGTGTCACAACGCCGGGCCGCTCCCGTTGCCGAACATCTTCTTGCGCAGCAATCCGAGCAGGTCATCCGGGATGAACGCCACGATTCCGGTTTTGTGATATTCGTCCCCGAGCCATTCCGCGATATGCGCCCGGTGCTCCTCGAGGATGTCGAGGGTCCCGTCGAAAACAAACACGACGATCCGCCGGTCGTCCCCGTCATAGTATCGGTACGCATAGCGGCCATCCGGCAGGGCCTGCAGGTCGATCCCGATGATGTCGCCTTCCCCGAATCCGAACGCCCGCTTGATCTCGAGGAGCGTGAAGATCCGGTCCCCGATCGCGACCGATTCGGGGCCGGACCACAGCGGGCCGAACCGGTTTTCGATGATTTCCTTGTCCTTTACACTCACGGCACCCCCCGCAGTTCCACGCAAACGGTTTTCAGATAAAACACCGGATTCCGGTGGAAGGTATCTTGTACACCCGGCCCTTGAAAACTGTCAAGCCAATATATAATCCTGTTTTGAGGATTGGCGAAAACCTTTTGAAATTCCAGCGGATGGTTTCCTTGACACCCCGGCATCCGACGGATACAATTCGCCAATCGCATCCATTCCGCGAGGAGGGTCGACCGGTGGTCCGGCTGAAGACGAAAGAATCGGAAAAACTGTTCCGGGCGGCGTCGAAGGTGATTCCGGGCGGGGTGAATTCCCCGGTCCGCGCATTCCGCTCGGTGGGGGGGACCCCCCTGTTCATCGCGAAGGCGAAAGGCGCGACCGTCACGGACGTCGACGGAAACACCTTCATCGATTACGTCTCCTCCTGGGGGCCGATGATCCTCGGGCACGCGCACCCGAAGGTGGTATCGGCCATCCGCGGCGCGGCCGGCAGGGGAACCAGCTACGGCGCCCCCACGGAGGGTGAAATCCGGCTGGCGACCCTGATCCGGAACGCCTTCCCTTCCATGGAGAAGGTGCGACTGGTCTCCTCGGGAACCGAGGCGGCGATGAGCGTGGTCCGGCTGGCCCGGGGATATACCGGCCGGGACATGATCGTGAAATTCGAGGGGTGCTACCACGGGCACGCCGACTCCATGCTGGTCAAGGCGGGCTCCGGCGCGCTCACCTTCGGCCAGCCCGATTCCCCGGGCGTGCCGAAGGACCTGGCCCGGCACACGCTGACCGCGACCTTCAACGACGCCGGTTCGGTACGGCGGCTGTTCCAGAGAAACCCGGGGCGGATCGCCGCGGTCATCGTCGAGCCGGTTCCCGGGAACATGGGGGTCGTGCCGCCGGAGCCCGGCTTCCTCGAGGAGCTGCGGAAGCTGACCCGTCGGGAGAAGGCGCTCCTTATCTTCGACGAGGTGATCTCCGGATTCCGGGTTGCTTTCGGCGGGGCGCAGGAGCTCTTCGGAATCGAACCCGACCTCACGGTGCTGGGCAAGATCATCGGGGGGGGACTCCCGGTCGGCGCGTTCGGCGGAAAGCGGGAGGTGATGGACGCCCTCTCCCCGGTCGGCCCCGTCTACCAGGCGGGCACCCTTTCGGGGAACCCCCTCGCGGTGGCGGCCGGCATCGCCTGCCTGACCGAGCTGGGCCGCAGGGGGACGTACCGGAAGCTCGGGGACAAGGCCGACTACCTGGCGGAGGGACTTCACGGGGTATTCCGGAAATCCGGCGTGCCCACCTGGACCAACCGCGTCGGCTCGATGTGGACCACTTTTTTCCAGAAGGGCCCCGTCATCGACTACGCCACCGCGAAGCGAAGCGACACGGGCGCCTACGCGAGGTACTTCCACGGGCTCCTGTCCCGGGGGATCTACATCGCCCCCTCGCAGTTCGAGGCCGGCTTCATGTCGCTGGCGCACACCCGCAGGGACCTGGACCGGACGATCGCCGCGGCCAGGGAAGTCCTGCGGGAGGTTTCCGGTTGACGGCCTCTTCGCATCTGTGATAGGAAACATGGGTTTTTATCGTCATGGCCGATAAGCAGGACCGCAAAGAGCTCTTCCGGGAACTGGGCCGCTACAGCGCCCTGGGACTGGAGATGGCCATTTCGGTCGTCATCGGCCTGGGCGTAGGGTACTACCTGGACAAGTGGCTCGGGACCAGCCCCTGGATGACGGTCGTCTGGATCGCGCTGGGATTCGCGGCCGGCGTGCGGAGCCTCTACCGGTCGGCCGTGCAGTCGGAAAAGGACCTGGAAAAGAACGAAGAGGAAAAGAGGAAGCCCGGCGGCAGGTGACGGGGCACGCTAAAGAGGAACCGGGCGCCCCATCCCTTCGGTCCGCGGAGAGAAAGATCCTGCTCTCGGCGGGCGTGGTCCTCGGCGGGATCGCCGTGGCCGGCCGCTTCCGGATGCTTCCCGGCGCGGCGGTCGGCGCCGCCATCGCCTACGGGAACTTCTTCCTGATCCGGAAGATCCTGGAGAAGGCGTTCTCGGGCGGGGGATCGGTCCGGAAGGGGTTCATCGTCCAGTACGTCCTGAAGTTCTTCGGGCTGGTGGCGGTCGTCTACCTCGTCGTCCGCTCCGGCTGGTTCGACGTTCTGGGGTTTCTGCTCGGCCTGTCCTGCCTTTTCCTGGGGGTTCTCCTGGAAGGGCTGGCGCGGGCCGCATCCATGAAGACCAAGTAAGGAGGGGATTCCCGATGCGCAGATGGGTGGCGGGGGCGGCGCTTCTTTTCGTGCCCGCAACGGCGTTGGCCGCCGAGGAGCACGGCTTTTCCTTCTTCATGCGCCTGCCCGGCGGCAAGGAATATTTCTACGTATACGGGACGCTCTTCGCGGCGGCGCTCCTCGCGGCGGGAAGCTACCTGGCCGTGGGGCGCAGGAAGCCCGAGGAGATGGTCATCCCGGAGCCGCGCTTCACGCTGCGCAACTTCTTCGAGCTGATCCTGGGCTTCCTGACCGGCATCGGCGAGGACATCCTGGGGCACCATGCAAAAAAATACATGCCGCTGCTGGCGACCTGCTTCCTCTTCATCCTGTTCATGAACCTCATCGGGCTCATCCCCGGGTTCCTGCCGCCGACCCAGAAGATGAACATCACCGTCGGGCTCGCCCTCGTCATCTTCCTGTCGACCCACTATTTCGGCGTCCGGGAGAACGGGCTCGCCTACCTCAAGCACTTCCTCGGGCCGGTGTGGTGGATGGCGCCGATCATGCTGCCGATCGAGATCATCTCCCACCTCGCGCGGCCGCTGTCCCTCTCCCTGCGTCTCATGGGGAACATCACGGGGGACCACGCGGTGGTCGGCGGGTTCATGGCGCTGGCGTTCGTCGGGTGGGCAGTCCCGTCGGTCTTCATGGGGCTGGGCGTGTTCGTGTCGTTCATGCAGGCGTTCATCTTCACCGTGCTCTCGATGATCTACATCTCGGGCGCCGTGGCGCACGCGGAGGAGCACTGATCCGTTTCGACGGCAGGGGGCATCAACCGCGCCGGTCGGGCTTTCGCCCGTCCGGCAGGATCTCATAATCCGAAAGGGGGAAACCCGATGTTCCGCAGACTCACCTTCTCTTTTCTGCTGGCGCTGCTCCTCGTGGCAGTCGCCTCAGTGGCCTTCGCCGAAGAAGGGGCTGCCGCCGCGGCGGGCGGGAGCAACGTAAAGACCTTCATCGCGCTGGCCGCAGGATTCGGCATAGCCATCGCATCCTTCGGGGGGGCGCTCGGCCAGGGCAAGGCCATCGCCGCCGGGCTGGAGGGGATCGCGCGCAATCCTTCCGCCCAGAACAAGATCTTCATCCCGATGATCGTCGGCCTCGCGCTGATCGAGTCCCTGGTCATCTACGCCCTGGTCATCGCGTTCGTCCTCGTCGGGAAGCTGTAAGCCCCGTACCGCGGCCCGGGCCAAACGCTTCGAAAAAGGCTCCTTCGGGAGCCTTTTTTTATGCCCGGCAGGGGATGCCGCCGGTCCGCCGGCGCGCTCCCGGCTAAAGATTTCACGCCTCCCACCGATATGACTATTCAATGGCGGCTTGCCGGCGTCCGGAGATGCGCCGGCAAAAAGACGTCCCAATCGTTCGGGAGGCTCTATGAAAAAAGCAATCGGTTCGGTGGTCATGTCCCTGGCTTTGGCCGGATTCCTGTCCTCGTGCGGCGGCGGAGGGGGCTCCGCCGGCAGCCCGGGACCCTCCGGCGGCGGCGGTCTCGCCACTCCCCTGACCGTCGCCGAGAAGGTGAGCGTCGTCGACGCGCAGGTCGGAGGCGGATCGAGCTCCCCTGCACGGGGCGCGGTGCGGGCGCCCTCGTTCCCCGCCGACTCGGACTACCTCACCGACAAGACCAACGTTTACGTGGAGGAACAGTCCGTCCAGTCCTTCAACTCGGTGAACGAGATCCTCTGCATGGTCGCCCAGACGCGATACGAGGCGATGCTCAACGCGGGCCCCTACAAGGCGCAGATCGACCGGAACCAGTGCAAGGGGAAAGGCGACGCCTCCGTCGGCGCCCAGCAGTCGGTGAACCAGTCCTCGGGCGCCAACATGCCCGATTACGCGACGTGGACCGTCGACGTCACCCGGACGGACAACACGGCGCCCCAGGTCGTCAAGGTGTGGGCGCATGAGCCGGCCGGCGAACACGAACCCGAAAAGGTGATCTACGCGAAGGCGGTCATCACCGAAGGCGTGAGCGCCTCGAACCCGTACGGCCTGTTCGCGATCAACTTCGACGGCCATCCGATCGTCGACGGCGCCGCGGCGTCCCAATCGATGTTCAAGGGCACCCTGCGGACGGAACTGACCGGCGGGAAAGTGCTTCTCAAGTTCTTCCAGAACCAGAACTTCGACGGCAACACGTCCACCGAGGCGGCCGCCCTGGACCGCAACGCGGACGGGTCGAGCGGCGGCGGCACGCTTCGTTCGGTGCAGCCCTCCCCCTCGGGGCCCCAGACGCGGACGTTCGATATCGCCTATAACAGCGCAAACTTCCACCGGGTAGGAAACGGGAAGGACATCTGCCTGTCCCGGACCCAGTTCGACGAGTCGGCCTGGAGATACGGCGTGTACGACGAAACGGGTACCAGGGTCGTACGCCAGTCGAACTTCCCGGTCCGGCTCTCCCGCGGGGGGACGAACTACTTCGGCAGCA
>PQAK01000035.1:0-2434 GCA_003105225.1 Deltaproteobacteria bacterium | reverse complement strand
CGGAGGGTCGGAAACGGCCTACCAGGTCCTGGTCGCCGGAGGCAAGCTGAAAAAGCACACCCGTGCGCTTCTGGCCCTCGGGAACATCGTCAACATCCCGCTCGACATGAACGAGTTCGACCCGGCATCGGGCACCGGCACCCAGACCCGGATCCTGTGGGACGGCGCGCAGTTCCTGAAAACGGCGACGATGAACCAGACCAGCATGACCTGGCAGAACCTCGACCCGGCGGTGGCCATCGACATGAACAACCTGCGGTACCCGGAACTCAACTTCTGGTCGCAGGCCCTGGGCGGCAGCGTGCAGATCAAGCTGCAGGACTGCGTCCACAACGACAACGCCACGCCGTTCAATCCTTCCGACGACACCTTCGCCTGCGCCGCCGACAACGCCACGCAGGTCGTCTCGTACGCCGAGGTGACCGTGACCCCGTCCGACACGGTCCCGGCGACGCTCCAGTGCTTCGAGAACTGCCCCGACGCGGCGAACCTGGGCGGCGCGAACCCGTTCCTCATGTCCTCCGGATACCAGCCGGTTCCGCCGGCGAGTGCAACCCCCGCGGCGACGTACACCTTCGACTCCGCGACGATGCTCCTGAAAAGCGGCGGCACGGACGTCGTCGCCTCCTCCCTGGACGGCGGTTTCCAGTGGGGGTTGATGAGCGGGCCGCTCTTCGAGAACACCGCGGAGAACCAGAACCTGCTCAAGTGCGAATGGGACAACAACACCTGCGCGTGGCAGGCGCGGAGCAACCTCCCCTCCTACTACACGTGGGAGACGGGGCCCAACAGCTGGAACCGGTTCATGGCGCTCCACTCGGGCTCCACGTTCCTTTCCTTCGAGCCCCCGCTGTCCCTCGGGTATATCCACCTCGCCGCGGGCAAGTACCTGAACGCCCGGTTCAACCTGGAATACGGCGGGTTCGGGGACTTGAACGGGATCCCGGGCAAGTGCGTGAACCTGGAAACCGGCCTCGATGCGGACTGCTCCCAGGGCGGCCCGGGCTCCCCGATCCGGTGGGTCCCGGAATTCACGATCCCCGACGGCAGCGCCGCCACCGACTCCGGAAACGCCACGTACTACATCAAGGCGCTCGAGAAGGAGCAGCGGATGCGGAAAGACCTGGACGCCTGCGGCGCCCTTGCGGTCACCTCCTACGCCAGCCAGCTGCCGGGCGCATCGGACTGGGTCGATCCGAACGTCGGGACCGAGCCTTCCGTGACCGGCGCGCCCGCGGTCATCGGCGGCGTGCTGCAGTAGCCGCCGCGTTCCATCGGCAGCCGACCTTCCGAAGGGCGGGGCGAAGCACGGCCCCGCCCTTTATCTTTTTTCCCCGGAATCGATCCGGCGCATCCCTTCGATCCGAATCGCCATCGAACGATCGCGGGGATGCCATGCCGCGGCGGAAATATTATTGCGATGCCGAAGGGAGGCCGACATGCCGTACGTGAACATCAGGATCACGAGGGAAGGCGCGACGCCGGAGCAGAAGGCGAAGCTCATCGAGGGGGCCACCCGGCTGCTGGTGGACGTCCTGGGAAAAAACCCGGCGACCACGGTCGTGGTCATCGACGAGGTCGAAACCGACAACTGGGGAGTCGGGGGGGAAACGGTGACGGTGCGGAGGAAGCGCGGCCAGTGACCCTGTAATTGTCCGCTATTCGCCTGGAGCGGAATTCGTGTATAATTTTTCCCCTATTCCCTCAGAGGACCGTATGAAAATCGACCCGCTCGTCTACCAGGCGAAGTTCCCGGAGTGCTGCCGTCTCGACCAGTGCCGGAGCCGCTGCTGCCGGTTCGGCGTATGGGCCGACGCGGAGGAGAAGAACGCCATCCTCTCGAACCGGAGCCTGTTCCTGCCCTACGTCCGGCCCGAGGCCGCCGACCCGTCCCTGTGGTTCGGCGGGTCCGAGCAGGACCCGGACTGCCCGAGCGGCGTCGCGGTGGAGACCCAGGTCATCGGCGGCGCCTGCGCGTTCCTGCATCCCGACCACGGCTGCGCGCTGCAGAAGGCGGCGATCGACGCGGGGCTCCACGAATGGCGGTTCAAGCCCCGGTTCTGCGTCATGTTCCCGCTCGTGCTCACGGAAGGGACGCTCACGGTCGACGAGGACATGAAATCCCTGTGGTGCATGAAGGAGAAGAACCGGACCCACCCGATCACCCAGGCGGTCCGGAAGGAAGTCCGGTTCCTGTTCGGCCCCGAGACGGCGCAGGCCCTCACCCGCCAGCCGCGCGCCCGGTAGCGTCCCCCGCCGCCGGCAGCTCCGCTCCCCCGTTCAGCACCTTCCGAAGGAAGCGCCCCGTGTACGAGCGCGCCGCGCGGGCGATCTCTTCGGGAGTGCCGCAGGCGATCACCTCGCCCCCCCGGTCGCCCCCTTCCGGCCCCAGGTCGATGACGTGGTCCGCCGTCTTGATGACGTCCAGGTTGTG
>PQAK01000034.1 GCA_003105225.1 Deltaproteobacteria bacterium | reverse complement strand
GCCGGCAAGACCACCACCCTGAAGACGATCATGCGCCTGCTCTACGACCAGAAAAAAGAGCAGCCGGAGAAAGGGACCATCGAGTTTCAGGGCGTCCGCATCGACCGGATGGATACGGACCGGATCGTCAAACTGGGGATCAGCTATGTTCCCGAAGGCCGGGAAGTCTTCCCCGAGCTTTCGGTGATGGAAAACATCCGGATGGGAGCCTACGTTCGCCGGGATAAAAAAGGCATCCAGGAGGACATCGACCGGATTTTAAAATACTTTCCGATTTTGAAGGAGCGGAGCCACCAGAAGGCCGGGTACTTGAGCGGCGGCGAGCAGCAGATGCTGGCCGTCGGCCGGGCGTTCATGAGCGGCAGGAAGCTCATGCTGCTGGACGAGCCCTCCATGGGATTGGCTCCCCTGCTGATGATGAGCGTGTTCGACTCGCTCAAGGAGATCAACCGGGAAGGTACCACCATCCTGGTCGTCGAACAGAACGCCCGCATGGCGCTTCAATTCGCCGGCCGGGGGTATGTGCTGGAGAACGGCAGGATCGTGCTCGAGGGCGGGTCCGCGGAGCTGCTCGCCGACCCCCGGGTCAAGAAGGCGTACCTCGGTGGATGATCGACGGAGAGCCCGCAGCGCGGATCGCGCCGGAAGGGGTGGTGGTATACTGAACCTGTCGATCGCGGCGAGTCGCCGGGCTCCGAATCCGGTTGACTTCGGTCGGGATCAAGATATAGTTTCCGGAACCGAATCTTTGATAAACAGCCCGCCCTGTCGGAGGAAGCCGTGTCGTATGCAAGACCTCATGCGGGTGTGCAGCCTGTAACGCATCTCTGGCGTAAGATCCCCGTTTCGGACCTTGGTTTTTCCTCCCCCACCCGCCTGGAAGACGGGAAATTGTCGATAGATATCGATGAATTAACCGGCCTGCTGCAATCCGATCCCAACGTCAGGGAGGCCAGGCTGGCGATTGCCCGTCCCGGGGAATCGGTGCGCATCATCCCGGTCAAGGACGTCATCGAGCCCCGCTTGAGCTTGATCCCGGGAGTTCCGGTTTTTCCCGGAGTGTTTTCCGCATGGAATCCGGATGTCGACGGGATCGCCTCCGGGGAGATCGTCTCGTTGTCCGGCATGGTTGTAACCACCGTGGGATCGATCGTGGGCTTCCAGGAAGGGCTGATCGACATGTCCGGCCCGGGCGCCCGATACTCGCTCTTTTCCGGAAAACTCCACCTCGTGCTGGATGTCACCGTGAGAGAAGGGATGGGGCGGCACGACCACGAACGAACGGTTCGATTGGCCGGCCTCAAGGCCTCCAATTACATCGCCGGGTCCGTCATGAAACATCCGCCGCGCACGGACATCCGCGAGACCCTCGTCAACCCCGAATCTCCGGGCTCCCCCGCGTCCCCGGGACGCGCGGGAGGAAAGGGCAAGCCCCGGATCGCCTACCTGTACATGCTCCAATCCCAGGGGCTCCTGCACGACACCTACTATTGCGGCGTGGACGTCAAAACGATGCCGCCCCGGCGGATCCTGCCGACGGAAGCGCTGTTCGGCGCCATCCTCTCCGGGAATTGCGTCTCGGCGTGCGACAAGAACACGACGTATCATCACCAGAACAACCCCATCCTCCTCGATCTCCTGCGAAGACACGGGACGGACCTGGAATTCGCGGGATGCGTCATCACCAACGAAAACGTCACCCTGGGAGACAAGCAGCGGTCCTCCACGCTGGCGGCGGAGCTGGTCGCCTCCCTGGTTCCCGACGGCGTCATCATCTCCAAGGAAGGCTTCGGCAATCCCGACGCCGACCTCATGATGAACTGCTCCAAGATCGAGGCGCACGGCATCAAGACCGTTCTGCTCACCGATGAATTCGCGGGGCAGGCCGGCGCCTCGCAATCCCTGGTCGACACCCACCCGAAGGCCGACGCCATCGTTTCCACGGGGAACGCCAACGAGGTGACCGTTCTCCCGCCGATGGAAAAGGTGATCGGCGACGACCGCGTCATCACTACGCTTGCCGGCGGCTCCAGCAAATCCCGCCTTCCGGACGGCAGCATCGCCATCGAGCTGCAGGCGCTCATCGGATCCACCAACCAGCTCGGTTTCGAAAGACTCTCCTCGAGGTTCAAGTAGATGGGCGCCGTCTCCCGGAACGGGAAATACCGGATCGTCCATTACCTGAACCAGTTCTTCGGAGGCGTCGGCGGCGAGGAGAAGGCGGACTGCAGGCCTTTCACGATAAAGGGTCCGCAGGGGCCCGGCCGTCTCCTGGAGAAACTGTTCCGCGAAGGGAACGCGGACGTCGAAATCGTCGCCACGGTCGTCTGCGGGGACAGCTATTTCGCCGAGAACCAGGAAAGCGTCCTTCGGGAATGGATCCCCGTGATCCGGGAGCACCGGCCGGACCTGGTCGTTGCCGGGCCGGCGTTCAACGCCGGACGGTACGGAATGGCCTGCGGCGCGATCTGCTCGACCCTGGAGCCGCTGGGCATCCCCGCCGTCACCGCCATGTTCAAAGAGAACCCCGGCGTGGACCAATACCGGAAGACGGCGCTGATCGTCGAATCCGCCAACACTGTTTCCGGTATGGAGGATGCGGTCCGGAAGATGGTCCGGCTCGGCATCAAACGGCTGCACGGAGAGGAGATCGAATCCCCGCAGGCCGAAGGGTGCTTCGAGCAGGGGATACGGAGGAATTATCTCCACGCCGACCCCGCCTGGCGGCGCGCCATCGACATGCTGCTCCGGAAGATCGGCGGGGAGCCGTTCGAAACCGAATACCCGATCCCCTTTTTCGATCGTGTAGAGCCGCGGCCGGCCCTTCCCGGCCTGAAGGGGATCACCATCGCCCTGGTGACCTCCGGCGGCATCGTGCCGACGGGAAATCCGGACCACATCGAAAGCTCGAGCGCCTCCAAGTTCGGGAAATATTCCCTGGAAGGGCTGGAGTCGGCGGATGCCACGACCCACCAGTCCGCCCACGGCGGATATGACACCACCTACGTCAATGCGGATCCCAACCGGGTGCTTCCCATCGACGTGTTCCGGGAACTGGAAAGGGAGATGGGGTTCAAGCCGCATCCGTGGTATTACGCGACGGTCGGAAACGGAACCTCGGTGGACAACGCCCAGAAGTTCGCGAAGGAGATCGCGGTCGAGCTGATCCGGGACGGAGTCCAGGCCGTCATCCTCACCTCCACTTGAGGAACCTGCACTCGTTGCGGGGCAACGATGGCCAAAGAGATCGAACGCGCGGGGATCCCGGTGGCGCACATCTGCTCCATCATCACCATCTCCCAGACCGTGGGCGCCAACCGGATCGTACCGGCGGTCGCCATCCCCCATCCGCTGGGAAACCCCCGGCTGCCTCCGGGGGAAGAGAAGGAAGTGCGGCGGAACCTGGTGAAGAAAGCCCTCGCCGCCCTCCAGACGACCATCCAGGAGCAGACCGTATTTTCATGACGCAGGCGAGAGGCGGAGGTTCATCCAGATGAGTCCGGGAGAGCATCTCGTCGAGGTCGGCGAGGGGGATTTCGAGCAGGAGGTCATGGAGTCGGGGATTCCCGTTCTCGTGGATTTTTACACTCCTCCCTGCGCCCCCTGCAAGGCCCTCATTCCCGTCCTGGACCGGATGGCCAGGAAATATCCGAACGTCAAGGTCGTCAAGATCAACGCCTGGAACAACCAGGGCCTTTGCGCCCGGTTCAGGATCGTGGGTGTTCCGGCCCTTCTTTTTTTCAAGGGCGGACAAAACGTTCTCCGGATCGACGGATTCGACGACTCGACCGAAAAACGGATCGATGACGGCTTGAAAGCGATCCTGGAGAACTGACGTGGATGCGAATCCCGTCATCATCCGGAACTGTTCCAATATCCTCGTCCACCTTCCCGATTTCGTCCGTCACGGCTCCAAGCCGTCCAGGGAAATAAAGAAGCATCCGGACCTCGAAGCGAAAATAAGCGATCGTTTGAGGACCTACGAGGAAACCGTCCGCTACGCTCCCAACCAGGTCTTCATCGGGAACCTGGGGCCGGACGCGCTTCGTACGCTTGCACAGCCCTGGTACCAGCATCTCCTGGATCGCGGCCGCCCGTTCGGGCGGACCGGACCGTTCGGGGAAATCATGCCCCAGGAGGAGTTCTATGCTCTCCTGAAAGCGGCGACGGATGAATCCTCCTATGACCTGGTCTGGCTGGAAAGCCGGTTCCTGCATGAAACCGTGCTGCCGGCGATCGTCGAACATCCCCTGTGCGGATCGGACGACCTGGTGCACCGGTTGCGCCGCGGCAAGAGCGTGGAGGAAATCCGGAAGAAAATCGACGTGGACGCATCGCTGCCGCTCTATCACCGGGGTACGCTGATCGGCTGTTTCCAGAGGCATCACGACGAGGACGAATCGCTGCAGGCATTCGTGCTGATGGAGAACCTGATCACCAAGGCTTCGGCGTTCCTGGCGCTCCGGCACCTGCTCGACGCTTCGAAGCTCGACGCCCCGGAGATCGATTTCATCATCAGCTGTTCGGAGGAGGCGGCGGGCGACCGGTACCAGCGGGGCGGCGGCAACCTGGCGCGCGCCATCGGCGAAATGGCGGGGTGCCGCAACGCCACCACGTGCGACGTCAAATCGTTCTGCGTCGGACCCCATTACGGCATTCTCCATGCGGCCGCCCTGGTCAAGGCGGGGCTGTTCCGGAAGGTGGCCGTCGTGGCAGGGGGGTCGCTCGCCAAGCTGGGGATGAAATTCCAGGGCCATCTCGACAAAAACATGCCGGTCCTGGAAGACGTGATCGGGGGAGTGGCCTTCCTGGTGACCGATGACGACGGCGTTTCCCCCGTCCTTCGGCTCGACCTGCTGGGGAAATACCCGATCGGCGCGGGCGGATCGCAGCAGCGCATCCAGGAGAGCCTCATCCTGGAGCCGCTGAAATCCCACGGGTTGAAATTGACGGACATCGACCGCTTCGCCACCGAGCTGCAGAATCCGGAGATCACGCTGCCGATCGGCCAGGACGATATCCCCCTGAAGAACTACCGGCTGATCGCGGCGCTGGCCGTCCAGCAGAAGGAAATCGAAAAGTCCCGGATGGACGAATTCATCGAGAAACGGGGGCTGGTCGGCTTCGCCCCGACCCAGGGGCACATCCCCGCCGGGATCCCCTACATCGCGCACGGGATCCGGGAAATCCTGGAGGGGAAGAAAAAACGGATCATGATCGTGGCCAAGGGGAGCCCGTTTTTGACCCGGATGACGAACCTGTCGGACGGCCTGTCCTTCGTCTTGGAAGCGAATCCGAAACCTGCGGAGGAAAAGAGAGATGCTTGAAGGGAAAAAAGTGATCGCCTTCGGGGACGGCCAGGAGATCAAGGCCGAATCGCTGAAAAAGTGCCTCGTGGCGGCCGGGGCGCAGGTCGTGCTGGTCCGGGAAGCCTGTTTCGTCTGAACGGCCGCCCTGGCGCTTGACTCGGCGAGTCAGGCAGAGATCAAGAAGGCGGCGGAGGAACACGGTCCGGAGAACCTGATCGTGGTGTGGGGAGTCACCAACGAGCAATACCTCGAGGTCGGCTCCAGGACGGTCATGGAGGGCGATCCCAGCTGGGCCGGCCCGCTGGCGGGAGAGGCCCTGCACCTGAAGGTCTTTCACGTGCTGGAACCGGAAATCCGGAATCACATTCCTCCGGAGGTGTACGAGGAGGAGCTGATGCTTCTGGAGCTTGCGGTCGGCGACGAAAAGATCGCGAAGACGAGCGCCATGATGGAGGGGTTCCGCGCCCAGCCGGTGCCTCGGTAACCCGGTACCGGAGGATTGCCGATGTCGCCTCTTGGACCGATCCTGATCGTCGATGATGAAGCGAGCATCCGGCAATCGCTCGCCGGCGTCCTGGCGGACGAGGGGTATTCCTGCGCCCTCGCCAAGGATGGAGCGGATGCGCTCTCCCAGCTTCGATCGCTGCATCCGTCGCTGGTGCTTCTCGACATCTGGATGCCGGGCATGGACGGGATCGAGACGCTTCGGCGCATCAAGGAATCGCATCCCGAGACGCCCGTGATCATGATGAGCGGGCACGCGACGATTTCGACGGCGATCAAGGCGACAAGGGTCGGCGCCTCGGATTTCATCGAAAAGCCGCTCGAGATCGATCTCGTGGTGAACGCGATCCGGCGGACCCTGGAGGCCCGGGAGGCCGTCCGGACCGCCGTTGCCGGCGATGCCTCCGTTTCGACCGGCGTGCAGCCGCCGGAGGATGTTTCCGTCCTGCAATCCGTGGTGTTTGAACGCCAGGCCTCCCGCGGGGCCCTCATGCCGCAACGGACGCTTGCCCGCAGCGCGGTGATGGTTGGGCAGGGGCTTCACTCGGGGAAGAAAAGCGGCCTGATCTTCGAGCCGCGCGGTCCCGACACGGGAATCCATTTCGTGGGAGTATCCGACACGCGGGCGGTCCCGGCGCACCTGGATTACGTCGGGTCGACCGGGTATGCCACGACGATCCACCTCGGCAGCACGCAAGTCGCCACCATCGAGCACGTCATGTCGGCGCTCAACGCCTACGGCATCAGCAATCTGCTCATCAAGTGCAACGGCGAGGTGCCCGTGCTGGACGGGTCGTCCGTGGAGTTCTGTTCCCTGTTCGAGGAGGTCGGCTTCGAGAACCAGGCCGGCGACTGGCACCGGATCGCGGTGAAGGAACCGGTCCGGGTCGATGCCGGCAAGGCGTCGATCCGGCTGGAGCCGTGCGACTCTTTCGAGATCGATTACACGCTCGAATATCCGGCGCCGGTCGGCCGGCAGCGCTTCGTCTTCCGGCTCGACGATCCTTCGGCCTATCGGAAGGAGATCGCTCCGGCGCGGACCTTCGGGTTCGTGAAGGACATCGGGCTGTTGCAGCGGCAGGGGCTGGCTCTCGGCGGCCGCTTCGACAACTTCGTCCTCTTCGGCGAGGAGGGGCCGATCAACGACGCCCTTCGGTTCCCGGATGAACCCGTGCGCCACAAGATCCTGGATGCCATCGGTGATCTGTACCTGCTCGGCCGTCGCCTGCAGGCGAAGGTGATCGCGCACATGACGGGACACTCGCATAATATCGCGGTGCTGAAAAAAATCCGGGAGTTGCTGGACCGGGCCTAAAACCGGCTCCCTCTCTCCCGTACGGTATGCCAAGGGGGAATTCGATGCGTGCCGGCAGCAGAAGGCGGTTTCTCCGGATGGCGGCGATGGCCGCGGGCGGCGTCGTCCTCGGTCCTGCCGCACGCCGGGCCGAGGCGATCGCGGAGGCGGTGACCCGCGGCAATCCGGCGGAGACGAGGACGCTGGGGAAAACGGGCCTCCGGGTCATGACCGTCGGGGTGGGCGCGATGACCACCCGCGAGGCGGACGTCATCCGGTATGCGGTCGACCACGGCGCCACCTATGTAGACACCGCGGATTGCTACATGGGGGGAGAAAACGAACGGATCGTGGGCCGCGCCCTGCGGGGGGTTCGCCACAAGGTCGTCCTCGCCTCGAAGGTCCACATCATGGACGTGCCGGGGATGATCCGTTCCGTGGAGAACAGCCTGCGGTCGTTGCAGGTCGATTCGATCGACATCATGCAGCTTCACGGGATCTCCTCGGAAGGGGAGGTGACCGACGGGCGGGCCCGCGAGGCGCTGCAAAAGCTGATCGACCAGGGGAAGATCCGCGTCCCCGGGGTCACGACCCACAGCGGGCAGGAGACCGTCCTGCGGGCCGTGCAGAAGCACGGGTTCTACAAGACCGTCCTGGTGGCGTACAACTTCCGCTCCGACACCGGGATCACGACATCGATCAAGACCGCGCTGGGGCTGGGAAAGGGTCTCTCCGCCGCGATCGCCGATGTCGCCGCGTCCGGGATCGGCGTCATCGCGATGAAGACGCAGGCCGGCGGGTATCCCGTCGGGGACGGCGGTCCCAGCCCTCACCAGGCGGCGCTGGCGTGGGTCCTTGCGAATCCCGGCGTGGCCGCGGCGATTCCTTCGATGGTGAGCTATGCCCAGGTCGACGAGAACCTGAAGGCATCGGGCATGCGCCTGTCGTGGCGCGGGATCAAGACGCTGGCGCGCTACGAGGAGGTCATCGGCGACCGCCACTGCGGGCTCTGCGGGGAGTGCTCCGGGCGCTGCCCGAACGGGGTGGACGTGGCGGGCGTGCTGCGATCGCTGACCTATCTCGAAGGGTACGGGCGGAAGGCGCTGGCCCGCGATTCCTACCGGGGTTTGGGGGATGCCGGGGCCGCGGCCTGCGTGTCCTGCACCGGATGCGTCGTTCCGTGCCGCCTGGGGCTTGCCGTGGGCCGCTTGACCGGCAGGGCCCACACGCTCCTCGCGTGAGGGGAGTCCCGTGGGAGCGCCCCGCAGCGGAGGGTTTCCGGGGATCCTGGCCCTTTCGGCCTTCCTGCTGATCTCCGCTGCCGGCCCCCCGACCGCGGAGGGCGGCGTCCCCCTCCTTCCCGGGGGGTCCGGCGATTGGGCGGTGGTCGAACCGCCGCGATTCTATGGGCCCGATAACCTTTACATGGAGATCGACGGGGAAGCGGAGCTCTTCCTCCAGTACGAATTTCGGGAAATGACCTCCGCGATCGTCGGACGGGTCAAGGGCAACGGGCGAACCTACCGGGTCGAAAGGTTCCTTCACGGCGATCCGCGCGAGGCGTTCGGCGTATATAGCCAGCACCGGTTCCCCGATCAGAAGACGGTGCGGATCGATTCCTCGGAGGCGATCCTGTCCGGGATGTCCCTGGATACGTTCCGGGGATCCTGCTTCATCCGGATCCGGGCCGGTGGGGACGATCCCGGCACCCGCGAGGACCTCCTGGCGCTGGGCAGGGCGCTTTTGGGAATGATCCCCGGGAAAGGCGACCCGCCGGCGGAGACCCGGGCGTTCCGCATCCCGGGCGTCGTTCCCGGCACGATCGTCTACCAGAAGCGCGCGATCCTGGGCGACGAACGGCTTTCCCCGGGCTTCGAGGCGAAGTTCGATGCGGGCGGCGTCCAGGGGACCCTTCTCCTGATTCCGCAGACGAATGCCGGGGAGGGCGGGGCGATCAAGCGTCTCGCGACGCTCCCCGGGTGGGCCGGGGTCGGCCCGGGGATGTACCGCGCCGATCTCTCCCGCGGCCCGGCCTGGTTCTCGGTCCGGGGCGATAGCGTCCTGGGCGTTGCGGCGAAACTCCCCCGGCCGCAAGCCTTCGAGATGCTTCACAAAATGGACGAGGCGCTCGGGACGCCGGCAAGATAACGCGGTCCTGGCGCCGGGGCCTGTTCCAGCCGCCGTCCCCCCCTGCGTGAAAACTTTCAGGGCCGATCCACGCGGCCGTCGGAGGTATGCAGGGCCATGTCCGGAAGGCGCCCGGGCCCGGTTTCGCCGCCCGGTTCTTCGATGACGGCGATGTTGCCCTGGGCGACCCGAACGATGATTCTGCCCAGGATCCGGCGGGGGAGGCGGATGCGCGCCGCGCCATCGATGTCCGTGAACCAGCCCGTTTCGGACACGCGATACCGGAGCGTCGGGGCGGGACGTTCCTCGAATTCCCAGGACGCCCGGATGCTGCTGGTCGGCAGTCCGAAGCCGTGGACATGGCCCGTGCACTCGATCCCGCCTTCCCGTTCCGGGGAAAGCAGGATGACCACGTCGAGCTTGTCGGCGATCACTTCCAGCGTCATGGGGGCCGCAGGGACGACCATCGGGCGGATCCGCGCCGAAAGATCCTTGTGATGCGGGCTTGCGAGCAGCCCCCCTCCGATGATGCCCGCGGAAAAGATCGCCGCCCCGGCGATCGCCGCCGCTCTCCACCGGGGATTTTGCACGATCCGCGGGTACAGCACCTCCCGGGAATCCTCGCGCGCCGGGATCCGCAGCACGTAATAGTAGAGGGCATGCGCCACTCCGAAGGAGATCAGCCCCGACCAGGCGACGTCCGATAAAAAGTGCCCGCCGGCGGCCATCCGTCCGAATCCCAGAAGGGTTCCGACGACCATTCCCGCGGCGAGCGACACGGCGGCCCGCTTCGGGTGGCTTCTTCGCCAGGCCCACCAGCCGGCGGCGTAAAGATATCCTACCGAACAGTGGCCGCAGGGGAAGGATTTGCCGTGCGTTCGGGCCGGCAGGAGCGGGGGGACGTATTCCATGCGACCCGCGAACTCGACGATCTGCCGGGGGCGCGGCCGCCCCCAGTGGTCCTTCAGGATCCCGTTGACGATCAGCCCGGGGCCGAGGGCGACGCAGAGAAGGAGGAATGTTCCGATGAGCCGTGATCGCCTCGATTTCCCGCGG
>PQAK01000033.1 GCA_003105225.1 Deltaproteobacteria bacterium | reverse complement strand
GGGTGTCGCCGATCCCTTCGTACAGCAGGATCCCGAGGCCGACCGCCGATTTCACGGTCCCGGAGAACATCGTCCCCGCTTCCGTCACGCCGACGTGGAGCGGGTAGTCGAAACGCCGGGAAAAGAGGCGGTACGCCTCCACGGTGGTGCCGACATCCGAGGCCTTGAGGGAGAATTTCAACCGCGTGAAGCGCGCCTTCTCGCAGCACCGGACCCATCGGGCGGCGCTCTCCGCCAGCGCCCGCGGCGTCGGCCCCCCGTGCTTCTCCAGGAGGTCCTTTTCCAGGGATCCGGCATTCACCCCGATCCGGACGGGAATCCCGTTCGCCCGCGCCGCGCGCAGCACTTCGCGGGTCCTTTCCTCCCCGCCGATGTTGCCCGGGTTGATCCGCAGGGCGTCCGCCCCCGCATCCGCGCAGGCGATCGCGATGCGGTGATGGAAGTGGACGTCGGCGACCACGGGGATCGGGGAAGCCGCCCGGATCCTCCGGAACGCCTTCACCGCGTCGATATCCGGCACCGCGACGCGGGCGATCTCGCACCCTTCCCGCGCCAGCGAACGGATCTGCGCGACCGTCGCCCGGACGTCCCGGGTGTCCGTGTTCGTCATGCTCTGGACGGAGATCGGCGCGCCGCCGCCCACGGGGACATCGCCCACGAGGATGCGGCGGGTTTTCCTTCGGTTCTCCATGATGGCCATTACTATAGACGAGAGGGGAAAGCCCCGTCGATTCCCTTTTTCATGATTTCCTTGACGAAAGCGCTTCGAGGTCCCTCACCGTGGACCGATCTCCTCCCATTTCAATATCCGCGGGCGGGCATCCGGGGCCGGGAGAGGCCGAAGCCGGACTTCAACCCTCACCTGGAATCCCGATCCGGGAGCGGCGGATACGCTCCCTTCCGAAACCAGGGTGTAGACGTCGAACCCGGATTCCCCGCCGGCGCCGTCCGGCTCTTTCCCGCCTCCGGTCCTTCGGGAGGTCACGGAATACCGTCCCGAAGCGATCGGCCCGACCGGCACGCGACGAACATACGGGGCGGGGTCGGGATAAACCTTCGGGAGACTGGCGATCGCGGCGTACGCCCCCGCCCTTGCCAGGTTCCTCGCCACGGCCGCGTGGTATTGCTGCAGGGAATTCTCCGCAACGGAATCGGGCAGCGAAACCGCGTACATCCCCGCCGCGCTCAGCAGTACGAGCAGGAGCATCGCCAGGATGATCGCGCTGCCCCGGCGGCCGCACATGCCGTCACCGGTCGACATCGGCCCGCTGCGTGACGAGGACCACCTGGCGCCACGGCCCTCTTCCCTGCCGCCAGCAGCACCAGACCGAGATCGTCCGGAGCGAGGGGATCTCGATATCCTCGGCCACCTTCCATACGCTGAAGTAGGTCGTTCCCTGGACGATGACCGAGTCTCCCGCCGCGGTGGACAGGCGGGAAAAGGCCGGGGAGATCCCTTCGGGCCCTTGAAGAAAACCGTCGGGAGGAGAGGACCGCAGCGTGTGCCACGGCGCTTCCTGGAGTCGGTCAAGGGCGGCCTGGGCAAGGGAAGTGGCCGTGCGGAGGTTCGAAGCGGCCGCCGGATTCCTGGCGGATATTGCGGTGAGCTGCACCATCGCCAGGCCGATGACGCCGGCGGAAAGGATCAGCAGGGCGATGAAGATCTCCAGGAGGGAGAACCCTCCCTCCCGTCTCTTGCGTGATCTCTTCAATCCCCCGTTCCCGGCTTGCCGCCTGCGTTACCGGGCGCGTGCGGGAGGCTGTTCCGTGATCGTCACCGTAAAGCGCGCAGTGGCTTCCCCTCCGGAGCCGTCGGACACCGTGACCGTGAAGGGGACCCTTCCGGTCGTCCCGGGAGGCGTTTCCCACCGCACCCACCCCGTTGCCCGGTCGATGCGCATTCCCGCCGGCGCATCCTTGACCGTGTAGGCCAGGGAATCCCCATCCGCGTCGGACGCGCGGACGTGGAACGTCACGACGTTCTCCTTGACCTGGAACTGCTCCTGCCCCTCGATGACCGGGGGAAGGTTCCGTATCTCCCGGACAAGCGTTGCGCTCTTTCCGCGGTCTTCGCCGTCGAAGGGGGTGATCGTGACGACGATCTTGTCCCCCCGCTTCACGGGGGCGCCGAGGCGATTCCCCGCCCCCGCCGGTTCCCCGTTTTTCCGCCATGCGATTTCCAGCTGCACGTTGTCCCCGTCCGCGTCGGCGGTTTCCGCCTCCACGGCGATTCCGCTTCCGCCGGTCCCCTCTCCGAGGACAAAGCGTGCCCACCGGATCTCCGGGATGGAGTTCCGGACCGAAACCTCCTGGGAAAGCGACGTCCCCCCGGGGCCGGCCGCGCGGGCCTGTACCCGGTCCCCCTTCCGGAGGCTTGCCGTGTCCAGGCTCCGGCTCCCGCCGCTTTGGGCGACCGTTCCGTTGACCAGCCATTCGACCGTCGCCCCCGCAGGAAGGGAGGCGGCCGTCGAAATGCGGACGGGCGTTCCCCGGAACACCTCGGCAGGTTCGATGCGCAAGGACCCCGGTTCCCCTGCCGCCTGACCGGACGGCGCTACGGGCGGGGAGGTCTGGCCTGCCGTCCCGGC
>PQAK01000032.1 GCA_003105225.1 Deltaproteobacteria bacterium | reverse complement strand
GAACGTCCCCGAACTTCGGAGTAGTGTCAACTACGCCTTCGTCGTCCTCACGTCGCGCGCCTTGCATCCAAACCCGTCTCCACCGCCTCGCTACGGACGCTGGTGAGAAATGCGGGCTAGGGGAAGAGGCAGCCGAGGAAGTACGGCATCTGCCGGCGCCACCAGGGCCAATCGTGGTTCACGTCGTGCCCCCAGATGTCGACCCAGGCCCAGATCTGCTTCTCGTCGAGGATCCGCTTGAGGGCGAGCGTGTCCGCGAGCATCTCGTCTTCCCACGCCCCCTGGCCCACGCACAGGACGATCCTGCTGTTCCGGTAGCGGTCCAGGTACCAGGGATCGGCAAGGCCGGGCAGGTAGGCGAGGGGGGTGTTGAAGTAGACGTTGTCGTCCATGTAGTCCCCGATGAACCGCCGGAGCTGGTACACGCCGCTCAGGGCGATCAGGGCGTCGAAGACGTCGGGATGGCGGAAGAAGAAATTCGCCGCGTGGTAGGCTCCCATGCTGCAACCGGTCGCCAGGATCCCGCCGCCGTGTCCGCGGCCGCGCAGGAAGGGGACGACCTCCTCCACGATGTAGCGGTCGTACTCGTTGTGCCGGCGGGCGCGGTCGGCCGGGGGGGCCTCCGGATTGAGCCACGATTGGCCGTCCACGCTGTCCACCGCGACGAGGAGGATCTTCCTGTCCTCCACGAAGGGGGCGCAGGCGTCCACCATTCCGAAATCCTCGTATTCGTAGAAGCGGCCGCCGGAGGAGGGAAACACGAGGACGGGCTTTCCCCCTTGCCCGTAGATTTTCAGCTCCATGTCCCGGCCGAGGCAGCGGCTCCGCCAGTTGTGATATTCGACGTTCATGGGAGTCCCGGAGGGAGCCGTTTCATACCGTTTCCTGGACGTACCGGGCGGCGGCAAGGAGTTCCTCCAGATCGGAGGAGCGGACCAGGTAGCCGTAGTCCCCGATCGCGGCCCGGAAGATGGAGTCGATCTCCTCGTGGTGCACGATGCACCTCCCGAAGGCGGCCATGACGGCATCGTGGCCGTGCGCGTATCGCTTGCTGCGCTTCCGGCCGATATAGCCGCAATGGTACGGACGGCCGATGCGCGCGGTGAACTCGTTGCGCACCACGACGCTCGCCCACTGGCGATAGATGTCGATGTCGTTCGCGTAGTTGAACATGTCGGTGGTCAGGCCGCCCGGAGGGCGGAGGTTGACCTCCAGGGCGACGATCCGGCCGTCCCGGTTCGTGCGGAAGAACTCGAAGTGGAAGAAGCGCTCCCGGACGTCGAACGCCTTCAGCACGGACCGGCCCGCCGCCTCCAGGTCGGGGGGGATCTCCCGGAAGGAGTAGTAGAAGAGGTGGTCGTCGTTGTTGACCGCCTCCATGACCCCCTGGCTGTAGGCATGGGCGGTATGGAAAACCGGATCGCCGCTGCGGTCCGCAAGCCCGTCGAACGAGAGGATCCGCCCGTCGATGAACTCCTCCAGGATGTAATCGGCCGGGGGTTTCCCTGCAAAGAACCGGTCGAGCTCGGCGTCGCAGGAGATCTTGTAGGTGGCGATGGCGCCGACCCCGATGTCGGGTTTGGCGACGATCGGATAGCCGGTTTCCGCGACGACGCGTTTTCCTTCCTCGAGCGTGCGTGCGACCTCCCCGCGCGCCACCGCCACCCCGGCGCTGCGAAACCTGGCTTTCATGAGGGATTTCGATTTGACGGCGGCGATCTCCGTGCTCTTGATTCCGTACATGTTGAAATCCGTGCGCAGGCAGGCCTCCGTCTCCAGCCAGTATTCGTTGTGCGAGTCGATCCGGTCGAGCTTGCCGTGCCGGTGCGTGAAATAGCCGCAGCCCCGCAGCAGCTGCCCGTAATCGTGCATATCGTCCACGCGGTAATATTCGGTCAATGCCTCCTTGAGTTCGGGGCGCAGCGAATCGTATGGAGAATCGGCAAGCCCGAGCACGGTGGCGCCCAGGCGGTGAAGCTGAACGCAAAACCGGTAATAGTTCGGGGGAAAATGAGGAGATAGGTATATGAAGTTCATCTTTTCCATAAAGTTACCCCCGGCGTGCCGAAACGTCAAGGCGCTGCCCGCGAAACGCAATTCCTGCAAAACGCGGTTTTTCCATTGACGTTCACAGGATCCCTCTATATCATGAGAATGAATTTCATATTCAACATGGAGATCCCCCCTTCCCTTGGAACGGCTCTTGCGCAGGATCGACGCGGAAATTGCGGCCGAGGGCGGCAAGCGGAGCCGGAGCCGCGCCCAGATCATGGAAGTGTTCTTCCGTTCGGGGCGGCATCTGACCGTCGATGAGCTGACCCGCAAGGTCCGGGTGCGGAACCGGAACATCGGTTCGGCGACGGTGTACCGCACGCTCAAGCTCCTGTCCCGTCTCGGATACGTCAAGGAGCTCGATTTCGGGGAAGGGGTGAAGCGGTACGAGAGCAGCCTTACGGCCCACCACGACCACCTGGTCTGCACCGAGTGCGGGAAGGTCTCGGAGTTCGAGGAGCCGAGGATCGAGTCCCTCCAGGAGGAGGTGGCGCGGGAGCACGGATTTTCTCCCACGATGCACCGGCTCGCGATCTACGGGGTATGCGGCCGATGCGGGCCGCCGGCGACGGGGAAGGGGGAGGAATGACGCAGTTCGACGCCGCGGCTTCCGTCCGTCAACGCTCCGACAAGGTCGTCCTGGTGGGCAACCCCAACGTGGGGAAGAGCGTCGTCTTCGGGTACCTGACCGGGCGGTACGTGACCGTATCGAATTACCCCGGGACGACGGTCGAGATCACGCGCGGGGAGGCGCAGGCGAAGGGGGGAGCCGTCGAGGTCATCGACACGCCCGGCGTCTATTCGCTCCTCCCCATGTCCGAGGACGAGCGGGTCACCCGCGACATCCTTCTGGCGGAGCCCGGCGCGCGGGTCCTCCAGGTCTGCGACGCGAAGAACATGCGCCGCTCCCTGATGATCACCCTGCAGCTCGCCGAGATGGCGGTCCCCCTCGTGCTGGCCGTGAACATGGCCGACGAGGCCCGTGACCGCGGGGTGATGCCCCGGCTCGAGGAGCTGGAGCGACGGATCGGGGTCCCCGCGATCCCCACCGTCGCCGTCAGGAAGAAGGGGATCGACCGGCTCATGGGGCTGGTCGAGCGTTCCCTGCCCCCCTGCGTCGTCGTGAGCTACGGGGACCGGATCGAGGCCGCCATCGCCCGGATGGAGACTCTGCTGCCGAACGCCCCTCCCCTGGGGAAACGGGCCCTCGCCCTCATGCTCCTGTGCGGGGACGATTCCCTGACCCCCTGGCTTGCGGAAAACGTGCGCGCCGACCGGATCCGGGAGATGAACGAGGTCCGGAATCGCCTGGTGGAGGAGGTGGGGGAAGAGATCGCGTACCGGGTCAACCAGGTCCGCCTGCAGTGGATCGACTCCCTCCTCGACGGGATGGGGGAGGAGCCCGCCACGGCCAGGGGGACCGACTGGCCCCAGGCGTTCGGGCGGTATGCGATGGACCCCGTCTACGGGGTGCCGATCCTCTTCGCGGTCCTGTTCCTGGCGTACGAGTTCGTCGGCGTCTTCGGGGCCAAGTTCCTGGTCGATCTCCTGGAGGGAGGCGTCTTCGGAAAGGGGATCGTCCCCGCGGCCGCATGGCTCGCGGAGCGAGCGATCCCGTGGGGGATCGTGCGGGACTTCCTGGTGGGGCCGTACGGGATGATCTCGATGGCGTTGTCCTATGCCATCGCCATCGTGCTTCCGATCGTGGGCACCTTCTTCCTGGGGTTCGGCATTCTCGAGGATTCCGGATACCTGCCCCGGCTGGCGGTGATGGTGGACCGCATCTTCAAGAAGATCGGGTGCAACGGGAAGGCCGTCCTGCCGATGATCCTGGGCCTGGGCTGCGACACGATGGCGACCCTGACCACGAGGATCCTGGAGACGCGGAAGGAGCGCGTGATCGTCACGCTGCTGCTCGCCCTGGGAATCCCGTGCTCCGCACAGCTGGGAGTCATCCTGGGCATGCTGGGAAAGGTGGGGGCGGCGGCCACCGTGACGTGGCTTGCGATCCTGGCGGCCGTCATCCTCGTGGTGGGATACCTGGCGTCCAAGGTGATCCCGGGGGAGACCTCGGATTTCATCCTGGAGATCCCCCCCATCCGCTGGCCGCAGGTGGGGAACCTCGCCGTCAAGACGATGGCGCGGATCGAATGGTACCTGCGCGAGGCGGTCCCGCTGTTTCTCCTCGGGACCTTCATTCTCTTCGCGGCCGATCGGATGGGGTGGCTCCTCTCGCTCCAGAAGGCGATGGAGCCGCTGATCGTCGGCGCCCTGGACCTTCCCCCGAAGGCCGCCGAAGCGTTCCTGATCGGATTCCTGCGAAGGGATTACGGGGCGGCGGGGCTGTTCCACATGGCGCGGGGCGGCCTTCTGACGAACCTGCAGGTGGTGGTGAGCCTCGTCACGATCACGCTGTTCATCCCCTGCCTGGCCAACCTGCTCGTCATCGTCAAGGAGCAGGGGGCGAAGGTGGCCGCGGGGATGGCGCTGTTCATCTTCCCGTTCGCGATCCTGGTCGGCGCGCTCGTGAATTTCGCCGCGCGCAGGATGGGGATCTCCTTCTGATGCGAGAGGCCCCTTGAAAATACGCTGCCCACTTTGCCAATATGAAATGGACTCCGACGACAAGGGGTGCCGGACCGGCTGCCCGATGGGGAAGAGCTGCTCCCTCCTGTGCTGTCCGCGGTGCCATTATTCGTTTCCCGTCCCGGAGTCCAGGGTGGTGAACTTTTTCAAATCGCTGTTTTCGAGAGGAGCCCGTCGATGACGGAATACGCGCAGGACGAGATCCTGGAGCTGATCTGGACCCTGCGCGAAGAGGGAAGCTCCACCCGGCCACGGCTCATGGAGCGGTCGGAGGAGGACCGCCCCGAGGGGCTTCTCGAGGAGCTCGTGGCCGCCGGGCTCGTGGAAACGTCGGGAGAAGACCTGCGGCTGTCCCGCACCGGGGAGGAGCGCGCGCGGGGGATCATCCGGCGGCACCGGCTCGCGGAGGTCCTGCTCCAGAACCTGTTCGACCTGGACCACACGCAGATGGAGAGCAGCGCCTGCCAGTTCGAGCACATCCTGACCACCCCGGTCACCGACAGCGTGTGCTCTTTCCTGGGGCATCCTCCCGTCTGCCCCCACGGAAGGTCCATCCCACGGGGGGAGTGCTGCGACCGCATCCGGACCGAAATCCAGCCGCTGGTGACGCGGCTGTCCGAAGCGGGGCTCGGGGATTCCGTGCGCATCGTGTTCATCACCCCCAAGTCCAGGAAGCGGCTGGAGAAGCTCAGCTCCCTCGGGATCGTTCCGGGGAGCCGGCTGCGCCTCCTCCAGCGGAAGCCGTCCTACGTCCTGCAGATCGGCGAAACCACCATCGCGGTGGACCGGGATATCACGGATGAGATCTACGTCAAGCGGGCGTAGGGGGCTGGCCCTTCTCCTGTGCGCCGCACTGGCGGTCGAGGGAGCGGGCACGGCGGCCGTCGCGGCACCCGTAGCGGCGGCCGAGCCGTGTCTCCTGCTGAAATATTTCGCGCCCTCCGTCTCCGAAGGTTCCGCGAGGGAGCGGATGGCGCCGATCCCGGACCTCCTTCTCCGGGACCTGGAAGTCCGATGGGTATCGCCCCCCGCGGCGGGGCAGGCGCCGCAGGGGAAGGAGCTTTTTCCGGAAGCCGATGACGCTTCCCTCGAGCGGATCTCCGCCAGGATGGCGGAGGTGCATCGCCGGATGGAGCGGATGGAGACGCGGGAGGCCGCCGCCCTGCTGGCGGAGGCGGAAGGGGAAGCGAGAAGGTTCCGGCTCACGGGAGCGACCCGACCGTTTTTCGCGGAAATCTTCCTGCGAAGAGGGCTGTTGAAGCTATGGGAGGGGGACCGCGGCAAGGCGGAGGAACTGTTCGCCCGCTCCAGGGTCCTGCAGCCGGACTTTTCCCCCGACCCGGGGCTGTTCTCGCCTGCGTTCCGCGAAGCGTGGAAACGGGCGGGAGAGCGCACTCCGCCGGAAGCCGACCTGCTCGTCCAATCCATCCCCCCCGGCGCCTCGGTGCATATCGACGGAAATCGCGTCGGGACGGCCCCCGGACGGTTCAAGGTACCCGTCTCCCGGCCCGTGCGGATCCGCCTCGCGCTTCCGGGATACCAGGAGATGGAGAGGCAGGGGCAGTGGCTCCCCGGGGATTCGGAGTCGATCGAGAGCGTCCTGGTCCGCGACCGCGTCGCCACCCTGGGCGACCTGTTGACCGCGTCGCCGGAGGGGAAAGGAACCGGGCCGCTGCTTGCGGAAATGGCAGCGGGGGCGGGAGCGGTGCGGACCGCGCTGATGGTCCTGGAGGGACGGGACGGCCGGTCCTTCGTGAGCGTGTTTTCCTCTGCCGGGGGGGATTCGGACCCCGTTTTCCTGGGGCGTTTCGAGTGGCCCGAAGGCGTCGAGGGTGCGGAAGAGGCGGCGGGGAGAGCCGCCAAGCTGCTGAAGGGGGCGGGATGGCCCGAAAAAAAGGAGCGTGCCGGCGGCGGCGGGGCTCCGTGGTACCATAATTGGTGGATCTACCTGTTGGTCGGGGCGGTGGTGATCGGAGTGGCGGCGGGCGCCGGAGGCGGGGGGGGCGGAGGAGGAAGCTCCGGAAGCTCCACGGGCGGTATCGGCGTATCCTTCTGAGACGGGATTCTCATGGGCATCCTCGCGGGACGGAGAGAGTCCTCCGATGCGCCCCTTCCTGACGGGGCGTCGGTCGGCGTCATCGGCGCCGGGCCGGCAGGAAGCTTTTTCGCTCTCCATCTGCTGTCACTGCTCCGCGAGGCGGGCCGTACCGCAAGGATCACCCTCATCGACCGTAAGACCTTTTCCCATTCCGGCCCTTCGGGCTGCAACATGTGCGCGGGGGCCATCGGCCAGGGCATGGTGGGAAAAATCGCCGGCTTGTCGCTTCCGTTCGACAGGGGCGTGATCAGCAGGATCGCCGACGGCTATGAAATCCACGGCAGGGACGTATCGGTCACGATCCGCCATCCCGAGAAGGGGGACATCTACACCGTCTTCCGCGGGGGCGGGCCCGTCCGGTCCCCGACGGGGGTAAAGAGCTTCGATCAGTTCCTGCTGGACGCGGCGATCGAAAAGGGAGCGGAGTTCCTCCACACGCGCGTCGAAAGCGTCGAGAAGACCGCCGCCGGGTATCGCCTGTCCTTCCCGGACGGCTTGAAGCGGGACTTCGACTTTCTCGTGGGAGCGTTCGGCGTCAATACCTCCCTGTCCCGCAAGCTCCCTTTCGCCTACCGCCCGCCGAGGACCTGGCACACCGTGCAGGCCGAGATCCCCGCCGGAAACGAGTTCATCGAACAGCGCCTCCGGAACCGGATCCACATCATCCCGGCGACGGGGGCGGCCATCCGCTTCCTCGCGATCACCCCGAAAAACGATTTCCTGACGCTGACGGGGGTAGGGGAGCACGTGAAGATCGCGGACCTGGGAGCCGAACGCGCGCGGAACCGGGCATTGGCGCCGCTGCTCCCGCCGGGCGCCGAAGTCCTCTGCCACTGCCACCCCCAGGTGCCGATCGGAATCGCGATACGCCCGTATGCGGACCGCATGGCGATCATCGGAGACGCGTTCATCTCCCGTCATCTGAAGAACGGGATCGAATCGTCCCACGACACCGCGGGCGTTCTCGCGTCGGCGATCACCACGAAGGGGATTTCCGAAACGGTTCTCCGGGACCATTTCTATCGCCCCTGCGTGCGGCTGTTCCGCTATGATAACGTCTGGGGGAGGGTCCTGTTCGGGATCTATGAAAGCGTGCTCCGGAAAGGGCGGCTCTCCGATGCCTACCTCCGGTCCGTGAAGCGGGAGCTGGCCGAAGGGGAGACGGCGCAGGAGCGGATCCTCTGGGCGGTTTTCGCCGGAGATTCCCCGTACCGGGAAATCGCGCGCGAAGCGTTCGACCTCCGCTTGCTGTGGAAGATGGCGCAAAACCTGCTGGGAGGATGATGACGGGATGGAGCAGGCGACAGGAATCCGCTTGCGGCGGAGGCTCCCGCTCCTGATTGCGGGCGCAGTGGCCTTGGGTCTCCTTCTCTTTTCCCTCTTCCGGGAGATGGGGATCGTCGGCACCTGGAAGCTGTATCAGACCCAGAAGCAGACCCTGGAGGAGAATGCAAGGCTGCGCGACGAGAACCGGCGGCTCCGGAAGGAAGTGGAGAACCTGAAGACCAATCCCTCCTACATAGAGGATATCGCGCGCAAGGAGCTCGGCCTCATCGGTGAGAAAGAGAATGTCATCGTCCTCGACCCGAAAAAGGATGCCGCTGCCGTCCCTCCTCAAAGGAAAGGATCGGGTCGTCCGTAACTACAGCGTTCCCGCCTTTTCGGTCGCGCATCTCTTGATGTTCCTGTTGTTCCGGCGAAGTGGAGGATGGGCCGGCTGGGCGGCCGCGTGGCCGGCATCCGCCTTCGCGGTTCTCGCGTTCCTGCTGATCCGCGATTTCCTCACCTCCAGGAGGCAGGACCGGCTGCCGGACATTCCCGCCGCGCTGGCGTGGGGGGCGGCGGGGCTCCTGGAGCTTTCCTCCCTGTCCCCCGCCGTTGCGGATTCCCGTATCGTGCCCGCCGTCCTGTTTCCGGCCGCCGCATTTCTGCTGCCCGCGGTACCGGCGGCGGCGTATGCCGCGGCGGCGTTCGCCTGGCTGCTTTTCGCCCCGGACGGCTCGTGGCCGCCGGAAGGCAGGTTCGCCTCGATCGCCGTCCTGGGGGTCCTGGGGCTGGCTGCCGGTCGAGCGGTCCGGCGGAAGCTCGAGGATCGGGGCTCGGGCAGGGACAAGGTCCAGGAGGCGATCGACGAGAGCCGGTCGCTGATGGTTCCCTGGGAAGGATCCGAAGCCGCTGCGGACCGGGAAATGACCGCGGAGGTCGAGCGCTGGGGGCCGCTGCGGTCCCGAGAAGACCTGATGGACGCCATAAGGCGGATCCTCGAGGGGATACTACCCATCACGGGAGCCGACCGGATCTATTATGTGTTTCCCTCCCCGGGGCAGGGGGGGGTCTTCCGGGCGGGGGCTGCGGCATGCCGGGGGATGCATCCCGGAAGCGCGGATGTCGCGATCCCGGACGATTACGTTCCCGTACGGGAGGCGACGTTGTTCCGGCGCACGTTTTTCTCCGACGGAGAAGACGCGGGAAGCTGGTCGCTCGGCGGCGGGGGCGATGGAGGAGCGCGCCCCACGGGCGTGGCCGCGGCGCCGGTGTCCACCGATGGGAATGTCGAGGGCGCCATTCTCGCCCTGCGGACCGCCGAGGGGAGGTGGACCGAACCCGTCGGGCAGGCGCTGGAGATGGCGGCCTACCTGGCGGCAAGGGAGCTTGACCGGGCGAGGCGGCAATTCCAGGCGCACCGGTACCTGGCCATGCAGGAAGGATTTCACCGGCTGATCCGCAGGACCGCGGAGATCACGGAAAACGCCGACGGCGACGGGCAGGAGAACGCGTCCCCGCGCCGGGATGTCTACCGTGCCGCGGTCGAACAGGTGCGCCGCCAGCTCGATGCCGGCCGCGTCCTGCTCATCGAGCGAGAGGTGCTGCGCGGCGGCGACTGCCGGCACGAGATCCGGCTGCCCAAGGGGCACGTGGAGCCGGGCGAGACCGACGCCGAGGCCGCGCTGCGGGAGGTTTGCGAGGAGACGGGCTACTGCGGGACCGAGATCGTGGCCGACCTCGGCGAGAGAACCACGGAATTCACCGTGGACGACACCCTGGTCCGGCGGAACGAGCACTACTATCTGATGCGCCTCGTGGACCCCACCCCGGGCCCGCCGCACTTCGACAGCCCGACCGCCGAAGAGGCGCGCTTTTGCCCGCGCTGGGCTGCCAGCCTGCTCGACGCCGAAGCCCAGCTCACGTACGACTCCGAGCGCGCCGTCGTGCAGCGAGCGCAGGCAGCGATCAGCGATCAGCCATCAGC
>PQAK01000031.1 GCA_003105225.1 Deltaproteobacteria bacterium | reverse complement strand
ATGACGGGGGCGGGGAAGACGACCGGCCGGAAGGGCGCGATCTGGATCGTGGCGGAGCAGGCGGGGGGGAAGCTCGCCCCCGTGAGCCTCGAGATCCTCGGGCAGGCGCTCCGGATGGCGGGCGCGGCGGGCGGATGCGCGGTCGCGGCGGTGCTGATCGGGAGGGACGCGGGCGGCCTGGCGGAGGAGCTTGCCGGGCTCGGCGCGGACAAGGTGTTCCTTGCCGACGATCCCCGGCTGGAGCCGTACCAGAACGACACGCACGGCGCGGTGCTGGCCCGGCTCATCGCACGGGAGGATCCCGAGGTCGTCCTGTTCGGGGCCAGCGCCTGCGGGGAGGAGCTGGCGCCCACGGTGGCGGCCCGCCTCGACACCGGGCTCGGAGCCCACTGCACGAACCTCGAGCTTGGGCCCGACGGCCTGCTGATGATGGGGGTCCTGGGATTCGGGGGGCGCGTGCACACCGAGATGTTCTGCCCCGCAAGGCGGCCGCAGATGGCGAGCGTGAAACCGGGCATGTTCCCGCCCCTGGAGCGCAGGGAGCCGGAAGGCGACGTCCGGAGCGAGGATGCCGCCGCCCTGCTTGCGGACGCGCGGATCCGCCTGAAGGCGGTGAGGGTCGTCCGGGAGGAGCCGGAAGGATTGCCGCTGGAGGAGGCGGATGTGGTCGTGGCCGGCGGTTGGGGGATCGGGGGCAAGGAGAACTGGGAGCTCCTTGCCGAACTGGCCGGCGAGCTGTCCGGCGCCGTGGGGTGCACCCGTCCCGCCCTGGACGAGGGGTGGACGGCCGGCGAGCACACGATGATCGGCACCAGCGGGAAAACCGTGCGGCCCAAGGTCTACCTGGGATTCGGCATCTCCGGTTCTCCCCACCACACGGTGGGCATCCGGGATGCGGGGGTCATCATCAGCGTCAACAGCGATCCCGGGGCCCCGGCCTTCGAATGCTCGGACTTCTGCGTCCCCGCCGATTTCCGAAAGATCCTGCCTCTTCTTCTCACCGAGATCCGCCGCGCCAGGGGCGTCGGGGAGCCGGTCCTTTAGTCATCTTTTGCCCCCGCGGCCCGAATGGCGGTAAAGTGTCCCCATGGAGGAGTTGCGGTGACAAGGATCCGCGCGGGCGGAAGGAAAGCGGGGGAGATCCGGGAGGTCCGGGTTTCGCGAGGCGTGCAGATGCACGCCGAGGGATCGGTCCTCTTCGAGATGGGCGACACCAAGGTGGTCTGCGCCGCGTCGGTGGAAGAGCGGGTTCCCCCGTTTTTGAGGGGGACCGGCAGGGGGTGGGTCACCGCCGAGTACGCGATGCTGCCGCGGGCTACGAACACCCGGGTGGCCCGCGAGGGCCGGACGGGGAAAGTCCAGGGGCGCACGTATGAAATCCAGCGGCTGGTCGGGCGTGCGTTGCGGGCGGTGGTGGATTTCGAGCGGCTGGGGGAGCGGACGATCACGATCGACTGCGACGTGCTGCAGGCGGACGGAGGGACCCGCACCGCCTCGATCAACGGGGGCTGGATCGCCCTCTGGCTGGCGTGCTCCCGGCTTGCCGCCGCCGGTTCCCTCCCCGGAATCCCCGTGCGCGAGCCCGTCATGGCGGTAAGCGTGGGGGTGGTGGAGGGTCGGGTTCTGGTGGACCTGGATTACGCCGAGGATTCCGCCGCGCAGGTGGACATGAACGTGGTCATGACCGGAAGCGGCAACCTGATCGAGGTCCAGGGGACCGCCGAGGGCGAGCCGTTCTCCCGCGACCGGCTGGACGCGATGCTTCGCTCGGCGATGCGCGCGGGCAGGGAAATCCTTACGACCCAGAAGGCATGGATGCGGGGTGGTGCGGGATGATCAAACTGGTGATCGCGACGAAGAACCGGGGAAAGGTGCAGGAGATCCGGGGGCTGCTGGGCATCGGCGCCCTGAAGAACGTGGAAGTGCTTTCCCTCGTCGAAATGCCGACCATCGGCCAGCCGCGCGAGACGGGGAAGACGTTTTCCGAGAATGCCCGGATCAAGGCGGTTTATTATGCAGGGGTGTTCAAGGCCTTGTGCATCGCGGACGATTCCGGCCTTGCGGTGGACGTGCTGGGAGGCCGTCCCGGGGTGCGTTCCGCCCGCTACGCGGGGGAAGGCGCCTCGGACGAGAGGAACAACACCCACCTGCTGGAAGACCTGAACCCCCATCCCCGGCCGTGGAAGGCGGCGTTTGTCTGCGTCGCGGCGTGCGCGCTGCCCGGGCGCGTGGTCGCGGAGACCACCGGCCGGATCGGCGGCGAGATCCTTCCGGCCCCGCGTGGGGCCGGCGGTTTCGGGTACGACCCCCTCTTCCTCGTGGAGGGGACGGGAAAGACGATGGCCGAGCTGCCGACGGAGGAGAAGAACCGGATCAGCCACCGCGGGCAGGCGATCCGTCAAATGATCGCGGAGCTCAAGAACCAGGGGATTTTGGGGTAGGCGTGCGGTTTTTCCGAACGTTTTTTTTGAAGATCGTATAATCTACCGGACCGTTCGAAGCGTCGGGACGTAGCGCAGCCTGGTAGCGCATCTGCTTTGGGAGCAGAGGGCCGCCGGTTCGAATCCGGCCGTCCCGACCAGTTCCATCATCCATTCGCGAGCGCCGGGGCCGCCCTTTCTCCGGCGTATCCGCGGCGGAACGGGAGAAGCGAAGGGCCGTTTAGAAAATCATACTTCTTTTTATTATAATGGATTGCTCGCATCGCCGATTTTTCCAGGCGGCGCTTGCCGCCCATGTTCTCATTCCGGGGGGGAGGGCAGGAACATGAACCGGTATCGAGCGATGGTTTCCATGGCAACCCTTGCGGTCGCGCTGGCATCGGCGCCGTGCGCACAAGCCGCCGTTTCGTGGTCGGAGATTCAGCTCGTCGACGCCTCCGGCGTTCCGAACGAGCCGCTCCACGCCTACTATTTCAAGGGCATCCTGACTCTCTGGCACCAGAAGAGCAGCTCCAGCACGAGCCTGGACGTGAGCGTCCCGCCCGTGAAGAGCGTATCGACCACCGAGGGAGTCGTTGACGCGACCATCTGGGTGGAGGGCAAGGGGAAGTGGAACGCAAAGACGAACGAGGCGGAGGAATCGCTCGTCTTCGACGGCGACGCGGCGGGGAAGTTCGCAAGCCGTCTCAAGTGCACCGGCGATCCCTGGATATCCCCTGCGACCTGCGTGGTATTGAGCGCGCAATATGCCGTGTCGAAGGGAAAAAACTGGGACTTCCCGGGAATTGTCAAGAAGGGGAGGAAACCGCTGTCCCAGCCTGCGGTCACGCTGGCCGAGGCGGAGTCCCTCTCCTCGAAACAGAAATCCTCGGCCGCGCCTCCGCCGCCTCCGCCCCCCAAGGCCGACAAGAAGCTCAGCTCGCCGAAAAAGGAGGGGCCACCGGTCGCTTCCGCCCCCGGGGCCGTCGCCGCGATGAAGTCAGGCGCGGCCGCGCCGGCGGCGAAGCCGCCCGTCCCGCAGGCGGCGGTGAATCTCGCGGAGATATCGAGCAATCCCGACTTGGCGGTCGGAACGAAACCGGTCCAGTGGGGCGGAATCGTGACGGTGAACGCGTCCGAGGCGCGCCGCGTGCACGACGGCGTGTGTGAATTCGCGGTCCGCCACACCGCGCGCAACGCCGGCCCCGCCGCCGCCGGGGCGTTCGGCCGACGCTGGACCAACAGCAACGTGAGCGGCTCGTGGGACATGAGCTACCCGCCCATCCCTGCGAACGGCACGGTCGAGCGCGTCGACACGCTGCCTCTCAAGCCCGGGCGGAACGTGCTGTACCTGACGCTCGATCCGGGCAACGCCGTGGCCGAGAGCAACGAGAACAACAACCTGTATCGCATTTCGGTGGACGTGATGGGCGTCTGCGGAGCCGCAGCGGCCTCCGGGGCCCCCGTGTCCCCGGGCGGACGGCTCAAGATGCCGAAACCCTGAATGCCCGTGAACGGGGGGCCGCGGCGAAGGGAACGCCCCGGGGCCCGCAAAGAGGTGAGGCGATGACGGTCATAGGGAAGATCCTGAGCGCGTGGCGGTCGCGGTGGTTTGCGCTGCTGGTTTCCTGCCTCCTGGTCGCATCGGCTTCGGCCGCCGCGGCGGGGGGCGGGAAGGCGATGAGCGTGCAGGTGAAGCAGGGGCAGGTGAGGGCGACCCCTTCCTTCCTGGGGAAGATCGTCGGTACCTTGTCGTACGGCGATCGCGTCGAAGTCCTCGAGCAAAAGGCTCCCTGGATCCGGATACGCCCTCCCGGGAAGGGCGCCCCCGGATGGATGCATGCGTCCGCATTGAGCGAAAAGAGGATCCTCCTCAAGGCCGGCGGGAAAGAGGCGGACGTCGCGGCTTCCGGCGGAGAGCTGGCGCTGGCCGGCAAGGGATTCAACGCCGACGTGGAGACGGAGTTCAAGAAGAAGCACAGGGACATCGACTTCTCCTGGATCGACCGGATGCAGGCCATGAAGGTCCCGCAGGAGAAGATCGGCGCCTTTCTCAAGGAAGGGGGCCTCCCGACCTCCCAGGGAGGCGGAAAATGAGGAGCCTTCGCAGCGCGGCGGTTTTCACGCTGTTCCTCGGCGGTCTTGCCGGTGCGCACGGATGCGCGTCGTTCGAACAGGTGGCCAAGGCCGGGACCTCCTTCGCCCGGTCCCAGGGCGTTGTGACGGAAACACAGGCGCAATCGATCGTGAAGACGACGTCGGCGGTGGCGAAGACCTTCGAGGACATCACCCCCGAGCAGGAGTACTACATCGGCAGGACCGTGGGCGCGGTCATCGTCAGCCGGTACAAGCCGTACGCGAACGCGGAGGCCAACAACTACCTGAATCTCCTCGGCCAGACGCTGGCCCAGGCGTCCGACCGCCCGGAGACGTTCGGCGGCTACCATTTCCTGATCCTCGATTCGGGAGAGATCAACGCCTTCGCGGCGCCCGGAGGGCTGATCTTCGTTTCCCGCGGCATGCTGCGCCTCTGCAGGAGCGAGGACGCCGTGGCGGCGGTGCTGGCGCACGAGATCGGGCATGTCCAGCTCCGGCACGGGCTCCAGTCGATCGACAAGAGCCGGCTCACGCAGGCGTTGACGACCATCGCCGCCGAAAGCGCAAAGACCATGGGCAGCAAGGAGATCGCCGACCTGACCCGCGCGTTCGAAGGCTCGATCACCGACATCACCGCCACGATGATCAACAACGGGTATTCCCGGAGCTTCGAGCGGGAGGCCGACGCCGCCGCGGTCTCGATCCTTTCCCGCGTCGGCTACGACCCGGAAGGCCTTGTCGCGATGCTCGGGGAGATGGAGAAGAATCTGAAGCCCGGGGGGCTGGATTTCGCCAAGACGCACCCCTCGCCGAAAAGCCGGATCGACGATATCCGGTCCCTGAACGTCGGCGGCAAGGCGGCCCGGGTGGTTGCCGCCCGGCAGGCGAGATTCCACAAGGCCCTGGGGAACATTTAGAGGACGTGAAGGTTCCTCCCGCGGGGAAAAAGTTCCTCGAGGGGGCGCTGATCGCGCTCGCCTCCGCCGCCGCGGCGTCCCTCCTGTGGACGGCCGGGTGGCTGGACCGATGGGAATACCGCACGTGGGACTGGCGGGAAAGCCTCCTGGCCCGGCCGTCCCCCTCCACCGACCGGATCCGACTCGTTCTCCTCGACCAGCAAAGCCTCGAATGGGGGCAACGGGAAAACGGGCTCTCGTGGCCGTGGCCGCGGGAGGTCTACGGCGCCCTCCTCGCGTATCTCAAGCGGGCCGGCGCGAAAAGCGTCGCGTTCGACGTCCTTTTCACGGAGCCGTCCAAATACGGAGTTGCGGACGACCTCGCGCTCGGAAGCGCGGCGGCGGACCAGAAAGGGTTCGTGGGCGCGCTGTTCCTCGGCGAAAAGACCGGCGGCGCGACCGCCTGGCCGGAYGGGATTCCGGCCTATCCGCTGARGATCARGGGACTTGCGGAATGGATGTCGGAGGATCGGTCCCGCGGCGTCGCGGCGCCCCGTGCGCTGTTCCCCGTYCCGGAGATCGCCTCCCGGTCCGCGGTCCTGGCCGACGTCCAGCACAATCCCGATCCCGACGGCGTCTACCGCCGCGTGCGGCTGTTCCGGCTCTTCGACGGAAAGGCGGTCCCCTCGCTGGCGCTGGGGAGCCTCCTTGCGGGATCGCCGGATACAGCCGTGGAAATCCGGCCAGGCTCGATCTCCGTCGGAGGGAAGTCGGTTCCCGTCGACCGGGAAGGATACGCCATTCTCCGTTTCCGGGGTGCTTCCGGAACGACGTACCGGCAGTACAGCGCCGCCGCCGTGATCCAGTCCGAGCTGCGGCTCCAGGCCGGGGAGGAGCCGGTCCTCCGGGACCCGGACGCGTTCCGGGGCCGCCACGTCATCTTCGGGTTCAGCGCGCCGGGACTCTACGATCTTCGCCCCGCGCCGGTGGGGGGGGTGTTCCCCGGTTCCGAGATCCATGCGACGGCGCTGGATAACCTGATGGAAGGGGATTTCCCTTCGGACGTTCCCCGGCCGGCGGCGGCCCTCCTGGCGCTCCTGCTGGCGCTGGCGGCGGCCGTATCGGTCGTCTTTTCCCGGAGCGCGTGGAAGAGCCTTCTGTTCTTCGCGGCCTTCGTCCCCCTCCCCGTCCTGCTGTCGCTTTTCGCCTATGCGAACGGATACCGGCTTCCGCTGGTCGCCCAGGAGGCGGCGGTGTCCCTTTCGCTTCTCGGGGCGCTCGGCGTGAACTACGCCACGGAAGGGAGGCAGAAACGGTTCATCAAGAGCGCCTTCCGCCAGTACCTGAGCCCCGACGTCATCGAGCGGCTCATCGCGCACCCGGAGCTCCTGAAGCTGGGAGGGGAGCGGCGCACCCTCTCGGTGTTCTTCTCCGACCTCCAGGGGTTCACGTCGATCGCGGAAGGGATGGACCCGGAGGCGTTGACGGCGCTGCTCAACGAGTACCTGTCGGCGATGACGGACATCGTCCACGAAGAGGGCGGGACGCTCGACAAGTACGTGGGCGACGCCATCATCGCGTTCTGGAACGCCCCCCTGGACCAGCCCGATCACGCCCTGCGCGCCGCCCGCGCCGCCGTACGCTGCCAGGAAAGGCTCGCGGAGCTGCGCCCGGTCTTCCGGCAGAAGTCCGGCAAGGACCTGTTCATGCGGATCGGCCTCAACACCGGGGCGGCCGTGGTCGGGAACCTGGGTTCGCGCAGCCGGTTCGATTACACGATTCTCGGAGACGCCGTCAACCTCGCTTCCCGGCTGGAGGGCATCAACAAGCAGTTCGGCACGCAGGTGCTGGCTTCGGAAACCCTGCGGAGCGCGTTGGGAGAAGGGATCGCCGCACGGGAGATCTCACGGGTCGCCGTGGTGGGGAGGAAGGAGCCGGTGCGGGTCTTCGAGCTGCTGCCCCCGGGAGCCATCGCCGCCCGCGAAAAGACGCTTTCGGCATTCGCCGTGGGACTCCGGGAATTCTACGCGGGAAGATTCTCCGCCGCGCTTGAGTCGTTCCTGCCGATCGAGAAGACCGATCCCCCCGCGGCGGCCTATGCCCGGAAATGCAGGGTCCTGATCGACCATCCTCCGGAGCGGTGGGACGGCGTCTGGATCATGGCCGAGAAATAGGCGCCGCTCTCCGGCGCGCCGATTGACGTTTCCCTTCCCCCCGGCTATCGTAACAACTTGCGGCAATCCTCCTTCTCCGGGAATCGAGGGGATCATGGTCTCCCAGTTCGCAGGCCGGATATCCTCCCTGATGGACATCGGCAACCTCCTGGTCAACAAGATCGCGGTCCTTTCCGTCGTCCTCCTCTTCTTCCTCGCCGTCCTTTGCCTGAACGCTTTTTTCAAGGCGGGATTGTCTCCTTCCAAGGTCACGTCCACCATCAAGATCGCCCTGCTGGGATTCGTCCTCCTCCTTCTCGAGGCGCTGTTCACGGGCGTTCCCGCCTATGGGGAAATCGTCGGGAACCTGCAAGGCCTGATCGTGATGTATTGCCTTGCGAGCCTCGTGACCTACCTGGTCGTCGATGGGTACCTGTATTACCGGATGCACAAGCAGGTCCCTTCCTTCCAGAGGGACCTCCTGACGGTCCTGGTATACGTCGTCTTCGCCATGGTGTCCTTGCGGATCATCTTCCGGATCGATATTTCCTCCATCCTGACGACGACGACGGTGCTGACGGCCGCGGTCGCGTTCGCGATGCAGACGACCATCGCCAACGTCTTCTCCGGTTTCCAGGTCCAGAGCGACGAGAACCTGCAACGGCATACCTGGATCACGATCAAGGACCCGGACATCACCGGCGAGATCGTGAACGTGGGCTTCCGGTATACGACGCTCCGGACCCTCGACAATCGCAGGATCCTGGTGCCCAACCATTACATCATGCAGAACATCGTCCAGAACCTGGGGACGCGCGGAGGGACCGAAAAGACGGCGGTCCACCTGAAGGTGGGGCTCGGCTACGACCTGCCTCCCGAGAAAGCCGTCGACCTCCTGTCCCGGATCCTCCTGCAGGAGGAGCACGTCATGAAGGATCCGCCGCCGCGCGTCGTCGTGCACGATTTCCTCGAAAGCAGCGTCGAGTACGACCTGAAGTATTTCCTGGAGGATTACTCGTTCCACCTCGCGACCCGGGGCAGCGTGTTGATGAAGATCTGGTACGCCGTCGCGAGGGAAGGGTTCAGCATCCCCTTCCCCCACCGGGAGATCATCTCCAGGACGCCACGGGAACCGTTCCCCGTGGACCGGGAGGGCCTGCCGGCCATTCTCCGGGGAACGGAAATCCTCCGGTCGCTCGGCGAAGACGAACTCCGTCGCCTGTCCGAAAGGGTCCGCGTGAAGGTCTACGGGACCGGCGAAATCGTGGTGCGGCAGAACGACGAAGGAGATTCGCTCTTCCTCGTGAGGCGGGGAGCGTTGGGCGTATCCATCGACGGGGCTCCCGTCGGGAGCCTTCGCGAAGGGGAGATCTTCGGAGAAATGTCGCTCCTTACGGGAGAGAGGAGAAAGGCGACGGTCGCCGCCGCGAGCGAGGTCCACCTGATCGAGATTTCCAAGGAGGACATCCTGCCCGTGATCCGGGCCAATCCGGAACTGCTCGAGAAGCTGAGCGCCCTTCTGGCGCAGCGGGAAGAAAGGAATATCGAACAGAAGAAACGGGCGGAGCTTTCCCGCGCGGGCGTCGACGGGAAGGAAGCGTTTCTCAACAGGCTCAAAACGTTCTTCGGGCTTTAGACGATCCGGAAGGCGCGTCCCCGTCAGAGCCCGATCACTTCGCCCTCTTTCAGGAATTCGATGTTCCCGCGCCCGAGCGCCTCGACCTCGGCTTCGATCTCGGAGAGGTACTGCGGCTTGAGGTGCATCACGTAGATCTTCGGCGGCGGCGGGCGCATCTTCGCGATCTCCTTCTCCAGAAGGGAGGGGGTGAGGTGCCCGCTCGCCAGCGCGAGCGTTTCCAGCCGGTCGGGAAAGGAAGTCTCCACGATGAGGCACTTCACGTCGCGGGCGGCCATCGACTTCCAGAAGCGGTCGGTCGGCCCCGTATCCCCCGTGTAGCCGACTGCCTTCCGCGCGCCGTCTTCCACGATGTACCCGTAGGCGGGCACGGTGTGGTGGACTCTTTCCATTACCACGCTGTATTCGTCGACCTTCACGGGCCGTTCCGGGCGGATGGCCCTGTACTGCAACGCGGGGTGCGCGGGATCCGGGAGCCGGGTGAAATCCGGCCAGATCCTGCCGTTGAAGATATTCTTCCGCAGGTCGTCGAGAACGTCCCTCCCGCTCAGGACGGTGACCGTGTTCCCGGTGTTCCGGGTCACCAGGTTGTCGAGCAGGAACGGGATCCCCTTGATGTGGTCGAAATGGGCATGGGTGAGGAGGATGTGCCGCAGGCTGCGCTCTTCCCGGATGTTCAGCGCGACGGCGATCGTCCCCGCATCCAGGAGGATCTTCCCGTCGATCAGGAGGGCGGGGCAGCTGTGGCCCGGGACCTCGGAACCCGACGCGCCCAGCACCTTGATTTTCATCCCGCAGCGCGGTCCGCTACAGGCCGAGAAAGCGGGAGAGGACCGATTTCTCCAGCTTCGTGGCGGCCTCGAGCTCCCCGGCGTCCAGCCAGACGCCGTCGCACGCGGTGCACCGGTCGAGTTTCAGCGACTTGTAGTCGACCTCGACGAGCTGCATGCCGCACTTCGGGCAGCGCATGAAATGCTGCTCCTTCAGCCGCT
>PQAK01000030.1 GCA_003105225.1 Deltaproteobacteria bacterium | reverse complement strand
ATCGGAGTTGAGCCACGCAAGGATCTCTCCGGTGGCCCGCTGGAACCCTTGGCGAAGCGCATCCGACTGGCCTGCGTCGGGCCCGCTCTTCCAGAACGCGATATGTTCCCGGTACCTGCGGATGATATCGACGCTTCCGTCCGTGGATCCCCCGTCCATCACGATGTATTCGAGGTTCGGATACCCTTGGGAGATGACGGACCGGATCGTCTCCTCCAGAAAAGACCCCTGGTTGAAGGAGGGCGTCACGATGGATATCTTCGGAACCGTTGCGGCCGCCACCGTCATCCGTACCTTCCTTCACCGCGCCGGAGATTTCCTCGCCATGCAGAATACCCCGCTGCAGGCGATCCAGCGGGAGATCGAATTCAAGAGGAACGCCAGGGCTTTCCCGGCGGGCTTCATGACATAGAGCGGCCCTGCCTGGAGCGGCGGGAAATCGGCCCAGATCCCCAGGGACATGTCTTTTTCCGTAAAATCATCCCAGGTCGTCAGGACCGGCTCGAATCCGAATCCCCGCAACAGCGCCTCCACCTCATGTTCCAGGAAGCGGTACTCGGCGAAATGGACGGAGTCCCCCCTTGCTCTCCTCCAATCCAGATAGAGGGATCTCGCCGGGTGGGCAAACACCCTTCGGAAGAGATTGTTCATCGGGACGGTGAAAAAAAGCAAGCCCCCCGGCCGCAGCACCCGGTGCGCCTCGACCATGGCATCCCGGCAGCCCTCCTCGAAATGTTCCACCACTCCCAGCGAGATGACCGCACCGAGTTCGCCGTCGCCGTACGGCAATCTCCTGATGTCCCCGAACCCGACCTTCAAGGCGGGTCTCCACGCCTTGAGCCTTTCGATCACGTGAGGGTCGTTGTCGATCCCGGAGATATCGTAGCCCCGTTCGCTCAGGTAGACGACCCATGCCCCCAGTCCGCAGCCGGCCTCCAGGATCGGGGCGTCCTTCGGCAGGTATTCCAGGAAAACCCTTGCGATGGCGCGGCCGGGGCAGGCGGCGACCTCCTCCTCGATCCGGCGGGCATACCACATGTGCTCCCGCTGTCCCGTCACGTCCCGGAGCGTGTAGATCTTCTTCACCGGTTCAATCCTTCAGCGCCACTTCCTCGGCCGACATCGAGAACCGCCGGAGGAGGGTTCGGAACTGGGCGGGGGTGATCCTGCGCCTTGCGCGATTTTCCCGCCGCTGACGGAGCACCCTGGGGAGTCCGGCAAGTCCCGCGGCTTCCGCCCTGAGGATGACGCCGAAAAGTCTCCATGCGGAGAGGTCCCGCGCGAAGCGCCCGGACGCCCCTTTCCCGGAAATCACCCCCCTCCCATGCATCGCGTAGCGGCATGCCGTATGCACCGGGGAAAGAACGATCTCCCGTAGGGGAAAGTTCTTGATCAGGATCCAGAGGCGGTTGCGTTCCACCAGGTAGGCCTTCTGCGGGGAGTACGTTCCGGTGGTCGCGGAATATTTATGGAAGACGACGGCGGCCGGGACGTAGTAGCACCTCCATCCCGCCCAGCGCGCCCGCAGCCCCAGGTCCACGTCCTCGCCGTACGCGAAAAAGGCGTCGTCGAGCAGACCGATCTGATCGAGCATCTCCCTCTTGTATACCCCTGCGCACCCGCTGGGATGGAGAACCTCGCCTTCCTCATCGAACCGTCCATCGTCCTTTTCCAGGCGGTGGCGGCCCCGCGCCAGCCCGTCCGGGTAAATGACATGCCCCGTGTTGTCGATCTCGTCCCGCCGGTAATAGTTGAGGATCTTCGGAGTGAACATTCCGGCGTCGGGATGGCGGTGAATCGCTCCCGACAGCGCGGAGAGCCAGCCGGGGTCGGCCGCGGTGTCGTTATTGAGAAGAACGATGAACGTCCCCTTCGCCTCCCGGATCCCGGCGTTGTTTCCCCCCGCGAATCCCTCGTTGGAGGGCAGGACGACGAGCCGGATCCTGTCGTCCCATCGCTCCCTCAGGAATTCCACGGAACCGTCCGTAGACCCGTTGTCGACGACGATCGTCTCGAAATCCTGAAAGGTCTGCGCGAGCACCGAACCCACGCATTCCCCGAGAAGGTCTTTGCCGTTCCAGTTGAGGACGATCACGGAGAAGAAGGGGCCGGCCGGAGCTGCGGAGGGCGGCAAGGGTCCCCTACCTCGTTCCGCGGGTGGGCGCTCCGCCGATCCTCCGTTCGAGCTGCATCAGGCGTGAGCGCAGGAAGGGATCGTCGGTGGTTTCCACGGCCTGTTGCAGCGACCGGACCGCCGCCGGGAAATCCCCCATGAGCTGGTACATGTTGCTGATGTTCTGGTACGCCACGATCGGGGACACCCCCAGGTGCATGTAGTGGAAGGATTCCGCAATGATATGCCGCGGCAGGATCGCCTTGGGCATATCGAATTTCCGGATGTAGGCCTGGTTCTCYGGAACGTTCCGGACGAAGACCACGAACAATCCGTCCGAGAATACGAGCGCCCAGTTCGGGTCGTTGGCGAGGACAGGCAAWATCGGCAGGATCATCCCGGAGGAGTCGATGGTCTTGATGACGATGTACGTCACGCCATGCCTGCGGAGGATCTCTTCCCACCCCGGCATCGCGCCGGTCACCGCCTGGTGCTCCATGAATACTTCCTGGTTGTAGGTTCTCCCGTCGATGAAGGTCAATGCCTGCGGATACAGCTGCCAGTCCAGGAATCCCCCGATATCGAAGAAATTGAACATCTTCCCGGGAATCGGATTCTTCCGCAGAAACTCCGCCGCCTGGAAGGAGAATTTATGCTGCGTCATCCCGATCCCGTATTCGAGCTGGCCGAAGGAAAAGGCCAGCGTGACACCCCCAAAGAGCATCAAGGAAGCCACGGTCGCGGCGAAAATCGACAGGAACTTCCAGGACGCACGGGCTTCCCCGGCCTGCCTCGATTTCCCCTTCTCCGCTGTGCCCGGGCCCTCCCCCCCGGACTTTCGCGCCTTCTGCTTCCCCTTTTCCTTCGGCGGAACCCCCCTCGATTTTTCCGTCTTTCCGGAGGAGAACCACTCTTCCGCTCTCGCGAGAAATCCCGTGAGTTGGAGCGATGCCCCGGGCGACAGGAAGAGCCCCATCATCGATACGGCGCGGGCCGAGTCCCAGGCGCCCTTGAAGGCGATCGTGAACAGGAGCAGGTCGAGGAGATAGATCCGCCTGCCCATCGCACCCAGGAGCAGGGAGACGGCGGCGAACATCGCGGCCGCCTTGTAATAGGCGTAGAAGCCGGTTCCTTTCACCGGTGTCAATTCGGAAATCGACATCAGCATCTGGCCTCCTCCGCTCCCCCCGGCGGCTCCTCCCCGGGAGATCAGGTGGAGCGGAGCCAAAATGGCGTTGTAGCCGTGTGGATTCAGCCCGCAGAGGACCAGCCCCGCCGCTCCCACGGCGACAGGAGGGATAACCCACGTTTTGAGCCGGTCCCAGTGGAAGCGCCGGTTCCAGATATCCCGTACGACCTCGTTCGCCACGAAGGCGCCGCACAGGATGAACCCCATCAGGTAGGTCGGGTGCATGTTCGCCCACAGGAGGATCAGCGGCGGGAACAGGTAGATGAGTTTCTTCCGCTCCCCGAAATAATATTCGCTGAAGATGAGAATGGTCAGGGAGATGAAGAGGTAGGTGAAGATCTCGGGCCGGGGCTGGATGCGGATCCTCAGGAAACCCGAAAAAGCGAAGATCGCAACGACGGCGAGAAGCGGATGCGCCCCCCGCAGCACCGTGGATCGATGGATCGCCAGGAATACGCCGAAAACGATCGCCCAGCACAGGAACGACACCCCGTATTCGCCCGCCGCGGCATACACCAGGTACAGGACCACCTGGAAGCCCCATTCCCCGTTCGGGTTGTACCTGCCGATGGACGGATAGTTCAGGAATTCCTTGTCCTGGATGTGCCGGGTCTGGACGATCTCCCTCCCGATCGCGATATGCGTCCCGAAATCGCTCGTGAAGATCTTCGTCAGCAGCGGAATCGTGATCAGGAAGAGCAGGACAAACGTTACGAGGCTCGTTTGCCTCGAGGACAGCTCCCACCGGGCCGTCAGGGTGCTTCCCGAAGAAGACGGTTGCGCCATCTATGGGGTGCTCCGTGCGGTGGATTTCCGGTCCCGCAGGAGGTCGGCCGCGTTCCTCTCCGGGTGGCACCGGGCGCAGGCCTGCTCCATGGTGAGAGTATCCTTCAGCGCCACGGGGCGGAAGCGGAAATCATGAGGGGGCGCATTCTTCCCGCCCGGGTTTTTTTCCGCGTGGCACTCGGTGCACGGAAGCTCCGGCCCCGAGAAATCGAACTTGTGGTCGTGGATGCTGTACCGTTGCCCTCCGCCGGCAACCTGCGGGGTGTGGCAGTCGACGCAGTGCGCCGATTGCGGGTCATGGCGGGAGTGGCCGGAACCCGCCGCGTAGATCTTCTTGTGACAGGTACCGCAATATTCGTCCCGCGTCATGTACCGCTCCTCTTTCGCCGTTCTCCCGCGGTCGAACCCGCAAATGTCGCACGCCCGGCTGGTCGAGTAGAACTTGGATTGCCAGAACAGGTACATCCGGTGGCGTTCCCGGTAGTCCATCGTCCCCTTGTACCATTTCCTCGAACCGGGCTTTGGAGGGGAAAAATCGGAATAATACCGCGTCAGATCCTCCCCCGGCCGGAAAAACGCGGGGAACGGGAACCGCCCCCCCGCCTGAGTGTCCTTCCCGTCGGTGTGGCAGGACTCGCAGATCATGTCCCGCCGGTCCTTCGGGAGTCTCTCGGGATTCACGATGTCTTCCGCCGCCCGGGATGCCGCGTGCTTCTCCCCCGGCCCGTGGCAGGCTTCGCAGCCGATGGACGGCTCGCGGAACGATTTCGTCGAAGGATCATAGCCGGTCGCATGGCATCCGTCGCAGGATTGCGTGTACGGCCGTTCCCGCCAGTTGAAGATCGAGTATGGCTCCCAGTCCTCCTTGACTAGATCCCACGCGTTGGGAAGGACGTAATATTGGTTGTCGATGATTGTCAGATATTTCTGGACCCAGTGGCTTCCGACCGACCACAGGATCTCCTCCTTGCGGAACGGGACCCGGGAGAAATCCGTGGCGGCCACGGCCCCCGGATCCTTCCTGGCGTCCCGAAGCATGTTCGCGTGCGGGGACAGCTTCCATTGCCGGTAGATCCTCCCGTGGCATTTCCCGCACGCCTCCGACCCCGCGTATCCTTCCGCGCCGGGGCCGGACGTCCCGCCGCCGGCCGGAAAGGAAACTACGAACGCCAGGAAAAGGAATGTCATGCGGCGGAGAAACATCGGGAACCCTACCGGGAAACGGCCGCCCCACCCTGCAATCCCGTCGTCATTTCGACCTCTTCATCTCATTCACCAGTCTCTCCAGGACGGCAGGCAGCTCCACGTCCCCCCGGGGATAATCGCCCACGTGGGTGTACCGGATGATCCCCCTGTGGTCCACGACCACCTTCAGCGGAATCGGCCCGGCAAGGCCGAACGACTTGGTGGCCACGGACAGGTCGGCATCCAGCAGGACGGCGTAATTGATTTTCTTATCCCTGACGAGCTTCCTGACGTCGTCGATGTTCCCCGACGGAAGGACGATCGAAAGGAGCTCGAACCCCCGGTCCTTCCACTCGGAGGAGAGCTTCACCAGGCTCGGCATCTCCCGCTTGCAGATGTCGCACCAGGTCGCCCAGAACTCCAGCATGACTACTTTCTTCCCGTGGAACTCGTGGAGCGTCACGGTCCTGCCGGTCATCACGTCCTTCAGCTTGAAGTCGGGCGCCCGGTCCCCCAGCTTCAACCGCATGTAGGTGTCCTGGGCAGGCGCCGGGGGGGCCGCCGCCGCGGCCGCCAGCAGCACGCACATCACCAGGCACGCTTTCGCTCTGCTTTTCATGAATTCGCCTCATCCGCCGTGGTTTATGTCGCCGACACGGTCTCTTCGCCTCGAAGCAAGATATCACGCGCCCGCCGCCCTGTCCTTGGCGAAAGTCGGCATCGGGACGGCGAACGGGTTCTTGTGCAACACGGTCGAAAGCTTCAGGCTCGGGCAGCGCGTGCAATCCAGGCACCGCAGGCAGTCCGGGTTCGTCNNGGATGTCGACCGGGCAGATCTTCTGGCACTTCCCGCACCGGGTGCAGGTGTCGGGGTTCCACGCGAGCTGCAGGAAGCTCGACTTGTTGAACAGGGAGAAGATCGCCCCCAGCGGGCAGACCGCCCGGCAGAACGGGCGCTTCACCATCGAGCGAGGCGGTGACGAAGAAGAGCAGGATCGCGATCTTCACCCAGAACAGGGCGCGGATCATCGAGCGGACGTTCAGGTCCAGCGTGACCCACGGCAGGCCGCCGATCAGCGTCCCCATGGGGCACAGCTTGGAGAACCAGTTCTCGTGGGTCAAATACGGGATCAGGAAGACGAGGAGGACCAGGACGGCATAGCGGAAATACCGGGTCCACACCGGGATCGATACTTTCAGGGTCCGGAACTTGTGGAGGAGGTCCTGCATGAATCCGAAGGGGCAGAGGGTGCCGCAGGTCATGCGTCCCACCGAGGCCCCGATGACGGAAAGGGTTCCCGCCGCATAGTAGGGCGCGCTCCCCGTCACCATGAAATGCTGGATCGCGCCGATCGGGCAGGAGAACAGGGCCGAGGGGCACGCATAGCAGTTCAACAGCGGCGTGCAGACGCCCTTCAACGGCCCCTGGTAGAGGGAGGGCGTCACGCGGACGGCCCCGTGGGCCAGCGAGAGGGAAAATCCCTTCAGGTAGGAGTTGGGCAGCAGCGTGCCCAGCGTCTGGAAGATGCGGCGTTTCAAGAATCTCACGGGGTCACCCGACCCCGATGCACGACAGTCAAAGCATCGCGGCGTTGAACAGGACTTCGGCGATTTCCTCCCTGTAGAGGCCGAACGCGAACACCGAGCCTGCAGCCACGGCGGTGATCAAAAACGCGACGACTCTTTTTTTCATCCCTGCGGTTGCGCCGGGCGGGGCCGACCCGCCCATCGATTACGATCCGCCGTAGGAGTGCAGGCCGGAAAGCACGAGGTTGACTCCCAGGTAGCACATGATCGTCGCCAGGAACCCGGCGATCGACAGGATCGCGGCGCGCTTGCCGTGCCAACCGCGGGTGATCCGGGCATGAAGGAAGGCGGCGTACACGAGCCATACGATCAGCGACCAGGTCTCCTTGGGATCCCAGGACCAGTAGGTGCCCCACGCGTAGTTGGCCCATGCGGCGCCCGTGATGATCCCGGCGGTCAGGAACGGGAACCCCCAGATGATCGCCTTGTACACCAGGTCGTCCAGCGCCTTGCTCGAAGGGAAGAGACGGACCACCCCCGCGTCCGTCTTCGCCTCTTCCTGACGGGCCTTGAGAAGGTACATGACGGCGACGCCGGCGGAGACCGCAAACGCCGCGTACCCCACGAAACAGGTGATCACGTGGGCGTGGAGCCAGTAGGACTGGAGGGCCGGGACCAGCGGCTGGATGCTGCTGTCGTTCGTGAAGGCGAACAGCATCGTGAGGAAGGCGATGGGCATGACGAAAGCCCCGAACGCCCGGTTCCGGTACTTCCATTCCACGAACAGGTAGAAGAAGTTCAATGCCCAGGCGAAGAACACCAGCGACTCGTACAGGTTGGTGACGGGGATGCGGCCGATCCCCATTTTGTAGGATTCGGCCCAGCGGACGCCGATCGCTGCGGTGGAGACGACCGCGGCGATGACGCAGAGCCAGGTTCCGACGCGCGCAAGCGTATCCTTTTTGCCGTACAGGGCGGCTACGTAATTGACCGATGCGGCGCCGAACAGAAGGGTCGTCAGGTCGAAGAGACGGACATTCAGCATGGCGATTGCAGCTCCCGTTGCAGTGAAGGGTGTAGTCTTCTGATTATATCGCGACCGCCTTCATGTCGCTCTGGATTTTCTCGAACTTCTTTTCGAATGCCAGCCGGTTTTTGCTTGCGGAGCCGGCCAGCACGACATCCACGCGGCCGTCTGCCGACGGAGACAACCGCACCCAGAGACGCTGATGGGACATGAAGAATGCAATGAGAAGACCGATGACCATCAGGGTACAGCCGACCCAGACGACGTTCACCCCGGGGTCCTTCGCCACCTGGAGGCCCGTATAGAAGGCCTGGCTCAAGCCGCCGAAGGATAAATAGTACCGGTCCTTCCTCTGGCGGTCGAAGTCGGGGCGGGACTCCAGCAGCCAGAGCTGGGACGGCGGCTGGCCCGCCTTTTCCAGCGTGACGAGAAGAGCGGGGCCCAAACCCTGGTAGTTCGGCTGGTAATCCGTCCCGGTGATTCTCCCGTATCCCGGGATCTCCACCGGCTGCCCGGCGAACAGCGAAAGGCCCGTCACAAGGGCGCCGCCCGGTTCGCGGATCGCCACCTTCGCCGAAGCTGCGCCCGCCTGGCCGTAGCTGGACTGGTAGAACCAGATCCCCTTGTACTGGAGCGGATCGTTCACCACGATCTTCTTGCGGAGCACTTCCCTGCCGTTTTCGAGGACGCTCAGGTCGGAGGCGTACTCCTTCGGCTGCTGGGTCTGATGCCCGTGCTCGTCCGTGTAGTAGGTCAGCGTGAACTTGTTGCACCGTACCGCGAAATCGAGATCGATCGACCGGTCGCCCCTGGGTGTCGATACCTGGCGGATCGACTGTCCCTCGAGGATATTGACGAATCCCTTGAACCCGAGCACGTTGCCGACGATCGCGCCGATGAAGATGATGATGATGGAGGTGTGGGTGACGTAGACGCCGAACCGGGATACGACGCCCTTTTCCGCGTAGAGGTGGACGGCGTCGCCGTTCTTCGTCACGCGCGGCTTGCCGATGGTTTTCCCCATGGCCTCCGCGTACTTGTCGGCCCAGGCATCCAGGGATCCCTTTTTCTTCCACCGGTCCACCTGGCCCAGGGTTTTCTCGAGATTTTCGTCCAGGGTCGTTTTCGGGTTGCGAACGACCTTCAGCACCCGCGGCAGGCGGTCGAGGGTGCAGCACGCCAGGTTGATGGTGAAAAGGACCAGGAGGAGAAGGAACCACCAGGAGTGGTACATGTCGAACATGTTCAACCGGTCCAGAAGATGGTACGCCCAGTCTTCGTACACCTGGCGGTATTTCTCTATGGGCTGGTTCTGCTCGATGATCGTCCCGAAGATCGAGGCGACGGCCATGATGATCAGGACGGTAATCGCCAGTTTCAGCGATGTGAAGAAATTCCACACTTTGTCCATCGTGGATGTATCGCGCTTATCGTCCGCCATGGGGATTCACCTTGGGATGAAGGGTAAACCGTTTCCGGTAAAGTCTGGAAAAAATACTATAAAGGGGAGTGAAAGTCAATTTAAAACGGGGAAGGGCGGGTTCCACCGCCCTTCCCCGTTTTTCCAACGCTGCGGCCGGTTACTTCTTGTGACAGTCGTCACACTTGGTCGGCCCCTTCATCTTCTTGTGGCAGTCCCTGCAGGTGGTGTGGAACGCGTCCTTGAGGGCCACCGTCTTGCCTTCCGCACTCGCCTTGTGGCAAGCGGAGCACTTCTGCTCCTTGCCGGGCTCGTTCTTGTGGTGGCAATCCTTGCACGCCTTTGCGCGCGTCGTGTGGGCTTTGTGATCGAACACCACCGGCGGCTTGGTCTTCTGGATCTCCTTGATGGTGACCTTGCCGGGAGCCTCCGCGCTGATGACCACTCCGGCGGAGAACATCACCGCCACGACGATCGCCAGGAAAGCTGCGAACTTCTTCATCCGTACTCACCCCCTCCCTGTTTGGTTTATAGCCAGAGATTGCACCGTGCGCACCGTTCCGCTTCGTGGTGCGCGCTTTCGTCGGTCAATCTCTTTTCCACTTCCTGAAAAGTTCGCCGGCTCTCCTCCGGAGATAGCCGTGGCGCCTGCCGCCGCTGCCGCCACTCGGGCCTGTCAACCAGGTGGGGCTCGGCTGCGCGGCGGTAATTGTCCTCGTACCGGGCCTTCCTGACCTCTTCGACGCAAAGCGCCTCGTAGATATTCAGCGCCGCCGCCCGGCCGGATGCGGACGCCTCGACGACCGTTCCGGGCCCGCTCACGACGTCTCCGCACGCATAGGCCGGGATTCTAGTTTCCTTTTTCCCAAAAATCAATCGATAAACGTGGTGGGAGGAATCCAGCGTCTTCCGCGCGGAACCCGGGGGGAGAGCGCCCGTCCCGGGCCGGGACCCGATGGCCACGACGATCGTGTCGGCCGCGACCTCGAAACCGCTTCCCGGTTCCGTCTCCGGCACGATGCGCCCGTTTGCGTCGTTCGCGATCCGTTTCACCCGAAGGGCGTCGAACCCGGCGACGCGCCCCCCGCGAATGCGGAACTCCCGGACCGCGACGGAGGGCAGCACCTTGACTCCCTCCGCGACCGCGTCCTCCAGGTCCCAGGGCAGGGCCGGCATCGTCTCCCGGGATTCCAGGCAGGCGATCGTCACCTCCTTCGCCCCCAGGCGGATCGCCGATCGGGCGACATCGACGGCGACGTCCCCGCCCCCGATGACGGCGAGCGATCCGTCCAACCTTTGCATCTCCCCCCGCCGGATGCGGGTGAGAAACGTCTGACCGTCAAGAAATCCCTCTTCCTCCCCTCCGGCCCCCGGCAGGCGGGCCGCCTCGCCGGCTCCGAGCGCGAACAGCACCGCCTCGAACCCTTCGCGCGCAAGGTCCTCCAGCGTGAAATCCCGTCCGAACCGCATTTTCCCCTTGTAAACCACGCCGCGCGCCAGGATCGTGCGGGTGTCGCAAAGACCTGCTTCGCGGGGGAAACGGAATTCCGGGGCGCCGTAACGCATCATTCCCCCCGGTTCGGCGTTCGCATCGCACACGGTGACCCTGCATCCCAGCCGGGCAAGCGTATCCGCGGCGCAGAGTCCCGCCGGGCCGGCGCCAATGACCGCCACCCTCGGGGACGGCGTCCCTTCGGCGGTATTCGCGGAAGGCGATATCCCCGCGGCATAGCCGATATCGGACAGGTAGCGCTTGATCGCCATGATGGAGATCGGGGCATTCCACTCGATCCGGACGCATTTCTGTTCGCAGGGGTGCGGACAGGCCCTGCCGCAGAAGGCCGCGAAGGGGAGCCTGTCGTGCACCAGGGCCAGCGCCTCGAGGGGGCGGCCCACGCGCACGAGAGCGAGATAGTCGGGGACGTTGACATGGGAGGGACATGCCGCCTGGCAGGGCGCCTCGATTTCCCTGAAACCACGTCGCACATCGGCCCAGGCGAGGTAATAGATGATGCCGAATGCCAGCAGGAGAACGGCGTGGCCAACCGTCGGCCCTTGCCAGACGCTTGCAGCCAGCCCGAGGGTCAAGGGGATGAGCGCTGCCCAGAAGATTCCCGGCAGGTAACGCCGCGCATAGAAGTGCCCGATGCCGGGGAACACAAGGGATAATTTCCCGGCGGTGCGCCGTATCCTCGCCCGATGGATTTCCCAGAGAAGCCGTTCCCTCTGGTCCGCCCTGCCGGAACAGGGCAGGCACCGTTTCTCCTCCCCTTTGCGTTCGACCTCGCAAAGCATGCAGTCTTTGTAGCCGTATCGGAGGAGGTTCTCCGGGCGAAGGAAATCCATGACCTTTCCATTCTCACGTCTACATGCCTAAAAAGGCAAGAAGGACCAAGGCAGGAGGATGGCGTCCCCAGCCGGATTTGAACCGGCGTCGCCGCCGTGAAAGGGCGGTGTCCTTGGCCGGACTAGACGATGGGGACGCGTTGGAGTGCGCTGGTGAGCCCAGCAGGGATCGAACCTGCGACCCTCTGATTAAAAGTCAGATGCTCTGCCAACTGAGCTATGGGCTCCCCCGAAACCAATTATGCTACCGGGGCTCAGCCCGAAGTGTCAAGACCGGAACGGGTTCCTGCGGACGATCGTCTGGTTCCGCTCGGGACCCACGGATACGAGGGTGACCTCCACGCCGGACACCTCCTCGAGCAAGCGCACATATTTCTGGGCGGCTTTCGGAAGGTCGCCGAACGCCTTCGCCGTCGTGATGTCTTCTTTCCATCCCTCCACCTGCTCGTATACGGGCTTCGCAGCTTCGAATTCCGGGAGGGACAGGGGGACCTCGTCCCGCTTCGTCCCGCCGACATCATAGCCGATGCAGACCTTGATCCGCGACAGCCCCGACAGAACGTCCAGCTTGGTGAGGGCGATGCCGGCCAGGTGGTTCAGCCGGTGGGCATACCGCACCACCGGAGCGTCGAACCAGCCGCACCGGCGCGGCCGCCCCGTCGTGGAGCCGTATTCGTTGCCCCGGTCCCGGATCAGCTGCCCCTCCTCGTCGAACAGCTCCGTGGGGAACGGCCCGCCGCCGACGCGGGTCGCGTATGCCTTCGAGACGCCGATGACGCCGCTGATCTTCGTCGGGCCGACGCCGGAACCCGTGCACGCCCCTCCCGCCGTGGTGTTGGAGGAGGTGACGAACGGGTACGTGCCGTGGTCGATGTCCAGCAGGGTCCCCTGGGCGCCCTCGAACAGGACCTTCGATCCCCGGTTGATCTCCTCGTTCAAAAAGCTCGAGGTGTCGATCAGATACGGTTTCAGCCGTTCCCCGTACCCCGTGTACTCCTCGAGGCAGGACTGGAAGGATATCTCCTCGGCGCCGTAGTAATGCTTCAGGAGGAAATTCTTCAGGTCGAGGTTGGCCGCAAGCTTCTCCGCGAAGGTGTCCGGATGGATCAGGTCGCATGCCCGGATCCCGGTACGCGCGATCTTGTCCTCGTAGCAGGGGCCGATTCCCCGCGCCGTGGTCCCGATCTTCCGGCTCCCCAGCTTTTCCTCCCGCGCGCGGTCCAGCACGATGTGGTACGGCATGATGATGTTGGCGAGCAGGCCGACCTTGAGCTGCGCATGGTCCTTCAGGTAGCCGCGTTCCCGGAGACGGTCGACCTCGGCCAACAGGACCTTCGGATCCACGACCACTCCGTTGGCGATGACGCACTTCTTGCCGGGATGCAGGATGCCGGAGGGGATCAGGTGGAAGATGAACTTCTCCCCTCTGACCACCAGCGTGTGGCCGGCGTTGTTCCCCCCGGTCGACCGCACGATGGTGTCGGCAAACTCGGAGTAGATGTCGACGATCTTTCCCTTCCCCTCGTCGCCCCACTGTGCGCCGATGACGATGATGCTCTTCAAGGGATCGCCTCTTTCCTAGAACGTCAGGTATTTTGCGGCGGTGATGTTGGGAAGCTTGCTGAGCTGCTTCAGAACGGGCTCGGGAACCGGGTTGTCGACGCTCACCAGGGAGACCGCGGTCCCCCCGACCTCTTTCCGGCCCAGCTGCAGGCCGGCGATATTGATCCCCTTCTCGCCGAGGAACGTCCCGACCCGCCCGACGACTCCCGGGACATCCTGGTTCTTCAGCATCAGGATGCCGCCGGACAGGTCCGCCTCGATGGGATAGCGGTCGATCGTCACGACGCGCGGGGCGGTGCCGTAGACGGTGCCGGAGATGGTGGATTCCCCCTTCTCGGTAATCACCTTCACCCGTACCAGGCTGGTGAAATCCTCCGACCGGGCGGCCTTCGTCTCCGTGACCTTGATCCCCCTCTCCTCCGCAACCATCCGCGCGTTGACGAGGTTGACCTCCTCGGTCTGGTACTGGAGAAGGCCCTTCAGGATCGAGATGGTGACCGGCGCGGTGGCCAGCTTCCCGATCTCTCCAATGTATTCCACCCTCAACTCCTGGATCGGCGTGTCCAGCATCTGCCCGTGGAAGGCGCCCAGCTTCTCCCCCAGTTCCAGGTACGGCTTCAGGGTCGGCAACAGTTCGCCCGATACCGAAGGGAAATTGACGGAATTGCGGATGGTTCCCTTTTTCAGGAAATCGCTGATCTGCTCGGCGATCAATACCGCCACTTTCTCCTGGGCCTCCGTGGTGGCCGCGCCCAGGTGGGGAGTGAGGATCACGTTGGGATGCTTGAAATACGGCGTCTCCGCCGGCGGGGGCTCGACCGGGTAGACGTCGATCGCCGCTCCCTTCACCCTGCCCGATTCCAGGGCCGCCTGGAGGTCGGCTTCGACGATCAGCGCACCGCGCGCGCAATTGATGAGATAGACCCCCTTCTTCATCTTCGCGATGGACGAGGCGTTCACCATGTTCTTCGTCTCGGGAGTCAGCGGCGTGTGGAAGGTGATGAAGTCGGATCGGCGGAACAGGTCGTCCAGGGTCACGAATTCCACCCCCAGCCGCGCCATGTCCTCCTTCGACACGTACGGGTCGTACCCCAGGACCGACATCTTCAGCCCGAGGCCCCGTTCGGCGACGACCTTCCCGATGGCCCCCATGCCGACGACGCCCAGGACCTTGTCGGTGAGCTCCGTCCCCATGAACTTGTTCTTCTCCCACTTCCCGGCCTTCATGGAGGCGGTGGCCTGGGGGATCTGGCGGGCAAGCGCCATCATCATCGCGATGGCGTGCTCCCCGGTGGTGACGGTGTTGCCGCCCGGGGTGTTCATCACCACCACGCCCTTCTTGGTGGCCGCCACCTTGTCGATGTTGTCCGTGCCGCTGCCGGCGCGGCCGATCACCTTCGTGCGGGAGACCTTCTCGAACACCGCGGCCGTCGCCTTCGTGGCGCCCCGCACCACGACCCCGTCGTAATTGTCGATCGCCGCCGCGAGTTCCTCCGGGGTCATCTTCCCCTTGACGTCGACCTCGATCCCCTCCTTGACGAATACGTCGATGCCGACCTTCTGCAGGTTGTCCAGCGCGAGGACTTTCATCGGGCTATTCTCCTTCAGGTGGGTTGGGGGGCAAAGCAAAGGATGGTCTATCAAAGGCGCCGGGAAAAGTCAATGCGTGTAACTGGTTTGAAAATCCAAATAAAAATGGGCAGGGAGATTGTGTCCCCCTGCCCCGGTCGCCCCTGCCCTTGTGGGGGGGGACGGTCCTTGCGGAATCGATCGGGCTACTTCTTGCCGGCCGGAGGCGCCGCCGGTGCGGCCTTCGTCTCGGCGCCCTCCTTTTTCATCTCTTCCTTCGGGGCGGCCTTCCTCGCCGCCACGATCTTGGAGACTACTCCTTCGGAGTAGGTGGCCGTGACCTTGTCGCCGACCTTGAACCCGTCCAGCTTCACCTTCTCGCCGGCCTTCAACTGCAGGGTTTCCTTCTTCCCTTTTACGGAAAGGGTTCCCGCCGATGCATCCACCGTCTCGATCGTGCCCGTGACGACCTTCGACTTCGCCTTCTTGACCGCATCCTTCTTCGCGGGCTCCACCTTCTTCGCCGGTTCCTCCGCCTTCGCCGGAGGCGCAACCGCCTTCTTCTGCTCGGCCGCCGCCGCCGTGACCGCAAGCGACAGCGCGAACGCCGCCGCGGCGCACAACGCGAGAATCCTCTTCATCTGCATCCCCCATGCGGAGCGATTATAATCTGTGATTCACAAAGGTATCCAAGAATGGTGCCAATCCATTTCTGCCGATTTCAGCAATGATTATCGCACATTCCCGGTTTTTTTTACCGCGGGAAGGCGCTCTCGTTACCCATATGAGCAATGCTTTCCTCAAATGAGGACTGCGATCAGGCGGGGATGATTCCGAATTTCTTCAGGCGATATACATAGGTTTTGTAGCTCATGCGCAGCAGCTCCGCACCCCGGGTATGCACCCCGCCGGAGCGCTCCACTGCCTGGCGCAGCAGGCTCTCCTCCACCTTTTCGAAATCCACGCCCGCCGGCGGGAGGGGGAACAGGTGCGAAACATGGCCGGCCGGCTCGTCGCGGATCTCGGGGGGAAGGACGTCCGGGGTGATCCTTCCCTCTTCCGCAAGCACCACGGCCCGTTCGATCACCGATGCGAGTTCACGGACGTTCCCGGGCCATGCGTAGCGAAGCATCAGGCGCATCGACTCCCGGGTGATCTCCCGGACGGGGGGAACTCCCTTTTCGCCGTGCTTGGCCAGAAAATATTCCGCCAGCTCCGGAATGTCCGATAGCCTGTCCCGGAGGGGCGGCAGGGCCAGTTTCAAAATGTTCAGCCGGTAGAACAGGTCGGCCCGGAACCTTCCCGCCTTGACCGCCTCTTCCAGGTCACGGTTCGTCGCCGCGACGATGCGGACGTCGATCGTGATGTTCTCTTTCCCCCCCACGCGACGGATCTCCCGCTCCTGCAGCGCGCGGAGGAGCTTCGCCTGGATGTCGAGCTTCACCTCGGCGATCTCGTCCAGGAAGAGCGTTCCCCCCGATGCCGCCTCGAACAGGCCGATCTCCCGGCGATGCGCCCCGGTGAAGGCGCCCCGCTCGTGCCCGAACAGCTCGCTCTCGAACAGGGTGTCCGGGAGGGAGGCGCAGTTGACCGCGAGGAACGGCGCCGCGCTGCGGCCGCTCATGGAGTGGACGTTCCGGGCGATCACCTCCTTGCCCGTGCCGCTCTCCCCGGTCAGGAGGATGACGGCGTCGCTCCTGGCGACGCGCGGCAGGATCCGCTTGATCTCCCGGATGCTCGGGTGCTCCCCGATGATCGGCGCGGCGCCGGGGAAGAGCTTCTCGGAGAGGAGCCGGTGCGATTCCCGCAGCCGCAGGTTCTCGATCGCCCGCTCGATGATGATCAGCAGCCGGGCGCGGTCGACCGGCTTCTCGAAGTAGTAGTACGCCCCCTTCTTGATCGCGTCGA